>JBAXSZ010000043.1:0-14484 GCA_037130455.1 Actinomycetes bacterium | reverse complement strand
TTGGAACATATCTCTGGAGCACGATCGACCGCAGTTAAAGATGCTGAAAGCAAATAGCCCGCAAGTCGTCTGCATGGGCGTAATCACCATGGACACTATTGCACTGGTTGAACGCTATCCCGATGCCGATGAACGTGTTCTGGCGAAAGAGATTGTTCGAGCCGGTGGTGGACCAGCGGCAGTTGCTGCTGTTGCTCTGGCTCGGTTAGGAATTTCAACAGCGATCGTAGGAACAATCGGCGACGACGAAGATGGTCATGAGGTGCTGCGGATTTTCGAAAGAGAATCGATCGATGCTCAAGGAATTTCTTTCGCGAGTGCACATACCGCCGGCAGTGTGATTGTTGCCGCCTTGGAAGGAAGCACTCGAGCCATTAGCACTCGGCAGCCATTGCATCAGGCTCCTATAAATGATCATGCCAAATCCATAGCCCAAAAGGCGGATTGGATTCATACAGATCATGTCGGAATCCACATGCTGGGAGAATTAGAGGTTTCAAAAGGAATGGGTCCTTTGATCTCCTTTGATGCTGGTTATGGTGTGGAAAACTTTGACCCTTCGCTTGTGGATCTCTTTGTACCTACCGATCGACAGATGAAGTTACGTTATCCGCAGTTGGAATTAGCCCAATCATTGCAACAAGATTCACAGGCCAGTGAATGCACCGTAGTGGCAACCTGCGGCGGCGAAGGTAGCGCTGGATTCTCTAGCACTGAAGGTTATGTGCATGCCGCAGGATTCTCTGTTGATGTAGTTAGCACCTTGGGAGCCGGCGATGTTTTCCATGGTGCCTTGATTGCGCAATTGGTTCAAGGAAGAACTTTGGAAAGTTCATTACGGCGAGCTAATGCCGTAGCGGCACTCTCCTGCCGAGCCATTGATGGTCAATCTGGAATACCAAACACTCAAGAATTAGAAAAGTTCCTAGAGAGGCAACTATGAGAAGAGACCTGAACACAATCGCACGAAAGAGTGGGGCCCTAGCAATGGTTGCCGTAGATCAGCGAGAAGCGCTACGAGGAATGTTGGCACCACATCAAAGCGAACCCGTGATCGACAGCCAGTTAACGCAATTTAAAGTTGATGTTGCTAGAGAACTTTCCCCATACGCTTCGGCGCTCTTGGTGGATCAAGAATTTGGATTAGATGCAATCGTGGATCAGAAAGCCCTTGCAAGCAGCTGTGGATTGATTGCTGCAGCAGATTTACTCCTTGGTCCAGCCGGAGGCGCAGCTACAGACACCGATGTTGACCCGCTTGTTGACCCAATTCGTATGAAGAATATTGGCGCTGCCGGATTGAAGTTTTTAGTGCTGTGGCGAGCCGATGAAAGTGTTGAACAAAGAGCCCGTCTGGTTGCAAGTTTCAATCAACTCTGTGATGAAGCAAACCTTCCCTCCATCATTGAAATAATCGTAAAACCACCGCTTGATTCTTCATTGGGATTTGATCGTGAAGAGCAGTTAATTACAGCGGCAAAAGAAGCAGCCTCATGGAAACCTGATCTATACAAGGCTGAAGTACCTTTCCACGGTGAAGGAAATTTGAGTCAGATAACTGCCCACGCTGAAAGAATGAGCGAAGCAATCAATGGTCCTTGGGTAGTTTTATCCAATGGTGTGAAAGCGGAAAACTTTGCTAATGCAGTAACCGCATGCGCCTTAGGCGGCGCTAGTGGCTTCCTGGCTGGGCGAGCAGTGTGGGCCGATATCGTCGGAGCCGCTGATACACCTGGAGCGCTTCGAGATGTCTCTATTCCACGATTACGAAACCTTAGTGACATCGTTGATAAATATGCCAAGCCGTGGACGGCTTGGAGTAATTAATTTTTATCCCAATATTTCCTTGAGCGCGACCGGGCGATTTTCTTTAATACTCAAGTGAGCAGCAAGTCCAGTTGCAACCGATGTAATGCCATCTTCTAGCGTCACTTCTGCTGTCGTTGAGTTTAATAGTGCATCCCGAAACTTAACGTGCTCAATATATGAAGCTCCGTAGTGATGCCCGTAATACTTAATACTCAGATCAATGACCTGCTTGATTTCACTTCCTCGACCAGTTCCAGCCTTGGCGTCCCAACCTGACTTTCTTCCCCAATCAGCTCGGCGGCTGTAACGAACTGTTTGTGATGGCAAGAAGGACTCTAATTTTCCTTGGTCTCCGACAATGGTCACAATCTCTTTGTCGAAGGAACCTTCACCAAACATGCACAGATCCAACATGGCACGTGCGCCACTGGCGTAGTTGACAATCACGAATGCGCTATCCAACATGTCCGCTTGTCGCCCATCGTAAATCTCGTCTTTGTGGTTTACATTCTGACCGCCAGAGGCAAATACTTGGGTAGGTCTTTCACCCAAAATCAGATCCATCAAATTGAAGTAGTGGCAACATTTTTCAACTAAGGTCCCGCCGGTTCTTTCAGCGAAACGATTCCAGTTGCCTACCTTCGGATAAAAAGGTTCACGGTGTTCCCTGATGGAGACCTGTTGTACTTTTCCCACTTCTCCAGCCTTGGATCGAGCAATGACTTCGGCAACAGGCGGCATAAAACGGTATTCCAGACCCATCCAGGTAAGAGCAGTTCGGGCCTTATCCCATTCCAAAATTTGTTTGCAATCTTCAATGGTCGTTGCCAACGGTTTTTCCACGAAAACTGCGATATCGCTAGCGAGCGCATCTTTGAGTACTGCAGTATGGGTGTCGTTGGGTGAAGCAATCACCACGGCATCCACTAACCCTGACTCCAAAAGCTCTACATGGTGGGAAAAGGTCTTTGCACCAGGAACCATGGACAGGGCGGCATTTCGGGATTCTTCCCATGGGTCGCTGATGGCGGTGATGGTAGCTCCGCCCATAATTTTGATATTTTCGATGTGCTCTCGGCCCATACTGCCGGCGCCGATAATCCCGTATCTCAACTCAGTTGCCATTGGTACAGGTTAGACCACTTCATACTTTTTTGGCAGAGGGGTAGCCTATTTAACCTCATATCCCATAGACTCCGCCAAAGAGGTCAGACCACTGAAAGCAAAATGGGAGATCCGCGCTTTCGAAAGGAGCACAACTAATGGCAGGTAGCGCGCCGCAATTTCTTCTCCATCACGATGGAGATTCGGTAGCAGTAGCCGTAATGGACCTGTTGCCAGGTTCAGTAAATGGCGCAGCACTTAAGGGAGGGACGAAATATTCCTTCGACTTATTGGCTGCATGTCCGCTTGGACACAAGTTCGCCGCGGTAGAAATCAAGAATGGCGAAGACATCATCAAATATGGAGTGCGAGTCGGCGTCGCAACTGCAGATATCAAAGTCGGAGAGTACGTACACGTTCACAACATGAGGAGTGCTAGATGGCAATTAAGCCGCGCTTAACCGGTTACCGACGTCCAGATGGAATGGTCGGAATTAGAAACCACGTTGTCATTCTCCCTGTTGATGATCTCTCCAACGCAGCTGCCGAAGCCGTTTCCAAAGTTGTTCCTGGAACCATGGCGCTTCCCCATGCCTATGGCCGACTCCAATTCGGAGCAGATCTAGAACTTACTTTTCAGACGCTCATTGGCACTGGAAAGAATCCCAATGTGGCTGCAGTTATCGTTATCGGAATTGAACCTAACTGGACCAATAAAGTTGTTGAAGGAATCAAACTATCCGGCAAGCCGGTCTTTGGAATTGCAATTGAAGGACAAGGCGATCTAAAAGTTATTGAACAAGCTTCTCGAGTTGCTCAGGCATTTCTTCAAGATGCCAGCGAAATTGAACGTGAACCAGTTGAGTACGGTGACATGATTCTAAGCATTAAGTGTGGCGAATCTGACACAACAAGTGGACTCGGCGCTTGCCCAACTACATCTGAAGCGGTTGATCGTTGGGTTGAAGCCGGAGGAACTGTCTTCTTCGGTGAAACCAGCGAACTAACTGGTGGCGAATACTTGATTGCCGATCGTTGCATCGACGATGCCTGTCGCTTGGCTTTCCAAACTACTTATGACAAGTACATGGAAGTAATTGAATCTACTGGCGCCAACCTCTTGGGATCACAACCAACCCAAGGAAATATCGCCGGTGGACTTTCAACTATTGAAGAAAAGGCCATGGGAAATATTGCTAAGACTGGATCGGTTCCAGTTGTTGGCGTATTGGCACCTGCACAAGAACCAGATAAGAACAAACCTGGTCTCTATTTTATGGATACATCCTCAGCAGCTGCAGAGTGCATCACTCTTATGGCAGCAGCAGGTGCTGCGATTCATTTATTCCCAACAGGCCAAGGCAATGTCATTGGTAATCCAATCGAGCCAGTAATTAAGCTCACTGCAAATCCAAAGACAGTTGCCACAATGAGCGAACATATCGACCTGGATGTTTCTGGTCTGCTTCGACTTGACTACGAATTACCCGAAGCCGGCGATCGGTTGATGACCGTCATCGACCGAACCATCAATGGGCGACTTACCGCCGCTGAGTCTCTCGGACACCGTGAATTCACCTTCACAAAGCTCTATATCAGCGCTTAATTCGCTTCATGTGCTAACGAAGTAATTTCAAAGGAGATCGGGTTCATGATTTTGATTACCGAAGATGTTTGGGGTCCTGAGTTTGAGGCTCTCAGTAATCGGTACCAACTTCGCTATGAACCCGACCTCTGGAAGGATCCGTCACACATCAAAGAAATTCTGCCCGAAGTTACCGCCTGGGTAGTTCGTAATAAAACAAAAGTCACTTCGGATTTAATTTCATCTGCTCCCAATCTGCGCGTTATTGCCCGCGCTGGAGTTGGGTTGGACAACATAGATTTGACTGCAGCCAATGCCGCTGGAGTCGCAGTAAGTGCAGCGTTAGGTGTTAATGCAGTTTCGGTTGCTGAACACACATTAGGACTTGCACTTTCGCTAGCGAGGGACACGATTCCACTGAATCAGGCATCACTTGCTGGTCAGTGGAATCGACTCCCTGGAGTGGAACTCGCGGGCAAAACTTGGGGCTTACTTGGATTTGGTGCAACTGCGCGAGCCACTGCACATCTGCTCAAGGGATTCGGTCTTCGGATTCAGGCTTATGACCCCTATGCAACTCCCACAGAAGCACAACTTAACGAGTTGAATGCTTCGCTAGGAAGTGCCGAAGAAGTATTTAGTAATTCAGATCTGATTTCTATCCACCTTCCAAATACTCCTTCGACAAATAAATTTGTTAATGCCCAGTCCATTGCCCAGATGAAAGATGGCGTTTTCATTATCAATGTTGGCCGAGGTGAGGTCATTGATGAAACAGATTTAATTCAGGCGTTAAAATCTGGAAAAGTCGCAGGAGCAGGATTAGATGTCCGCGAGAGTGAACCGCCAGTTGTAGGTGAAATGGAAACGTTGAAGAACGTCGTCTTAACACCTCATATCGCGGGGATTACCAATGAGAGCCAATCCCGAATCATCCGTTTTCTCAGCGATGATATTGACCGGGCGTTGAGTAACAAGGACTTAATCTGCGCTGTTGGTGACGTAAAAACATTTGCGACCACGGCATGAATTTCCTGGCCACCGATCAAATTGCGCAGGCCACCACAAGCTTGATGCAATGTGGTTTATCCGCCGAAAATTCAGAGGTCACCGCCCGATCCATTGTTTGCTCCGATGTTTGGGGGGCAGCCAGCCATGGCCTCATGCGCCTTCCCTTCTATTTTTCCAGACTGCAAAAAGGTGGAATCAACCCGCACGCTACGTTACAAACCTTGACCAGGGCCGCCTCGGTCGCAACCTTCGATGGAAACGCGGGCATGGGGCATTGGCAAGTTTTCCGAGGTGCTGAAATTGGTGCGGGGATGGCGCAGGAGACTGGCATCTCTCTGGTCACGATTAAGAACTCCAATCACTGTGGCGCATTGGGTATTTACCTATATCCAGCACTGGATAGAAATCTCCTCGCCATCATCACTAGTACGGGCCCTGCGGTCATGCCAGCATTTGGCGGCAAGAAGGCGATACTTTCAACTAGCCCCATTGCTGCTGGTATTCCTGCCGCACCAGTTCCGATCATCATTGATTTGGCTACCAGCGCCGTCGCCAGAGGAAAGATTGCTGCTGCAGCAAAGAATGGAGACCCCATCCCCGCGGGTTGGGCCGTGGACAAAGAGGGAAATCCAACAACGGATGCTCAAGCAGCTCTTATGGGAATGCTTTCGCCTTTGGGAGGTGCCAAAGGCTTCGCACTGGCACTGCTTGTTGAATCATTATCAGCCGGACTTTCGGGCGGGGAAACCGCAGTCAACATTCCCGATATGTTCAAAGCTGACGATGATGCAAAGCCCCAATTAGTTTCTCACTCCATTATTACTATCGACCCTATGAAAGTTGCTGGAGAAGACTCCCTGGCTGGCTTTTCCGAGATTGCCCAAAATATTCTCACTAGCGGCGGACGGATCCCCGGCGCAAAACGGGTACATCCATCTACCATTTCCGAAGAGATGATCAGCATTCCAGAGAATATTGCCGATGAGCTGGCACAGTGGGCCAAGCGCTTGGAGGCCGAATGAATTTGGTGAAACTCTTGAAGTTGCCTTCACTGCGAGATTTATTTTATTTAACCATCATCGCGGCAGTGGTCGCCGTAACTTTTCTGATAAACCATTTCTACTACTTTCTTAGCCCACTTTTTCTCTCGCTCATTGCCGGACTTCTTATTTCTAACTTTCTCAGTTGGCCCACGGCCGGCAAGGAAGCGCTAAATTTTGCGTCGAAGAAATGCTTGCGTTTTGGAGTGATTCTTCTTGGACTTCAAATTACCTTACACAAATTTGTGGAAATTGGCTTTAGAGGCTTTGCAGCTATTTTGCTCATTGTTATCTTGACCTTCACTGGAGTTCGCTTCTTCGCTAAGAAATCTAGAATGTCCTCAAGTCTGGCGATGCTGATTGCTGGAGGTTTCGCAATATGTGGCGCCTCTGCAGTTGCAGCAATAGGTTCTGCGAAAAAGAGTGCCAGCGATGAAATTTCTTATGCGGTGGGGCTCGTAACCCTTTGCGGCACGCTCTCCATTTTTGTTATTCCTCCTATAACGAAACTTTTCTCCCTGTCTCATTCCACAGCAGGTGCCTGGATTGGCGCAGCGGTACACGATGTTGGCCAAGTAATTGCCACCGCATCAGTAGTGGGCGGATCCACTATGCAGTATGCCGTAATTTCCAAGTTGGCCCGGGTGGTCCTCTTGGCTCCGCTTTTGATCATGTTGACCTTGGGAGAGCGGGACGCCGGAGCCCCAAAAAAGAAGTTATCCCTGACCACACTATTGCCGCCCTTTATCATTTCATTTCTTGTAGTCGCACTTTTAAATAACACGGTTCACCTACCAGCTCACACCTTGAGCTTCTTCATCAACGTTTCAAAATTTTTACTTTCTATGGGGTTATTCGCCATGGCGGCAAATGTTCGTTGGAGTTCCCTGAGAAAGATCGGTGGGAAGCCACTTCTTTTTGGTTTGAGCGCGTGGGTTATATGTGGCGGACTATCATTGGGAATCTTACGGTTGGTTGGTCTTTAAGGTTTTTAAGCAAGGGGTTTAGATGGCGCTCTGTATTGATTGTGGCAATACCGTCACTGGCATTGCCGTTTGCCCTAAGTGTGGAAGCAACAATGTTAAAGAGATCGATAAGAGCATTTTTGGAACTTCCAATATTCCAGACCGCCGTACCGTGGAAGGCGATTGGGATGCCGCCGCGGCAGAGCTAATGAAAAAGCCATCGAAGGAATCGCTCCGAGAAGTAAAACGCGAAGGCCGAAGAAGAAGATTCTTCCGAGGTCGGTGAACTGACTGGTCACTTTTCGTTGAGTGACCAGTCAGAGGACCCCGTTCAATTAATCCAACACTTGAACTGCGCTACTTTTAATTAGTCACATCCTGGGTGATGCATTAGGCATTTTTCTCTGCGCCTATCCTGACACTTGGAATCGAGTGAGTCTTGGGGAGTAAATATTCACTTCTAAGAACTTTGCTTGCCCTCGGAATCGCTGCAAATACTTTGCTCTGGCCCGTTTTCGCCAGCGCTAGTAGTAACAGTGCCAATGCCTGCAAAGCCCTTACTTACCCAGCTAATTGGGTTTCCTTAGAAAATGCGAAGGTCGGAGACCTTAATTGGGAGAAGCCGGTAAAGCACCCTAGATTTAAAACGGGAGTGGTGGGTTGGTTTGACGCCACAAGTAGCAGCTGTGGCCAACAAGTAGGTTTGCATCTGTCTGGAAATAGTCGTCCGACTTTGCTACAAATTTTCCGAATGGGCTATTACCAGGGAACTGGAGCCAGGTTAGTTTTTTCCAAGAATCTCGGGAAGGTTGTCGGAGGTTCTGCAGCCAAGGTCACCAAAGATGTAACTCACTTAATAACTACCTCTTGGCCAACAACCTCAACCATATCTATTGATAAGAACTTCCCAACCGGAATATATATGGCCAGATTTGATGATGGCGGACCGGCAGGTTATGCACCATTGATCATCCGAAACGACGTTGCAAAGTCGAAAATCCTCCTTGAAGTGTCAACTCTTACCTGGCAGGCCTATAACACCTGGGGAGGCTGGTCGCTGTACCACGGACCAAATCCAGCAATTTATTCTCCAGGACGCGAAGTTTCTTTTGATCGACCTTATGACAATAATGGACAAGGCGAATTTGATGTTAATGATCAAGCTTTAGTGAAAATTGCCGAAAGCATGGGTTTAGATATTTCCTACACAGAAAATATCTACGCAAGCAATCATCCATCGAGCCTCTTGTCAACAGATTCGGTAATTTATGATGGACATTCGGAATACTGGACAACTTCAATGCAGCAGGCGGCATTCGCAGCAAGAAGCGATAATGTGAATCTGCTCTTCTTTGGCGCGAATTCTGCTTATTGGCGCTCGCGCCTGAAAAATAATGACCGCACACTCGTCGTTTGGAAAGGTTCACCTACTGACCCGTTTAAGGAAAATCCAGAGCTCATCACAAATAAGTGGGGTGCGCCTCCAAATGTTTTAAATCAATCTGAACTCGTTGGTCAGCTCTTCGCCGGTTTTGGGGTTAGAGCGGATTACAAGGTGAAAGATGCAACCAGATGGCCGGTGGCTGGGACTGGACTTACCACTGGAGCACTGATTAAGGATGTCGTTGGAAACGAAGTAGATTCCACTAACTTTGGCGCCGAGCCAGGTCTAGAGACAATCTTGAATTCGCAAGTAAATATCAAGGGCAGCGATTTTAACGTAGCGATGACTTACTACACCACGAAAGGCGGAGCCGGTGTCATAGATGCGGGTACTAACGGTTGGGTGTGCGGAATGACACTTTCCTGTTCTTGGAAAACCAACACCGATCGAAATTCGCAACTTAAAATTCAAGGTATCACCGAAAATATCTTAAGGGCTGCTGCCGTTGGACCCTTAGGTCTAAAGCACCCAGAAAATATCGATATACCTCCTAGAACCGCCTTGGCGGAGATATGTGATTACATCTGCGGCGAAACGCTGCCCGAGCCCGAATCATAAATCTGTCTGACTAAGAAGAATTACTTAGTAAATTCTTTCGCAACCAACTCAGCGATTTGAGCCGTATTCAGTGCGGCACCTTTTCGCAGATTATCGCCACAGAGAAAGAGATCTAAGGATTTCTTGTCATCCAGACTTTGACGTACTCGTCCAACCCAAGTTGGATCGGTACCTACGACATCAGCCGGCGTTGGAAAAATATGGTTTTCCGGATCATCCATGAGTTCGACCCCTGCGGCTTTCCGAAGGACTTCTTGAGCATCCTTTCGCGAAACCTTCTTCTTAAAGGTTGCGTGAACTGCCAAAGAGTGAGTTGTCAGTACTGGAACGCGAACACATGTGGCCGACACTTTTAGATCTTTCATTCCTAGAATCTTGCGAGATTCATTTCTTACTTTTAGCTCTTCCGAAGAGTAGCCAGCTTCTTTAAGAGAACCAGCCCAAGGGACCACATTCAATGCAAGCGGGGCCGGGAATGGGCCAAATTCGGTAATGACGTCGCGAGAATCGCGAGCGTTATCGCCAACGTTGGTTCCAGCGACTGCAGAAATCTGGGCGCGCAAAGTATCTATTCCAATTTGCCCAGCCCCAGAAGCGGCTTGGTAAGAGGCAACTACTAATTCCTTCAGTCCAAACTTTCGATTCAAGGCTCCCATTGCAACGATCATGGAGAGGGTGGTGCAGTTTGGATTTGAGATAATCCCCTTCGGACGATTCTTCGCTTGCTTGGGATTTACCTCAGGGACGACAAGTGGAACTTCGGGATCCATTCGGAAAGCACCAGAATTGTCGACCACAACCGCGCCTTTCTTGGCGGCGATTGGTGCCCACTCTTGCGAAATTTCATCTGGAACGTCAAACATCGCAATATCAATGCCTTCGAAGGCTTCTGGAGAAAGTGCAACGACAGTTAATTCTTCACCGCGGCACATCAGTTTCTTACCGGCACTTCGTGCTGAAGCAATTAGTCGAATTTCACCATAAACATTTGGACGCTTGGTAAGAATATCCAACATAACCGTTCCAACAGCACCCGTGGCGCCAACTACTGCAAGTGAAGGTAACTTCTTTTTCATCGACCGGTTCCTCCGTAAACTATTGCTTGCTCATCAGTATCAAGATCAAAGGCAGTATGGGCAGCTTTCACGCCGCGCTCAATATCTTCGGCGCGACAAATTATGGAAATCCGAATTTCGGAAGTGGAAATCATTTCGATGTTGACGCCAGCATCTGCTAGGCAAGCAAAGAAAGTTGCTGTTACACCAGGATGTGAACGCATACCGGCGCCAATCAAGGAGAGTTTGCCGATTTGATCATCGTATTGAAGTGAAGCAAAACCAACCTCGCCTTGAACTTTGTTTAATACCTCCGTGGCACGACCACCTTCGGTTTTTGGCAAGGTAAAAGAAATGTCAGTCAAACCGGTTGCGGCAGCGGAAACGTTTTGAACAATCATGTCGATGTTGATGTGAGCATCGGCGATCGTTTGGAAAATTCGGGCCGCGATACCTGTTCGATCGGGAACACCAACGATGGTGATCTTGGCTTCGCTACGATCGTGAGCGATTCCAGCGATGATTGCTTGTTCCATGTCGCCTCCTTCTGGATGATCTTTAACCACCCAAGTTCCTTCGTTATTTGAAAAAGATGATCGAACGTGAATTGGTAAGTCATAGCGTCGTGCATACTCCACGCAACGAAGATGGAGAACTTTTGCTCCTGATGCCGCAAGTTCCAACATCTCCTCATAAGTTACCGTCTTTAATTTTCTGGCCGTAGGTACAACGCGAGGATCGGCAGAGAAGACGCCATCGACATCGGTGTAAATTTCACAAACATCAGCATCTAATGCAGCGGCTAACGCAACTGCCGTGGTGTCAGATCCGCCACGACCAAGCGTTGTTACATCTTTGGTATCTTGGCTAATTCCTTGGAAGCCAGCGACAATTGCGATCGCTCCTTCATCGAGTGCTTCTTTAATTCGACCAGGAGTTACATCGATGATTCGGGCTCGACCATGTGCGGAATCGGTAATGACCCCGGCTTGAGATCCGGTGAATGAACGTGCTTCGTGACCAAGATTTCCAATTGCCATTGCTAAAAGAGCCATAGAGATTCGTTCGCCAGCGGTCAGCAACATATCGAGCTCGCGACCGTTAGGAAGGGGTGTCACTTGATTGGCTAATTCGATGAGCTCATCGGTGGTATCGCCCATGGCGCTCACTACGACGACGACCTGATGGCCTGCTCGCTTGGTGGCCACGATTCGATTGGCAACCCGTTTTAGCCCCTCGGCATCAGCAACGGAGGAACCGCCATATTTTTGAACAATCAATCCCATGGCGTAAATCTGACAGAAAAATTTAATCTAGGCTACTTATCCTAAATAATGAGACGCTCAGACATCTTATTATGTGAGATATTTAGGGCTCAACGGTCCTTCGACCCTCAAACGCCCGCCCTAAGGTCACTTCGTCGGCATATTCCAAATCGCCACCAACCGGCAGTCCGCTGGCCAAACGAGAGACTTTGATCCCCATGGGTTTGATCAATCGAATCAAATAAGTGGCGGTTGCTTCGCCTTCAAGGTTGGGATCTGTAGCAATGATGATCTCTTGGATTTCAGTGGCTGCAAGCCGAGTGAGCAATTCCCTGATCCGCAAATTCTCTGGACCGATTCCATCGATGGGCGAAATCGCTCCACCAAGGACGTGATACTTCCCGCGAAATTCGCGAGTCTTTTCAATAGCTAAAACATCTTTACTTTCTTCAACCACACAGATTGAGGAACTATCGCGTCGCGGGTCTCGGCAGATTCGGCAAAGTTCTTCTTCGGTGATATTTCCACATTCGATACAAAATTTAACGCGCTCTTTGACTGTCCGAAGAACTTCAACCAGCCGGGAAACATCGACTCGTTCGGATTGAATAATATGGAAAGCAATTCGCTGCGCGCTCTTAGGTCCGATCCCAGGCAAACGTCCGAGTTCATCGATGAGGTCTTGAATTGCTCCTTCGTACATAGTTCACACCGTAGCGCACGAAGCGCTATTCCTTGGTGAACTCCTTAATGACTTTTGCTCCTAATTCGCGCATCAAAAGTTCCGTTCCCGAAAGTTGATTAGCATCAGAAGGATCTTCCACTGTTCTACCCACTGCGGGTGAGTTGACGGTGGAATCCACAACGCATTCGATCTTTCGATCCAATCCGGTTACATCAACGAAGGCAGCACGAAGAATTTCATCCGAGCCGGAACGAATAAAAGAATCTCTGGCCCCAGTATTAACAATTCCGATTGTGATTGCTTTTTCATCCACTGATAAGACTTGTGCGCTGGCGCTGAGAAGAGACCACGTAAGTCTCCGACGCTTTTTTACATTTTCAATTACATCTGGCCACAACCTGCGCAATGCGGCTATATCGATCGGCCCGGTTGGCTTGATGGGAGCCGGTGACGGTGCTGCTGCGCGAATTGGCGCAGGTCGAGATTCGGCAACAGGTGCTGGTTTGTCGCTGCTGACTGGCGCGACTTTCGGTTCAACTGGTGCTGATCTTGCGATAGTCGGCGCCGATTCTGCGGCAGGTACTGAAGTAACAGGTGACATAGCTGTTGACGTGCGTTCCAAACGCTCCAAGCGAGCCAAGAGACCTGAGTCAGAAGAATCTGGCAAAAGTATGCGTCCGCAAATGAGTTCAAGCATTAGTCGTGGCGCAGTAGCTCCACGCATCTGCGTTAATCCTTCCGCGACAATATCTGCCGAACGAATAATGGTAGCTGTACCAATCAACGTCGCCTGAGAGCGCATTCGTTGCAATTGATCCGTTGGGATTTCCCGCAAAATATGGCTGGCGTTGTCTTCAACCGCGCCGACAATAATTAGATCGCGCAAGCGCTCCAGAAAGTCTTGAGTGAAACGGCGCGGATCATGGCCTGACTCAATAACTCGATCAATAGTCTTGAAAAGTGTTGCCGCATCGTGGGCTGCCAATGCATCTATGGCTTCATTGAGTAGTGCACCATCGGTGTAACCCAACAATTGAATCGCAATTTCATAGGTCACTCCAGCTTTTCCAGCACCAGCTAAAAGTTGGCCCAAGATGGAGAGTGCATCACGAACAGATCCCCCGCTAGCCCTAACAACCAAGGGAACCACGCCTTTAGCAACTTTGATGCCTTCGGCATTACAAATCTTTTCTAAGTGCGCCGCCAAAATCCCAGGTGGCACTAACCGAAACGGGTAGTGATGAGTTCGGGAGCGAATAGTGGAGATAAGTTTTTCAGGTTCGGTTGTGGCGAATATAAATAGAACATGTGGTGGCGGTTCTTCGACAACTTTGAGCAGGGCATTGGCTGCTCCTGGCCCTAACTGGTGGGCCTCATCAATAATATAAATCTTGTACCGGGAATTAACTGGCGCGAAAAATGCTTTGTCGCGAAGTTCGCGCGCATCGTCGACCAGACCGTGAGTTGCCGCATCTAGTTCAATGACATCAATAGATCCAGGTCCATTGGCGACTAAATCTTTGCAGGATTGACATTCACCGCATGGAGTTGGGGTTGGTCCCTTTTCGCAATTCAGGCTTCGGGCCATGATGCGAGCGCTGGAGGTCTTTCCACAGCCTCTGGGACCGGAAAATAGATAGGCGTGATGGATCTTGCCTGAGGTCAGTGCATTGGAAAGGGGTTCAGTGACATGTTCCTGCCCAATGACTTCGGCAAAGGTCGAAGGTCGGTATTTGCGATAGAGAGCTAAGGACACCGCCACACCCTTCTATTAGCCACTGACAGTTACAAGGACCCTCCGTGCACCCATCAGAGCGGGCCTACCCTTGCTGCCTTCCAGCCCTGGGGGAGTTCAGCACGATAACGTCGCACGGAGGATCTGGGTGGAATTCTAGCCGTCTCGGTCGGGATAAGGTTCTCCTCTGGAGGATTCGCATAGCGGCCGAGTGCGCACGCTTGGAAA
>JBAXSZ010000042.1:0-14806 GCA_037130455.1 Actinomycetes bacterium | reverse complement strand
TTTTTCAGCAGTAGGAAAATTATTTCGTTCGTCTAAATAAATAACAGTGGTGCACTACGAGCCAGCCCTATTTTGACTGTGAAATAGCGCTAATAATGATGCGATAACTGCAGTAATCGTTAGACATCTACCCTAAATATAGATATTTATTTAATATTTAGACTTTTTGTCAAGACGGGCAATCCATTCACAAAAACACGAATAATCTTCGCGCCAGCAGTCACAACATTCTTTCCAACTACTGCGGGCTTGTCGTTAATTAGCACTTTTCCAATTCCGCCAGATACTGAAACTGTAATAGTGCGACCAGATGCAGTAATAGAAACGGAAGGGACAACCGTTAACGTTGTTGTTACGCGAAGTGCACCGTATGTTCCGGATGCAACTTGAGTTGCCGTAATTGTCGTCTTTCCAGCTTTCAATCCTTGAATCTTTCCGCCAGCAATAACTGCTACAGAAAGATCAGAAATTGTGTAACCCCAAACTCCTTTGGAAGGTGAAAGAGGTGGAACGATTACTGAACCCGCGCCAGTCATTTTCACAATTATTGGATTCCAAACAATGTTGGCGGTGCCTGGGCTTATGGTCACCGTAAATGTTGTGGTTGCCGATGAAAATGTTGCTGTTGCAGACTGAATTGCGGTGATCGTGACAACACCAACGGCTTTAGGAGTCAAGACATTTCCCGATACAGCAACAATTTTTGGATTAGATGATGTAAAGCTCCATAAGCCAGGTGAATTAGAGGCCGGATTTGAAAGAGTGATCGACTTTTCACTTAAGTTAGAAGTTCGATTTGTGATAGAACCAATAGTTGGTTTACCTAAAACAGTTACTGTAAAGGTGATTGGTGCTGATGCCGAGAATTCACCTTGCGCGGATTGAATCCCGGTGATGATTGCAGTTCCGGAAGCCGATGAAATGAGAGAACCGTTAGCGATGGAAACGATCGAAGGATTTGCAGAAGTGAAGACCCACTCCCCCGAAGAATCAGAAGTTGGAGTTGCAATCTTTCGAGGTGCCTCACCGACAACTAATGATATGGATGGAAGCGAACCGACAACTGGTGATTTGGAACCGATTTTTATTGTGAAAGTTTTTGTGACGGGTGCAAAATCCTTTGTCCCTGCTTGTATCGCTTTTATGGTCACAGTTCCCACGGAAAGTAGATGCACTGTTTTGCCATCCACAGTTGCTAAACCCGAATCAGATGAGGTGTAACTCCAGGTGCCAGATGAAGTTGAAGTTGGATCAGTCAACAGGACCGTCTTTTCGCTAAGCGAAACATTTTTATCTTGCAGCGCTGATACTTCTGGAACTGGCAGAACTGTGACAGTAAATGTGACAGGTGCTGAAGCGGAATAATTTCCTTGTGCGGACTGAATGGCGCTAATGGTTGTCACTCCCAAACCAACTGCAGCGACATGAGTTCCGGTAACTGATGCGATTGCCGGATTGCTGGATGTGAGGACCCATTCACCCGAGGAAGTTGAAGTTGGGAAAGAAATATTGAAAGGTGCATCTCCCAAACCAATAGATATGGGAGCGAAGGATCCAACAACTGGAACTATTCCATTTAATGACAAACTCAATTGCGCTGTGGCCGAAGCCCAGAAAATGTCGGAAGCCTGTGTTGCAGTAATGATCGCTTTACCGACGCCAACGGGGGTTACTTCATTTCCTGAAACCGTGGCAATATTTGGGTTTTCGGATTTGTAGCTCCATGCCCCGGCCGAGGTTGACGTTGGTGGAGTGAGCGTAAATTTGCCATCACTTAAGTTTCTAGCGATATCAGGCCACTTGCCTACAGTTGGAGCGGCACCAGTAACGGTGAGATTCATAGACACGGGCGATGAAGCGCCATATTTGCCAGACGCTGCTTGGGTTGCCGAAATAACTGATGTTCCAGCCCCCACCACAGTCACTACATTCCCAGCAATCGTGGCCACCTGAAGGTTGGCCGATATGTACGTCCATGTCCCGGAGGAATTAGAAGTAGGTGGTGGCAAAGTAAATGAATTGGTGGCCAGTGGCTTAAGCGCCACAGTCACATCCGGAAAAGCACCTACAGTTGGAGGTCCACCTACAACTGTCACAGTCATTGTTTTGGTGACGGATGCGTAATTTGCGCTAGCTGCCTGAATGGCGCTGATGGTGGACGTGCCGACCGAAAGTGGTGTCAGTACATTTCCAACCACAGTTGCCACAGTCGGATTAGAAGAGGTGAAAGTCCAAGCTCCAGATGAAGTTGATGTCGGTGGATTAAGCGCCATGCTCAAAACCGAACCCAGCACAACCTGCATATCGGGGAATGGCGATACAACGGGAGCTCCGCCCGTAATCGTGACGAGAGCGGTCTTAATAACGGCGGCCCAGTTGTAGTTGGCGGCCTGAGTCGCTGTGACCGTTACAGTTCCAATGGAATTCAATGTCAACGTAGAACCTAAAACTGAGGCCACCGATGGATTTGAAGAAATGTAAGTCCATGCTCCAGAAGATTGCGAAGTTGGCTCCGTTAGGGAAACTGTCTTTTGATCCAATGCGGTATTAATTGCGGGAAAAGACCCAGTAACTGGTGTTGCTGCGCCGACGGTCAAAACCGTAGTGATGTTCTTTGGACCAAAATCTGCGAATGAAGCCTGGCTCGCTGTAATTGTGGACGTTCCAATGTTGAGGATTGCCAAGGTAGTAGTTCCTGCTACAACTGATGCAACCGATGGGTTAGAAGAAGTCAGTGACCATGATCCACCGGAATTTGATGTTGGAGGCGTGACGGCAACTGCACCTACGCCCCAAGTCGCGTTGATGGCAGGAAAGGCCCCAAAAGTGGGAACTGTGATTGCTCGGGCGGGGGCTTGAATGCCAGTGGCGGCCAATAGCGCTAAAAGGGTTCCCAGGATTAATCGCTTCGCAGCGGAACTGGTTGAGGTTGAATTCTGGATCATTTTTAGCATGATAAAAACTTACTCGTTCAACCTTAAAGGCAAGGCTCTCCCACGAGGGTTTCACCGAAAAACCTATTTCGCACCTAATTTCGATTAGGTATTTAACTCAAGAATGGCGAAAGCCCGCCTCCTGTTTCCAAGAGGCGGGCTTCCTTTTTAACTATTTACATCCTTGCTAGGAACGAATTCCTAACGAAGGGGTAATTAGGCCTGGACCTTCTTCTGGATCTTTACAACCAGGTTGGTCAAGCTGGTGAGCTGAGCCTTAACAGATGCGAGCAATGAAGCAACAGAAGTTGCAAGAGCATTGACTGCAGCAAGGGCTTGACCAGCTTGGTCAGCAGCCTTGTTAGCAGCATCGGTTGCAGCGTTAGCAGCATCAGCAGCATCTTGTGCGGCAGCAGTTGCTGAATCAGCAGCATCTGCAGCTGCGTTAGCAGCGTCAGTTGCAGCATTAGCAGCGGTTTCTGCGTTAGCAGCGGTGTCAGCAGCAGTGTTAGCAGCATCGGTTGCAGCGTTAGCAGCATCTACAGCATCTTGTGCAGCAGAGGTTGCAGCGTCAGCAGCGTCAGCAGCAGCAGTAGCAGCATCGGTTGCAGCGTTAGCAGCATCCAAAGCTTCAGCAGCAATATCAGCAGCTGAGTTAGCAGCGTCCATAGCTGAAGTATCAGCAGCAGCAACTGCAGAACCACTGATGGTTACTTGGTTTGCTGCTGCAAGGAGAGCTCCACCGGTGGCGGAGATTACGATCGTTCCATTAGCCAAAGGCATGTTGACCTTGAAGGTTGCAGTGCCGGTTGAACCAGTGGTTGTGATGTTAGCGGAACCAGACAAGCTTCCTGAACTTAGAGCGTAGTTGCTAACGAGATCGGCAGCGAACACGCCAATATAAGGTGCATTTGGAACTGGCTTGCCAGCAGCATCAAGAACTGTGACGGTAATAATTGCAGCTTCTCCTGGGAGGTACTGAGCATTGTTAAAGGAGATGGTTGCGTTTGCCGCAGCAGCACCAACACGAACTGCTACAGGAGTAGCACTAACACCTGTGGTGACAGATGAAGAAGTATTGGTTGTGATGGTGATATTTGCAGTTCCAGCGGCTACACCTACGAGGTCAAAGGTAACCTTTCCAGTGGAGTCTGAAACAGCGGTTGCTGCAGTGTAGGAGTTGCTGATAACACCAACAGTGTCAGAAACTGCGTAAGCATTAGCATTTGCAACTGGGTTTCCATTTGCATCTGTCAAAATTGCAGTGATAGCGCCAAGAGTTGCGCCAAGGGCACCAACAGGGATAACAGAGTTAACAACAGTAGAAACAATCTTTGCAGTGGTTCCGTAGAAGACAACAGTCTTGGTTGCAAGTACGGTTGAACCAGCAGAAATTGTTACAGTTGCTGAACCAGCAGTTCCATCAGAGAAAACGCCGATGACATTTTGGCCAGCTGTGCCAGTGATCGCGCGACCAATTGCAGTCTGAGTAGTAACAGCACCAACGTTACTGATACCCAATACACCAGGACCAGAAATTGTTGCAGTAAGCGCAGTAGCAGCGGTCAAATCAGTTGCACCATTCTTGGCGGTTACAACAATGCTTGCGCGTTGTGCGGCTGCATTGATGGTCTTGTCGCCTGCAATTACCGAGTCGGCAGAGGCGCTAGTTGATTCGTCAGCGTTCTCAATTGCTTTTGAATCAGCAGCAGTTGGAGTCAATGGAGCAGCAACAGTGACGGTCCAAGTCAAAGCAGCAGCATTGGTAACACCGCCGATTGCTGCTGGAGTGAACTTGATTACGTAGGTACCGGAAACAAGTGGTGTCAAGGTAGCGGTGGTGAAACCAGTGGTTGCTCCACCTGCGGTTGCTGTTGTGGTTGAAATAAGGTTTCCACCAGAAATTGCTACAGAAGCAGCGTTCACATCGGTGCCACCTGCGTGAGTAAGAACTGGAAGAGCTGAGTTACCTGCAGGACCACTTACCAATGAGGCAGTGATCGAAGCAGCGTCAGCGCCAGCGCTTGCAACGAAGCTCTGGTTCAAAACTGTGGTTACAGCAACGCCACTTGTGGTAGACGAAGTTGCAACTGAAGCTGTGAGCGTATCGGCTTGAGGTGTTGCATTTGCTGACACGGCAGAGATTCCGCCGATTGCCAACGCTGCAGCAGCAACAAGCGCTACGCGCTTAAAAGCTGTCTTTGTAGACATTGTTTTCCTTTCAATAGTCGCTGATGGGACGTTCCCACCTGCGGCTTCGAGATGAGTCGCACGTGCTGACACATCTCTATTCCGACGCAATATCCGGACTGCATCGGAAACCTGGTTGATGAGCGAAGCCATTTACTTCACTCCTTTCGATCCCACAGTGGAGACCTGTATTGCCTGAGCCAAAATCTGGGACTTCGTCGCATTCAGGAGAATCCTGGTGGTGATCTGCGATGGTGCCGCGGTTACATCTACGCCCTGGGCGGCCGGGATGGCCATACCAGTTTCAACAAATGAATCAACGAATAAGGTGGCGGTTACCAAATAGGAACCATCTTCTAGACGTTGGAAGTCGGTCGTTGTTGCGGAGAGCTTGAGCGGAGTCCAATTGTGAGCAAGTGTAACCGAGGCGCTGGCCGTATAAGTCGTACCGGCTCCCGAGACGCTCAGTGTCTGATCCAAGAGGACGTTGACGGCTGCTGGGTCGTAAGACATGGCGTTGGTCTTTAGGACCAGGCCATCAGCGGTCAAAATGGGGGAAGGCTTGCCAATGATCAATTTGCCTAGGTGGCCTTGGGTATCAGTGGCGGTAAAACCAGTTGGTACGCCTGCTTTATCCAAGCCAGCAAAGGTAAGGGCGGGGATCTTCACATCAACCTGTGGAACCTGGGTCGAAGATTTGACCGAACCGGCAGGGGTACCTGCTGGGGTTGGGGTCGATGAAGCTGATGGAGTGGTTTCAGAAGCGGAAGCTGAGGTTGTTGGTACCGCAACTGGGAGTGAGGAATCGCTATTTCCAGTTACTTGTGAACTAGCAACTGGAGAAACCTTGGCGGCATCATGGCCAGTAACGGTGTTGAAGCCCAAGAAGGCCACAACCAAAATAATGAGGGAAAGGGCAGCCTTAGAGGACTTTTTGGCCAGTTCGGCAGCCTTCTTATAAGAAGAGGACAAAGCTTCAAGGGCGGTGGTGCCATTTTCTTCGTCAACGACCCATTCGGTAAGGATTCGGACGAAGGAAGCGCGAGCGCGACCAACCACATGGCGAACATTGGCTGGGGTGGTTCCAATCGCAGCGGCGATTTCCTCGGTGGTGCGACCTTCCATCTCCCACATAACTAGCGCGGTGCGTTGATCGGCAGAGAGGCGGGAAAGGGCTTCGCGAATAATAGAGGCATCTTCAGCAGCGGCCAGAGTGGCATCAAAAGGAATGTGAGCCTGAGCCGAGATCTCATTTAAGCGTTCTTGAGAGGTATCCGAATCAATAGCAACCAAATTAGGGCGCGTCCCAGTCGCCCGAATTTGGTTAAGGCAGAGGTTGTTAACGGTGGTGCGAAGGTAAGCCAGGGCACGATCGTGGGTATCTAACTCAGGAGCGGCCATGATGAACTTGAGGAATGCTTCTTGGACAATTTCAGCGGCATCAGCATCGGAGCGGAGAATTCGGCGAGCCTGGGAAACCAAGGATGAGCGTTCTGCGGCGTAAAGAGCGGAGAGATCGGCAACTGACCAATCGGATACGGTGGATGGCACGACGGTTTCCACCGTTGTGTTCGCTTTTCTGCGAAGTGCCATGTGATTTATCTCCTGTTTTAGTGAGCAGCGTCCTGCCCTCTACTAGTTAAGACACCTGGGCGGGGCAAATGTTGTGCTCTGGGGGAAAGAATTTTGATTTATCTTCATTTATTTCCATTTATTTCCTTTTTCCCCGGTTTTGGCCTCTCCTTAGGGTGAAAATACCGATTTGGGCTGGGAATGGGCTGGGAAATCAGGCGACAGAGATGGAAAAGCCCCGCTTCTGGATTCAGATGGGAGGTAATCCCAAAGCGAGGCCGTTAGGTGTCTAGCCTTTTCCAACACAGATTCGGGGGAATCTGAAACTTCGCTTTATCTAGCGGGGCTGCTCTCCGGTAACCCCACTAAATAAGCTTTGAGAGAAAACTCTTACTTGGCAGAAAATTCGGTTAATAAGATTTCGATCTGGGAGATCATGAAATCTTTATCAATCTCAGAGAGAAGCTGCCAATCTTCGATCTGGTTTTCTAGTTCTTCTAATTCAAATACGTTCGCGTCCATGGGTAAAGAATAACGCTTTCGCTTTTTTGACCTGAACCAAAATTGGACATATTCAATGTCTGCTTCATCACTTAGAAATGTATGACGCCTAAAAGCATTGAAATCTAATGGTTTCAGCGATCTCTATAGGTGCTGGCTCTCTCAAGTTTGGGGCTGGCTCTACTTTGGTGATGAAACTCTCTTTCAACTATTGATCTTCTATTACTGTTCAAAAATGAATTTGAACCAGAAGGAAAAGGCCCGAATTGTCGAGGCTGCAGAAGCGGCGTATTTGGCTGCTTCCTTTTCGCTGGCACCAAAAGATGTAGCAAAAGAGCTGGGGATGAAGGTCTATCAGGTGTGGGGTGGAGTTGCCTCATTGATGGCCAATGATCCAACCGGTGGTTTTTGGTCACGTGTGATCGGAATAGGTATAGATCGCCCAATATCCGTTGATTTTCTAGAAGCCATTGAATCGCTTTATATAACTAACGGCTGCAAGGTCGCCACGCTACAAGTCAGCCCACTTGCTCAACCAGAAAATTTTGAAGATTTATTATCAGTTGATGGTTTTGTTAAAGGCCATTCATGGGTCAAATTATTAAGAGAACTCAATGACATTCCAGATGTCGAATCAGATTTGGAAGTACGCGAAATTGATATTTCCGAAGGGGATGAATACGGGCGGGTCTACTGGGATGGATTTGGCTTGCCCGATCCCACCTTACAAAGGTGGATGAGTGCGCATGTTGGAATGCCCGATTGGAAGATCTTTGGTGCATTCGATGAAGCCACCATGGTGGGTGTCGGAGCGCTTTACCTTCGTGGAGATGTTGCCTGCTTGAGCGGAGCCGCAACGCTTGAAAGTCACCGCAATCGCGGGGCGCAGAGTGCGCTTATGGTTGCCAGGTTGCGGGCCGCTTCAGAATTGGATTTGAGTTGGGCTAGTACTGAAACTGGGAGCGAAGCTGAGGGCGAGCCAAATCCATCGCTTCGAAATATGCGCCGTTTAGGTTTCGAAGAGGTCTATGAAAGATTTAACTGGGTCAAACGCTTTAACCAATAACCCGGCGCGGGATGCTTGAAATACGCGTAGAAAATAGAAGTTGAACTTTTCACCTCTGGCTGGAAGCCTAAGTCCTTACACAACGATGAAAGGGTTGACATGGCTACGGTGGAGTTGACGGAAGAGACATTTGAAGCAGCCATCATGCAACCCGGGATTGTCTTCGTTGATTTTTGGGCCGCTTGGTGTGGACCGTGCCGAATGTTTGGTCCGATCTTTGAGAAAGCCTCAGAGACCCACTCTGATATTACCTTTGGAAAGGTTGATACTGAAGCGGAGCAACAATTGGCGGGCATGGCAGGGATTTCATCTATTCCGACTTTGATGGCATTTCGCGATGGCATCATGCTCTTTAATCAAGCAGGTGCATTGCCAGAATCCAATTTTGCCGAATTAATCGCGGCGGTGCGAGCAGCAGATATGGATGCCATCCGAAAAGAGATTGAAGAGAATTCCGCTCAACCAAATTGATATGAGCGATGAATATTTAGGTACCGCATCACTTTCACCATTAACTGCGCTCTGGAAAAATCTTAAAGAATTTCCAAAAGCACTTTCGTGGAGTGCTGCAATGTCTGGAATATTAATTGTTTTGATATCCAGCACTGGGCCAGTAGCCATCATGATTCAAGCGGCGAAGGCCGGTCATTTTTCCGAACGACAAACTGCATCGTGGCTATTTGCATGTTGGGCAGGGCCCGGGTTGATGGGTTTGATGATGTCGCTGAGATTTCGCATTCCCGTCATTGCTGCTTGGTCTACGCCTTCGGTTGCGCTATTAGTTACTGGGCTGGCAACCCATAAGGCAAGTGAAGCGGTTGGTGCTTACTTCATATCTTCTGTTCTAATTTTTATTGTGGGAGCAACAGGCTTACTGGAAAAGATTCTTTCTGTTATTCCACGGCCCGTCATCATGGCAATGTTGGGCGGAGTTCTCTTCGAATTTGGAGTGAATATTTTTCGAACGCTTCCCGAAGAACCCATCATTTCAACAGGAATGATCTTGGGCTATTTCTTTGCGCGTCGAATGGGTTGGCGAGCTCCAGTTATTACAAGCGTCATTATCGGATTGATTCTCGCGATCATCAGCGGAAAGTTTCATAACCCACACATTCATGCGGGCATCGTTCATCCGGTGTGGATGAATCCAACGTTTTCTATCAGTGGATTAATCACTCTTGCGATACCCATCACGCTCCTTACGTTGACCACACAATTTGCACCAGGTTTGGCAGTACTTAACGCTGCTGGATTTAGAGCACCAATAAATCAATCGCTCATGTTTTCGGGAGTGCTCTCTTTTCTTACGGCGGGAATGTTGGGCAGCGGAGTCAATAGTGCGGCAATCACGGCTGCGATTGGCTCTGGAGAGCAGGCTGAACCAGATAAGACAAGGAGATATACCGCGGGGGTTGTCTGCGGAATTGTTTACATAATTGTTGGGGGTTTAGGTGCCACCATGTTGGGGCTTTTCGGCGCCCTACCCGGAGCGATGCTCGCCTCAATGGCCGGTCTTGCTTTACTTCCCGCAATTGCAAACAGCACTCATGATGCCCTAGTTGATCCGCAGTACCGAGAAGCGGCTCTTATTACTTTTCTGGTAACGGTTTCCAATATCCATCCGTGGAAATTAGGGGCGCCTTTTTGGGGATTAGTCGCTGGTTTCGTCGTGCATTACATCGTGGAATACAAGAACAAAAGAAGTAGTAAATGAAAATTAGTTCTTAAGCAGATATCCCACCGAAAGCGTGGTGGCAGTGATGATCCACAGTTGATAAGGCACCAATAGAAGTCCGACCACTTTTGACGCCTGCCAACTAATGAGCAGAACTGGCAGGGTCAAAATTGCGGCCAACGCTAAGGTCAATGCTGCCGATGTTAAATCGTGACGAGAGTAAAAAAGGTATGACCAAGCAAGAGCCATGAAGACGCTGAGCGCGAAGAAAACCAAGAAAGTCACGGTCAATGTTTGGGTCAAACGGTTGGCGATATAGAAAGAAGCAATTCCCAGCGCTATGAAGTTGTAAGGCCAGACAACCCCAAAGACCCAGTCAGGTGGTTGCCAAGACGGTGCCTTCAGCGTTTTATACCAAGCATCTCCTGAACTGACCCAAAATCCAGAACCCGCAGCATAAATAACGACTAACAGGACACCAACGCCGGCGAGCAAGCTGCGCATATTTTTAATCATTTTCGATGACTGATGCGAATTGGCTGGCGTAGAGATCAAAATAAAAGCCTTTCTTGGCCATGAGGTCCTCATGTGTTCCTTGCTCAATCAGACTTCCCTTATCAAGTACCAAAATCATCTCGGCATCTTTGATCGTGGAAAGTCGGTGTGCAATCACAAAACTGGTACGCCCAGAACGTAACTTCAACATAGCCTGCTGAACCAAAATCTCAGTTCGGGTATCTACCGAACTAGTGGCTTCATCCAAAATCAATATTGCCGGGTCTGCCATAAATGCTCGTGCAATGGTGATCAACTGCCTTTCGCCATTGGAGACAGTGGAATTGTCGTCGGTGAGTTTGGAGTCGTAACCTTCAGGTAAAGAACGCAACAGGTGGTCGATATTGGCTGCTTCCGCCGCGGCCACCACAGCATGGTGATCTGGATCTAAGGATCCGAAAGCAATATTTTCCCGCATTGTTCCGGTGAAGAGCCAGGTGTCTTGCAGCACCATTCCGAATTGCTTTCGCAGATCATCCCGGGACATATCCCTAATGTCTCGGCCGTCAACGGTAATAGAACCCGCATCTATTTCATAAAAGCGCATCAACAAATTGACTAGCGTGGTTTTCCCAGCGCCTGTAGGCCCAACAATTGCAATGGTTTGACCTGGTTGAACATGAAGGGTGAAGTTCTCAATTAGTGGCTGATCGACTACATATCTAAATGCCACATTATCGAAGAAGATTTCGCCTTTAGCTCTGCCCATAGGAAGTAGATCCGGTGAATCTGGTTTCTCTTCTTCGGCATCTAACAGTTCAAAGAGGCGCTCTGCTGAAGCAACTCCGGATTGAACGATATTCATAAGGCCGGCAATTTGGGCCAGCGGCATACCAAATTGACGCGAATATTGAATAAATGCTTGTACATCTCCCAATGTCATTGATCCAATGGTTACTAAATATCCACCCAAGACCGCGATAGCTACATAGATTAAATTGGAAATTAACTGGGTTGTCGGTTGAATAATTCCCGACATGAATTGGGCTTTGAAACTCGATTGATAAAGATTCTCGTTGAGAGTTGCAAAATCGGCGATCGCTTTTTCGCGGTGTCCGAATACTTTTACTAGAGCGTGGCCAGTATGCATCTCTTCTACGTGACCATTTAATTTTCCGGTCCAGTCCCATTGTGCAATGAATTGGCTCTGAGATTTCTTCGCAATGCGAATAGAAACAAACATGCTTAATGGAATGGCAATTAAGGAAACCAGAGCAAGAATTGGACTAATCCAAACCATCATGGCCAAGACTGAGACGATAGTAAGAAGCGAGTTCAAGATCTGCGAAAGTCCCTGTTGCAAAGAGTTAGAAATATTGTCAATATCGTTAGTTACTCGGCTGAGTAAATCTCCTCGAGATTGAGTATCAAAATATCTCAGAGGAAGGCGACCAATCTTTTGCTCTGCTTTTTCCCGAAGTCGATAAACAGTTCGTTGAGTTACGCCAGCCATTAAATATGCTTGGAGCCACATAAAAAGCGAGGAGAAAAGGTAAAGCGCCGCTGCAAAAATCAAAATATGTGAAATTGTGCTGAAATCAATCCCCTTGCCCGGCACTACCGAACTCTTGGTCAACATGTCCGCTAGGCGACCTTCACCCTTTGCGCGCAGCCCAGCAACTGCTTGGGCTTTGGTGATGCCGGCAGGAAGTTGCCTTCCCAGGAAACCATAGAAAACATAGTTAGTGGCCCTACCCAATATTTTCGGACCGAAGGCACCGACGACAACGCTGGTGGTGATCAATGAAAATACTGCGACCAAAATCCTTCGCTCGTGCTGAAGTTCAGTGAGTAGTCGCTTGAGCGAACCTTTGAAGTCCTTTGATTTGGCTGGTGGCGGCCCAAACATTCCCGCCATTGGTCCGCGTTGTGGACCCATTCCAGGTTTTGTACCCGCAGGTGGTCGGCTGTGGCTCATGCTGCTTCCTCCGGACTCAATTGAGAAAGCACAATTTCCTTATAGGTCTGACAATCTTTCATTAGGGAGTGATGGTTGCCGATACCGACGATCTTTCCGTAATCCAAAACAATTATTTGATCGGCTTCAATAACGGTGCTGATTCTTTGGGCAACAACTACGACCGTGGCATCGCTTGCTTCTTCTTCCAAGGCAGCGCGCAATTTTGCATCGGTCGTGTAATCCAAAGCCGAAAAACTATCGTCTAACAAAAATATTCTGGGCTTTCTCACTACCGCTCTAGCAATAGAAAGACGTTGCCGCTGCCCTCCAGAAAAATTGGTCCCGCCTTGAGCAACATTGGCCATTAACTTTTCTGGCAGTTCATCCACGAACTCTCTTGCCTGAGCAATTTCCAAAGCCTTCCAAATTTCTTCCTCCGTGGCATCTTTCTTTCCGTATTGAATATTGTCAGTGATGCTTCCCCCGAAGAGAAACGCTCGTTGCGGAACCAGGCCGATATTCGACCAGACTGACTCCAGAGATTGATCTTTGATGTCGATCCCATCTATGGATACCGAACCCCCGGTTACATCTATGAATCGAGGTATCAAATTGAGGAGCGTACTTTTTCCGCTTCCAGTACTTCCCACTATCGCGGTGGTCTCTCCTGGTTTGGCGGTAAAAGTAATCCCCGTTAAAACTGGTTGTTCTGCACCTGGATAGCGAAATTCCACATCTTTGAATTCCACAAGGCCCGCTCGCTTTGTGGGTACTTGCGGATGTGATGTATCCACAACTGAAGATTCGGTATTCAGCACTTCTTGAATTCTTTCGGCGCTGGCTTCGGCTCGAGGAATCATCAGCGACATCATGATCGCCATCATCACGCTTCCAAGAATTTGCATAATGTATGCCAAAAATGCGGTGAGGTTTCCAATTGGCATATTTCCAGTATCAACCAGTTTCGCACCAAACCAAATAACTGCAACGCTAGATAGATTGAGTACCAACATTAAGGATGGAAACATGATCGCAAAAGTTCTGGTGACACTCAGTGTTGTGGTCATCAGGTCTTGATTGGTCTGCGCGAAGCGATCCTCTTCGAACCGAGTTTTCACAAAGGCTCTAATAACACGGATACCAGCTATTTGTTCACGAAGAACTAAGTTGATTCGGTCAATTTTGATTTGCATTACCCGGAAGAGCGGAACGATTCTGCGCAACAGCAGAAAAACCATAACTCCCATGATGGGAACTACAACCAAGAGCAAACCGGATAATTTCACATTTGTTGTTAGCGCCATGATTACAGCGCCTACACCAGTAATTGGTGCCGCCAACATCATGGTTAGACCCATAAATAAGACCATTTGAACTTGCTGCACATCGTTGGTATTTCGGGTGATCAAGGATGGCGCCCCGAACTTATTGAGTTCTCGTGCCGAAAACTTCTCTACCGCCACAAAAACGCTGGTTCGAAGATCTCGACCAAATGACATTGCAACTCGGGAGCTCAAGTATGCAATCCAGATTGATGCGCCCATAATCAAGGCGGAAGCGGCCAACATTATCGCCCCGATATGCCAGATGTAGCCGATGTTGCCTTTGGAGACGCCGTTGTTAATGAGCTCGGCGTTAAGGTTGGGCAAGTACAAGTTGGCGATCGATTGAATCAAAAGGAGCGATAAAACTAAAACTATATTGCGACGATACGGCCACAAGTAGGTCTTGAGAATCCTAATTAGCACTGAAAACACCTTTGCTCTCGAACCTTGAGTCTAGCCCTTGAAAACTCACAGCAAGAATCCAGCATTTATTTCTACATCTTTGCCTGTTCTTTCTCTACTTTTCTCACATGAATCATTCGAAATCTCACAAGCTCCGATTCGCATTGCCAATCTGGTTGTAGCTCGCACTTCCAGCATCGAAAGTGACGACGCTATTGGTTTCAACAAGCGCTGCATTGGCAGGTGATGTCGGGGTGATCGTAAAGCCGATCCCCAGCGCTAAGGCGCCAGCTATAAGCCCTCTTCCGACTTTGTGAGTTCGCTTCATGCGTCTATTTCCTTTCACAGATCTCTAAACGGTGCGATTTGTCGTGTGGAAAGCAGGGGCGCTACATATATAAATACACACGAATACGAGGAGATTATCTAAAGGTGGGGATTTATGAAAGCGCTTTCAGCATTGTTATCAAACTGTTACAGAATCCGAGGGGTAGTGCGGCAACGTGCTGATCGATCAGCAAAATCCCCAATGTCGTCATATTTGTAAACTGTTTACGATTATGGCTCAGGTGTTTAGACTACAAGAATGAGAATCGGCTCCCAACTAGAACTCTCGCCTGCCCAGATTTCAGGGCTACGCCAGATCGTCAGAGACCGACTTTCCACCAACGATTCAGTTTTGGAACA
>JBAXSZ010000041.1:0-15066 GCA_037130455.1 Actinomycetes bacterium | reverse complement strand
AGAGCATCTGACTACGGATCAGAAGGTTAGGGGTTCGAATCCCTTCAAGCGCGCATAGAGCTAGAAATTAGAAAAGCCCCCAAAGTTTCTTGGGGGCTTTTGCATCCATTTGACGTACGGTGATAAAGAGTATCACTTTAAACAAGACTCATTTATTAGCATTTCAATTCATTCGAGCTTTGGCTACTTCTCAATAAATGTAACTTTCTCGTGTGCGGCTGTAGCTCAGCGGATAGAGCATCTGTATGACGAACGGAAGGTCGTGAGTTCGATTCTCACCGTTCGCACAATGATGGGATGGCCTTCGATTCGTCGGGCGAGGGCCATTTCAGAATCATTCAATGTTTAGTTTTCGTATTAAGTCCTCGATATTAAACGGATTCTTAGAATCGACTCGATGGACAAAACCAAAACCCAGCGGCTGTGCATTTGTACTCCACAATTGCCAATCGCTGCTGGAATTATCGCGACTCTCTGCGTGTAACCAGTGACGTTGCGAGGCAAGAGTTGTCTTTCCCGATCCGGAAAGTCCGTTAACTATTATTAGAAATTAGAAAAGCCCCCAAAATTACTTGGGGGCTTTTTGCAGCCTACTGACGAAAGAAATGTTAACATTTTCCACACGTTGAAAAAAAACCACTTTGTTCTTTGTGCCAGATGAGGAAAACACCACCACTTCATACTCGCGCAATGACTTGATCAATAATTGGCCACGGGTAGCTGGTCTATCGCGTCAGTCACGTTAAATCGTTCGGCGATCAGCGCACTTGAATTCAAAATTGCGGAAATCAAACTTTCGCTTCCACCAATCAGAGTTACGTTGAAGTCAATTTCATTTGCCAATATCCAACTCCTATCACTTGGCCACAATAGGTTTGGTGGCTGAGGCTGAAAGGACTCAGAGAATGTCCAACCGATCTTTGCAGCCTCTGATAAAGGCCCTCGCATCAGCAGGTAATCTCGATTTGGGAGCTTAAATCGCTCCGATTTCATAATTCCGTCGGGCAGGGTATGCGAATCCAAATGATCCAGAGATTGATTCTGAGTTCGATTTCTTTTTCTAAATCTCTTTGCGCCTATATTCAATGATAATGTCCGAAGGAATCTACTTATTTTCAGGGCTCGCACTAATCCATGAAGTTTTGGGTGGCGAACAACCTTGAAAGTGCCAATAGCTCCGCTATGCATCCATCCATGACCGTCCCATAATGCATGGAAGCAGTCCTCGGGCGAAGTCGTGAACTTGGAGAGTATCTCTATTAACCTTCCAAGATTTTCATTTTCGATACTAACGTGATTAGCTCCGGGACCCACATGATGAATTAATACATAACTCTCGAACCCTTTGGGAATTACGATCCCAATGGTCACTGGGATTTCAGAAAACATAACCCATGGAGCTAGAGATTCTCTAATCCAGTCACCAACAGAGAAATCGGTTGTGATATCAAGCTGCGCTTTTTCATTCACGAATCGCTCCTCATCTTCAAAACCTAATTCCCATCTGATTTACCAATCACCAACAATTGTGGCTTGGTGAAAGCGCAACAACCACTCACTCTTTTCACTCTTCAGCCAAACTGAACTTCGTAAAGTCTCTCTCCCACCACTCTTACACCTAAATGTAAGCAGAATTGCAATTGTAGATATTGCAGACGCTTCAAAATCATAGGCTTCTATTGCCTGGGGGTCAGTTTCAGTTATTAACGCCTGCACAATCGAATCGGTGTCCCAAACCCGACCGGAAGCACCAAACTCTAGAAAATCGGGGTGCAGCAACTCCCGGATTAGTCTTTCATCGCGACGGACCTCGAGGTCGATAATTCTGAGTTCCCTTTTGATTACCTCGCCGAAGTCTGCTTCTTCACTCATGAACTAATGCTATTAGTTTTCCACGCATGGATGTCATTCGTCGTCTCAATAATTTATAGCGACCTTAAAGAAATTAATACGGTCCTATTTCTCCCCAGTATTCAGAAAATAGATCAAGAATTTGCGCATTTGAAAGCAAGCTCGAATCTCCAAAAGTGGTGGCCACCCCACCACCTGGATAATTCGTTAATTCCGAGAAAACTGGGCCATTATTGGTCAATAACCAATCCACCCGCACCATATCTGTGTATGAACTAATCGCCTCACTGGCACTCAGGATTTGTTCCCATTGCTGCAGTGAAAGTCTTGAATGTATCCGGGAATAATTCATTTCCTCTGTTCTAAAAAAAGCTTTATACATGCTGTGCCTTAAAGTTTTGCTCCGAACTGAGAAAAAAACAGCTTTGGCTTTTCCATGAAAACAATAAAATTCAACTTGTCTTGGAGCAAGTGAAAAATCTTCGGCAAAGTTTTCTACGAATGAGCGTGGTTTAATTTGCGAGTAGGCCCATTCTCTTATCGTATTTGGATTTTGCTTAAAGGAACTCTTTAACCAACCGTTCATCATTTTGATGGCGACTTCCACGTCAAAATTATCTGGGTGAATAACGTACCGATTCCAATCAACAAAACCTTGCACCTCATCAATTTTTGGCAGGCGGAGAGCTGTCTGAGCCCGCTTCGAAACTGCAATGATCCCACCTGAAGCATGATTTACTTTCAACACGAATTCTTCCGGAAGTTTCGCCTCCCTAAGTTCTTCTGCAGAGCCAAAAATGTTGGGGCGGCTAGGCAGCAACTCATCTGGCACAAAATTACTCATGATTTGGGAAGATGTAATTTTGTCCGCAAACTGAGAAAGTATCAACCGATTATCAAGAACCATCTTTGCTCTGACTTTTTGATTGAAATCCTGATCGCCCGAATAGCCCTCTAGGAAGTTTCTTTCAACAACATTTAATTCATGCGGAATCTTTGTCTTCGAGAAATTTCTCAGATCTACTTCGGTATACATTTGCATCTATAACGGATTCAGAAAACTACTTGAAAATGAGAGCATCAAATCGGTGTCAAGCATATTCCTACCTTTTTCTGTAACTTCAAAAACTGCTAAATCTCCCACTCGTTCAGATTCCTGAGCAAAATGGTTAATCAAGTGATAATCGGTTCGCGAGTAGAAATTATTAATGAGGATGAGCGCACCTAGGGGAGCCTTCATAAACGAGGTTACAAAGCAGGCTAGTCGAAACCTTCCATCCAAAACTACAAGCTGAGGAGTTAATTCCCTGCGCTCAATTTGCACCCATGGTTGGAGCGGATATCTTAAAAAGGCCGCTCGAGGAGAGGTATCCACCGGCGATCCCCATTGGTCAACTGTTCCCACATCCGCATATATGCAGTGAACCCTGCCCTGGACAATCGGGCCTTCCAATCTTTCGGTTATCTTCAAGAAGTAGTTCCAAGATGTCTCTACGGAAATCACCGTGCAGCCTTTTTCGGCCAAAAGCACGGTACTTTCCCCGGAGCCGTACTCAACGACGCAGTCTGTGCTTTGGACCAAAAGATCGATTGCATTTATTAGATCACTCATAGGTTGCTGCTATGGAAAATAAGAAATTGTGAACTAATTTCGACATGATTCAAGTGTAGAACAAATAACTATAGAGTTTCAGGACCTTTTGTTTTAGACAGTTAAAAAGAACTTGAACGATTTCTATTGAGATAAAGTAGCTGGCGATGAATCACCAATCTACTAAATCACCAAGCGCTTTGTTCCAACCGTGCCTGGTCGCGGTAGCTACAGGAACCGGTCCTTCCAATATCGTGCTCACATATGACGATGGTCCAGAACCAACGGGTACGGAATCCGTTCTCAGTGCCTTGGCGGATAAAGGCGCAACTGCAACTTTCTTTGTTCTTCTTTCTCGCACTCGTCTGAATCCAAGCATCGTTGGAGAAATACTTGCCCAAGGACATGAGATCGCACTTCACGGGGTAGATCATCGACCAATAGATACTATGAATCCTTCTGAGGTGTTTACCCGCACCCGCGATGCCAAGAATGAACTTGAACAAATGATTGGAAAAGAGATTCTTTGGTACCGACCACCATATGGTCGGTGGACACCTGACACGATTAGTTCAGTGATTCGCGCTGGCTTAACAACTGTTCTATGGGATGTCGTACTTTCGGACTGGATAGATGAACCAGATGTCATGGCTTTTCTAAAGAATCCACGAAATATCAACAGCCCAGGCGCCATCGTATTGGCGCATGACAATATTGCGTCGATGATTGATGGAGTTGAGGATGTACCAGCTACAACCTTTGATCGGGGCGAACTGAGCCGAGCACTTATTGATCTCTTCCATGGAAAAGGATTTAGTTGTTGCTCCCTTGAGCAAGCCCTAAAAACAGGTACTCCCATTTGGAAGACTCAAAGTTAGGCAGATAGTTTTCTAAATTGAATAATCTGGATGGCTAAGCATTTTGATGAGCCTGATAATTCCGACACATTTCTGAGCAAGAATGCTTTGCGATGCTAATCTTCTTATATGAACGGCCTGAGTCGAAGAAGTTTTGCATCAATTCTATTTCTTTCGTTGTTGCAAATTACCCCGTTTGCTCGAGCCGCGACAGGCCCAACTTTAAAACCATCAAAGCTGGGTCAAGTTATTGTTTGGCGGGGAAAGAAATATACGGCGATCAAATCGGGGAAGAAGATCATCTGGAACAAGGGTGTTCCACTTCCCGCACCTTCGCCAAGTAAATCACCACCCTCAACTCCGAGCAGAACCCCTTCACCAACAACAACACCTACCGCAACTGCTTCCGCCTCACCTTCGCCCACCCCTACTGGGCCGTTCCAGTTTGATCTTGCTGCATCGGTTGATGTTCCGGATGGTGAAACAAGAATCTTTTACTCTTTCGACCCTCGCAATCACGCCAAGGCTTTCATTATTACTCGAGAGAAAGGTTCATTGGTTGCCTTCGACAACAACTGCACCCACGAAGCATGTGCAGTCGAACAAGATAAAGATCGGTTAATTTGTAATTGCCATATTTCTTACTTCAATCGGAAAACCGGGGCGGCCGAAGAAGGTCCAGCATCTGAACCGCTTAAAGGTTATCCAGTGACCGAAGTGGCCGGTCGAATTATTGTTACTGACTTTTATCGTTCGTAAAGAGCGCACAAATTTGCCAGTCGTTGACTGAATAACTGCAGTTAAATGCGAATAAATGCCGCTACTTCTGGAACACCTTTAATCATTGCCAATTCTTCTGGTGTTGGAAGAGTTGGACGATCTCGCTCCACTTTGACCATACATAGGAAACCGAAGACTTCGTTTTCGTCAGCACGAAATTGGTGCCAAGCCCAAGAGGGCACATAGACCAAATCATGCATAGCAAGTTTTAGAACCTGGTCACCAACTAGACAGGAGCCTCGGCCCTTTATGGGAATCACCAAGTGAGTGTGCTCGTGCTTTTCAAGGGTGGTGTAACCACCGGCATCGACCTCAAAATAACGGACTTCCATGCCGTCGCCGGCAGCTTCGCCAAATAAGGTTCTGCGAGTAACATCTTTAAAAGTTGCTGTTCCATCTTCATCTTTGTAAACCAATTCCTCGATGTTGCGCCAACGATGGGGCTCATCTTGGGTTACGTGGAAATTGTTATGGCTCACAGTCGGATTATGCCCTAGTTTGCAGCGAAAGAGAGAATGTGCTTTTGATACCTATAAGTGCGAATCCTTCGCAAGGTTTGCGCATTACAAAGTAAGTAGCGTTTAATTGCCCACATGAGCGATCACGAATGGGGCTTTAGAACAAAGGCCCTGCATGCTGGAACCCAACCCGATCCGCAAACAGGTGCGCGCGCTCTTCCGATTTATCAAACTTCAGCATTTGTATTTGAAAACACCGAGGATGCCGGAAATCTTTTTGCGCTTCAAAAGTACGGAAATATCTATAGTCGAATCGGTAATCCAACCGTTGCTGCCTTTGAAGAAAAAATAGCCGCCCTCGAAGGTGGCATTGGAGCGGTGGCAACATCGAGCGGTCAAGCCGCACAATTCCTGACATTTGCGGCGTTGGCGGGTAGTGGAGATCACGTTGTTGCCTCTTCACACCTGTACGGAGGAACGCTCACACAATTGGATGTCACCTTGCGACGGTTTGGAGTGGACACTACCTTTGTTAAGAGTGACAAGGCCGAAGATTTCGCCGCTGCCATTACCGAGAAAACAAAATTTGTTTACGCCGAAATGATTTCCAACCCTTCTTCCCAAATTGGCGATATCGAAGAATTGGCCAAAGTTGCACACGATGCAGGTTTACCGTTGATCATCGATTCCACGGTGGCCACTCCATATTTGGTTCGTCCCATTGAACATGGCGCAGATATTGTTTTGCATTCCGCCACTAAATTCTTGGGCGGTCACGGAACTACTCTCGGCGGAGTGATCGTGGAATCTGGGAAATTTAATTGGGGCAATGGAAAATTCCCGACTATGACCGAAGCAGTCGCTTCTTATGGTGGTGTTTCTTGGTGGGAAAATTTTGGTGAATTTGGATTCCTCACCAAACTTCGTTCAGAACAACTTAGGGATATTGGCGCCACGTTAAGTCCACTTTCAGCGTTCTTGCTGGTTCAAGGAGTCGAAACTTTGGCGCAACGAATGCGCGAGCACGTTATAAATGCAAAAGTAGTTTCCGAATGGCTAGAAAGCGATCCAAGAGTTGATTGGGTCAAATACGCTGGTTTAGCCAATCACCCGCATAACGCTCGAGCAAAGAAATACACACCAGAAGGTCCGGGTTCAGTTTTCTCGTTTGGCGTGAAAGCAGTTGGTGAATTATCAAGCCGTGAAACTGGCGAAAAATTCATCAATTCGGTCAAACTAGCCAGCCATTTAGCCAACATCGGCGATGTCAGAACGCTTGTCATCCATCCAGCGAGCACAACACATCGACAATTAACCGACGACCAATTGCTTGAAGCCGGCGTTCCCCAAGATCTCATTCGAATAAGTGTGGGTCTTGAGGATATTCAAGACATCCTGTGGGATTTAGATCAAGCACTTACTGTCGCTTCGGGAAGGTCACGCTAATGGTTTTTGAAGAACCCAATGCACTGAAGCGCCTTGAATTTATGAAGTCCGCTAAAACCGTAGCAATAGTTGGGGCCTCTGATAATCCATCACGCGCAAGCTACTTTGTGGCTACTTACTTACTTTCGGCTTCTCACTTCAAACTTTTCTTTGTGAACCCAAGAATTGAAACCATCCTTGGCCACCAGGTGTACAAGTCTCTTGCGGATATCCCGGAACCGGTAGATATTGTGGATGTTTTTAGGAAAGCATCAGATATTCCTGGAGTTATGGATGAAGCCATTGCCATAAAGGCCAAAACATTCTGGATGCAGCTAGGAATTGAAAATGAAGAAGCAGCAATCCGCGGAGTCGCCGCTGGATTGAATGTTGTGCAAAATCGCTGCCTTAAGATAGAACATGCCAGATTCGCTGGTGGACTTAACCTTGCCGGTTTTAATACAGGAGTCATTTCTTCTAAGCGAAATAAATCCATTTAGTCACTTTCGATAAAACGCTCGCTTCCACTCATATTTAACTTTCCGTTCATTCAGTCAATGTGAGCGGTTCACAATAATCCTCCTGTCGTGTCACAAGATTCCCCCACTAGGTGATATTCCTAGTCACGACCTATTAAAGGAGAAATCCATTGCTTAAGAAGACCGTATGGAAGTCACTTGCGCTTGCTGCTGTACTTTCACTCAGCATTGGCATCACAGCACCTGCATCCCATGCTGGAAGCCAAACAATTCAGGTTTATATTTCTGCAGACACTAACATTCAAGATCTTTGGGTGAAGACCTTGGTTCCTGCCTTCAAAGCGGCTAACCCAGGCTATGACGTTAATGTCACCTTCGATCTACATGGAGACCATGACGCACAAGAAACAGCGAAAATTACCGCTGCCGCAGTACTCCACAAAGACCCAGGTGTTGATCTCATCGATGGTGGCTTCGTCACCACACTCGGTGCCGCCGGACTTCTTTACCGTCCAACTGCTGGGCTGTTGCCAAATATCAAAGATGTCAATCGCACCGTATTAGCCGCTGGCAAGGGTGGGATTCCTTATCGCGGTTCTTCTGTTCTTCTTGCTTACAACACCACAAACGTTCCTACACCGCCAAAGACTTTGGATGAACTTCTTGCTTGGATCAAAGCCCATCCAGGAAAGTTCACCTATAACGCTCCTTCAGGTGGAGGAAGTGGATACTCATTCGTTCAGACTGTTGTAGACAAGTACCTTTCCAACGCTGATCGCGCCACACTTGTTCAGCAAGCCGCACCAGATTTAGAGTCAAAGTGGTCACAAGGACTGGAAACTCTTCGTCAATTGAACGCTTATACATATGGGCAAAACGGAACCTACCCTGCCAACAATGCTGAAACATTGAAGGATTTGGCAACAGGTTTAGTTGATATGGGTACAGTTTGGTCAGATCAGTTCTCGTCTGCACTCAAGGCTGGAACTATGCCTGCAAATATCAAGGTAGCTCAGATCTCTAATCCTTCTTTAACAGGAGGCGCCTCCTACCTTGGCATCCCAAGCAGTTCAACTAACCGGACTGCCGCTCGAATTCTGGCTAACTGGGTTCTTTCACCAGCCGCACAGAACTTGATCGTCAGCGGGACTCTCAATGGTTTCCCTGTAATCCCATTGAACAAGCTCGATCCTAAGGCCACAGCCGCATTTACTGGCGTAGATATCCAAAATCTCCGTGCTGGATACCTAAGCGCAAATGCCAACGACCTCAAGAGCAAGTGGGCATCCACTGTTCCTGGTAAGTAAGCCTGATATCAAAATTAATTCGTGATATCTCTACGTAGTAAGAATAAAGAAGAAGGTTCTCGCGCTGTCACACGCGCGAGGCCTTCCTTTTTAGGGTTAGCTTTATCTTTGCCACCCCTATTGCTGGTCTTGATTTTTGTTGGGCTGCCAATATTCATTGGATTTACCTTTAGCCTTGGTTTTACTAAGGGACCGAACCGAATCATTTCTATCATCGGTCAGCAAATCCATGTTAAGAATCATTGGTGGGGAACGTTTGCCGCCTATAGCGACGTATTTCATGATTCGCGTTTTCTCGGCGACTTAGGACTAACCCTTTTCGTAACGGTTCTCTCAACTGTTCTGGTTATATTGATGGGTTTAGCAATCTCCATTTATCAGAGATTAATTCGAAGCAAACAAGCGTCAGTTCTTGTAACACTTGCAATCATCCCGCTCTTTGTTCCTGTCGTGATCTCAGCCTGGGCAATCCACACCTTTTATGGTGGAGATGGCTTTCTTCGATCTTTCTTTGCACAATTTGGAATTAGCTTTCCGACTCTGACTTCAACGGCATCTGCAATAGTTATTGGATCGATTTGGACTTCACTGCCTTTTGCGATTCTCATGATTAGTTCGGGAATGCAGGGAATACCGGATGCACTCATCGATGCTGCAAAAGATTGCGGTGCTCCAGTAGCCCGAATAATCGGTCACATTCTTATTCCATTAGCAAAGACCCCAATAATCATTGCCGCCTCATTTACGGCGATAGGAATCTTGGGTTCCTTTACAATCCCACTCTTCCTGGGACCAAACCAACCTACGATGCTCGGTGTCGAAATTTCCAACTTTTTTGGATCCTACAATCGCCCGCAACAGTCGTTGGTAATGGCTTTTATCGTCTTCTTGGCCGCCTCAGGAATCGCAATTCTCTACGTGTGGTCCAATATTAAAAGCGCCAAAGAGAGCGGGCGAATCTAATGCGGACCATCTTTCGCCCGGCACGATTGCTCCTGAATCTTTCGGTCCTTCTTATGGCCTTTTTCATATTGGGTCCAATTTTGTGGTTAGCAGCGCATGCATTTGTGAGCGGATGGCAATATCCGCATCTTTACCCAAGTGGTTTCACTTTCACTTGGTGGTCCAAAGTATTTATGGATTCAGCATTGAAAACGGCGATTAAGAACTCTCTGATTCTCAGTCCAATAGTCGTGTTGCTATCAATGGTTATTTGCCTGCCGGCTGCATATGCGGCCGGGCGAATGAATTACTGGGGCAGAAAAGTCTTCATGATTGGAATCTTCTCCGCGAACTCCTTCCCGAAAATTGGCCTTTTCGCAGCAATTGCAACTCTGTATTACACACTCAACTTGATGGGTACATTTGTGGGTGTACTTATCATTCAATTGTTGGGCACCATCATTTACATGACATGGATTCCGGCTGCAGCATTTGCATCGGTTCCGCGCAATCTTGAAGAGGCAGCGCGAGATGCCGGAGCCAGTAAGTTCAGAGTCTTTCGTACGATAACGCTTCGAATGGCAATGCCAGGAATTTTGGTGGCAATCGTCATGTCATTTCTAGCTTCGTTCGACGAAGCGCAAGGTTCCTATCTGGTCGGAGCGCCAGCTATTTACACTATGCCAACTGAGATGTACTCGCTTGTACAAAATTACCCGATTCAAGTTGCCGCTGTATTTTCCATACTTCTTGCGCTTCCTTCGGTTCTTCTTCTTGGACTTGCCCGCAAACATATTATGGGTGGGCAACTAGCTGATGGGTTTCAACTCAAATGATGAATACAAAGGATGACATGGGCTTAGAACTTCGTGGATTAAATAAAATACTCGGGGGCCGAGTCATTATTGATGATCTGGACCTTTCGGTTGCTAAAGGAGAGATGGTTTCGCTCCTAGGCCCTTCTGGGTGTGGCAAAACCACTACTTTACGAATGATCGCAGGTTTTCTTCCCGTGGACTCAGGCCAGATCATGGTGGCAGGCAGAGATGTGACGGCCCTTGGCCCAGACAAAAGGCCAAGCGCAATGGTCTTTCAAAATTACGCTTTATGGCCACATATGACGGCGTCGAAGAATGTTGCCTTCCCACTAAAAATTAAAGGCCTAAGCAAAATAGAAATTAAAGAAAAAGTTGAAGCCGCTCTTGAATTGGTAAATTTGCTTCATCACAAGGATTCTCGCCCTGGACAGATTTCCGGAGGTGAGCAACAGCGTGTTGCATTGGCTCGGGCATTGGTCCAAGAGCCAGATATTCTTTTGTTGGATGAGCCTCTAAGCAATTTGGATGCAAAGCTGCGTGAAAAGGTGCGAGAAGATATCCGAGAACTCCAACGGCGCCTTGGAATCACGACAGTTATTGTCACTCACGACCAAGAAGAGGCGCTTTCGATTTCCGATCGGGTAGCGGTTATGAATTCTGGCCGTATTGAACAATTTTCTACGCCGCAAGATCTATATCGACAGCCTCAAACCGAATACGTGGCAACGTTTATTGGCTCACTTAATAGATTTGAAGGGAACTTACAAGATGGCCAAATTCATGGCGGTACCGATGTTATTGGTATTCGCCCTGAAGACCTCACGATTGCCAATGAACCTCTAGAAGGATCCCATCCGGGGATTGTCGAACTAGTTATTCCACGTGGCCACTTCTTTGAAGTTGTTGTGCGACGACAAGACGGCCTTTTCCGAGCTTTTACCAATGAAAATGTACCAACTTTTGGTGAACATGTTCATGTCAAGATTAAGAAGGCTCTTCGTTATCAGAACGGAAAACTCGTTGCCTAACATAATCCAAAAAACCTTAACGACCGCGCATCGGGGCGACAGTTCCGCCCACCGAGAAAATACTTTAGTTGCAATTCAGTCTGCGATTGACCTTGGTGCTGACCTTGTAGAAATTGATATTCGACAAAGTAAAGATGGTCAGGTAATTGTGCTTCATGATCAAAGCCTTGAACGGCTGTGGGGTTATCCATTCGATTCCGTGGAGTTACCTCTTGAAGATATTGCCCAGATTGGCTTCGGGGAATGCCGGATACCAACTTTGGCGCAGACGCTCGACTTATTTAAGAACTCAAAGTCCACGTTAATGATTGATATGGATACCGAACTTCATGCCTTGCCATCACTCCAGCTCGTTCAGGCGTCAAACCTTTCGGCAGATCAAGTTATCTGGTGTGGCAATTTACAGGCAATGAAACTAATTCGATCACATTCGCCTGAAGCACGAATCTGGATGCCATGGAATGATGTAAAACCAATTGATAGAGAATTAATTTCTGAACTTGCACCAGAAATGGTTAATTCGCATTATTCGTTTTGGAACAAGGAAAACGTTTCCGAGATTCATGAACTTGGTCTCGGGGCATCAGCTTGGACCATCGATGATGCTCCAACTATGAGGTGGGCAAAAGAGATTGGCATTGATTCAGTAACAACAAATGACTTGCGACTACTTCAAAGCGTTATTGACGATGTTAGTCCGATTGACCCATTGGATTTGGATCGCGCGAATGAGTTGGCAACATCCATCGGCAAGTGGGCGATCATGATTTGCCAGGAGATGAAGCCCAGAGTGATTAGAACGAAAGTAAACCCGGCCGATTTGGTGACTGAAGTAGATCTCTTTATTGAAATGCATGTCCGCGAAATGATTGTGGCGAATTTTCCAACACACAATATTATCGGCGAGGAGTTCGGCGGAGATGCAGATGCATTGACTCCAACTTGGTATGTGGATCCAGTCGATGGCACCACCAATTTCGCCAATGGAACACCATGGAGTTCATTTTCTTTAGCGTTGGCGTTGGGCCGCGAACCGTTGGTCGCGGTGACAATTGACCCGTGGCGAAATTCTATATTCCAAGCTGTTAAAGCTCGAGGTGCTTTCATAAACGGAGTAAAGGCAATAATTCCCGAATTTACTCATATTGAAAATCCGCTTGCTGGGCGAGTTGTATTCACCGAATTAGCTGGTTCCAAGCCATGGGACGGAATGCCAGGCTTTCTAGATGGTCTTCATGATCACTTTTGTACAATGCGAATCATGGGTGCAGGGACACTTTCGCTCACCGCCGTTTCAGCAAACTACGGCGTCGGCGCGGTTGTCCATCAATTTAGTCCAATTGATCACTTGGCTGCCGCTCTGATTGCCAAAGAATCAGGATGCATCGTTCTTAATAGCGCCGGAGATGAAGACCTCTTTCCGGAATCAGGTGGAATGCTAATCGTTCAACCCGCCGCTCGAAATGCACTATATAGGGTTTGGCAGTCAGAAAAAGTTGGAGTTTTATAAAGGTTTATTATTTAACTAGATTGAACGAAAGAGCCCCACTGAGTTGATCCAAGCGTGCTAGCACTCATAACCCATGGAGTTGGAATCTTCTTCGTGCAGGTGTCCGATTTTTCCGATCGGTAAAGAGGAAGATTCTGCTCGTGTCTAAAACTATTGCAGCCAATAGAAGTACTGAATTGATGGCTAGCAGATGGTTGCCGCGGATTGCCATTCTCTGCGCGATCACCGTCTATTTCCTTATTATTTTTGGAAGCCATGTGCGCGTGACGGATTCAGGCATGGGATGCCCAGACTGGCCATTATGTAAAGGCAGCCTTAACCCCGCCCAGGGTTTTCACGCCTTCATGGAGCAAATGCATCGCTATCTTGCGGGGATTGCTTCGATTCTGGTTGCTTTAACTGCGTTGATTGCGTATCGAATCAAGGCAAGAAGGGAAGTACTGCGCCCAGCAATCTTCACCGGATTTGTTGTTGTCATTCAAATCATTCTTGGCGCTGTCACTGTTTTTGCCGCGAATTGGGGCCCGACAGTTACTGCCCATCTTCTTGCTGGTTTATCGCTCCTGGGTTCAGCCACAGTCGCAGCGGTCGCAGCACTCGTTCCTATGGTTGAATTAAGTGGATCAAGGCTTAGCATTTTGGGATGGTCTGCAATCACAGCAGCTGGATTGCTCTATATTTCCGGATCGTTGATTGTGAATGCCGAAGCCGAAAAGTATTGTGCGAAATTTCCTTTATGCCCTGCAGGAGTCCCGGATAGATTTGCTGCGCTTCATTTGATCCATCGCGGAATGGTTGTAATTGCATCAACAGCCTTAATTACTTTCGCAATTCATGCCTGGAAGAATTGGTCGAGCCATCCTGGAGCTAGACCATTGTCGATGGCGATTATTCTTCTGGTAGTTGCCACGGCGACACTTGGAATAGTCAGCGCTCTTCTCAAGGCCCCGCCACATCTTGCAGATCTGCATCTTGCCGGAGCAGCTGCCGTTCTTGCCGTGACGACGGCACTAGCGACGCTCGGTTGGTTGGTCGGAGCAGATTCACAAGAAGGAGCCGGTAGATAGCATTAGTTAGATTAAATTTGTGGACCTAATTCTGAAGTTAGAGATGCATTAGATTTCAATTCGACAAAAATCACGTGCGTGTCAGTATTGCCGATATTTTCACCAGCATGTATTTGAGAAGGTAACCAGCTTGTTGTTCCACTGTTTATCTCCACGTCTCGAGTAGCTCCATTTACATGTAACCGACGTGCAAATGTGCTCAATGTGTACATCACGCTATCAGGATGGCGATGAGGCTTCGTCATATAACCAGGCTGATCTAGGTACTCCAAAACTCTGACTTGGTCGTTTTCAAAAATCAGCTTATAGCTTTCAGGGTTAGTTTCAATTGGATCCATACTCATGGGCAAGACTCCTCATTTCCAGGTTTTAATTATGTTAGAAACGTGCTATTCGCGAAATTGAACTCCATCTAGAAGTTCTTGTTCTACAGGACTCGACGGCGGCAGGTTGCTATTTAGTAAATCGAGATCACCAGCAGTTAATTTAACACTTAACCCTTTCGCTGTGTCTAGGTAATTGGCAACTTTGGTGGATCCTGGAATGGGGATTGCATTCGGGAAGTTAGCCAGGTGCCAGGCGATTGTTATCGCAAATGGAGAGACACCTTTAGATTCTGCAACTTCTAAGAATTTTCCATAGCGGGAAGTTCCGACCTCAGCCGCGCCTTTATCGATTCCACCAAGTGGTGACCAAGGTAAGTATGCAATTCCATTTTCGGCGCAAATCTCTATGACATCTTGCCAATTGCGCTGGCGCGGACTGAATTCATTTTGAACCGAAACCACGCCACCTTCGGAAGGCTTTCCACCGATCTTAATAGCACGCCGCAGCTGTTCTGCGTTGACATTTCCGATTCCAATATTCTCCACAAATCCGTGTTCGCGAAGAGTTAAAACGTTCTCAAATTGTGTTTCGTAAGGAATCGATGGATCCAGGCGATGGTGTTGCCA
>JBAXSZ010000040.1:0-15489 GCA_037130455.1 Actinomycetes bacterium | reverse complement strand
CCAGCGAGCTACCGAGCTGCTCCACCCCGCGTCGGAAGTCCCAATCTTAGGCGATTGTCACCAATAACCCAAAACGAGGACTTCGTACTGCGCGAAAATTACTTCTTTGCAGCGTTCTCTGCATTAATGGCCGCCAAGATAGCTGCCTTTAACCGATCTTGTGCTTTGCCATAAGCAGTGAAGTCGCCCGACTTCAGCGCTGTCTGCGAATCGGCCATAGCTGCTTGAGCGCTGGCTAGCGCCGCTTTCAGCGAAGAGCTGCCCGTTCCAGTAGTAGTTCCAGTGCTGGTTCCAGTAGCAGCCGAAGAAGTTCCAGAATTTCCACCGAAGACCTGATCCAATGCACCCTTCAAAGTGTCATCGAAACCAATCTGATCGCCGAAGGAAACCAAAACTTTTTGAAGTAATGGGAAAGATGCCGAGTTCGCAGTTGCACGAACGTAGACCGGTTGCACGTAGAGCAAACCACCTCCGACTGGAAGTGTCAGCAAGTTACCCAACACAACATCTGACCCGCCCTGTCGTAACAAGGAGAGCGCTTGGGCTACCTGTGGCTTGGCTTCAAAGTTAGATGCAACCTGAGATGGACCAGAGATGTTGGTAGAACGAGGCAACTGCAAGACCGTGATCTTCCCATAATTGGGACCGTAGTCAGAATTCACGACCGCGAATGCCGTCAAGTTTTGACGCCCACCGCGAGGAACAAAGGAAGTTGTCAGAGCGAAAGCTGCATTCTTTTCGCCAGGCACTTGAAGTGTTAAATAATATGGAGGTTGATTTCCAGAGTTGGCGCCAAGTGTGGATGGATCGCTAGGAACTTTCCAGAAATCTTGACCGCCGTAAAAAGCACCAGCGGTTTCAACGTGATAGGTACCCAAGATGTCTCGTTGAACGCTGAAGAGATCTTCTGGATAACGAATGTGCTCAAGAAGCGCCTTCGACATTGAGCTCTTAGGCTGAACGGTATTAGGGAAAGCCTTGCTCCAGGTCTTTAGAACTGGATCTGTGGTATCCCATTGATACAAGGTAACCGTGCCATCATAAGCGTCAACTGTTGCCTTCACTGAGTTACGAATGTAATTCACGTTCTTATTGTCTAGTGCAGTAACTGACAATGAACTGTTAGTGAGCGCATCGGTAGTGGCACCGTTGAGGTTGGTCTTCTTGGAATACGGATAGCCTGCAGAAGTGGTGTATCCGTCCACGATCCAAAGGATCTTCCCATCGACGATAGTTGGATAGGGATTTCCATCCAAAGTTAACCAAGGTGCAACTTTTGCAACCCGGTCCCGTGGATTTCGGTCGTAAAGGATTTTGGATTTTGAGTTAATCAAGTTAGAAAGAATTATTTTTTGATCCTGATACTTGATTGCAAAAAGTAAGCGAGTAAAGAGGTTGCCCATTGGGACTCCACCTTTACCGACATAGGTGTAGTTCTTCTGTCCATTGGCAGAAGTGTCATCTGGATAATCCAGCTCCGCTGGTGCCGAACCTGCGGCGCCACCGATGATGGAATAGTCGGGAACATTTTCACCAAAATAAATACGCGGTTCAAATTTTCCTAGGCCAGTTGTTGGTGGAATATTTCCAACGACGAAGCTTGGCTTTCCATCTGCATCAACGGTATTGCTTAATGCTGAAACGAAACCAAAACCATGGGTATAAACCAAATGGTCGTTAATCCAGTTTCGGCTTGGGTTTCCGGTGATGTTCAATTCTCGGACCGAAACAACGGTGTCGCGTTGCACACCATTTATTTTGTAACGGTCAATATCCAACGAATCTGGGAAGGTGTAGTACGGCTTGATCTGCTGTAACTGACGAAATGTTGGTGACAAGATGCTTGGGTCCATTAAACGAATGTTAGATATTGTTTGTGCATCGTTGGTCAACTGACCCGCAGTAGTAGTGCTGGTCGCTTGATAATCAACCACCTTGGCATCTGCAATTCCATATGCCGCTCTGGTGGCGTTGATATTTTTCTGAATGTACGGAGCTTCTTTAGAAGATTCGCTTGGCTTGACTTGAAACTGTTGAATAGCGGCTGGATAAATGCCGGCGATCAAAAGTGAAGACACTGCCATCAGCACTACACCAGCCGTTGGCAAGAGCCAGGACTTTCGGATGATGTTCGCGAAAAAGAGAAGTGCACAAATAACAGCGATACCTGCCAAAATTGCTTTAGCGGGAAGAACAGCATTGACGTCGGTATAGGTCAATCCAGTTATTAGCTTGCCCTCTTTAAGTGCCAATGAATATCTGTCGAACCAATAGGCAACAGCCTTTAGCAAAACCAAAGCGCCCATAAGGACGGAGAGTTGAACGCGAGCGGTAACTGTGGTGCGTTCATGTTGCACTTGAGGACGAATACCACCGTATAGGTAATGAACAACCGCGGAAGCAATAATCGCAATGATGATCGTGGAAATCGCCCAACCGATCAACGATTGCCAAAACGGAAGTTTGAATGCGAAGAAGGAAATATCTAAGCCAAATTGCGCATCTTTGGTACCGAATGGCGTGGAATTCTTAAATTGCAACCAGGACTCCCATAGTCTGGTTCCAGAAGTTCCCGCAAAGTAAAAAAGAACAACTGCGATTCCAAGAACTGCAAAACGACGAATCGGTTCTAACTGCGCCCGATACCTTTCCAAGTTATCTGCTTCGATAGAAATGGGAACATAGATGGGACGTTTTCTGAAAGCGATCACGACATTGGAAGTGATGACCAATGAAGTAATAAGCCCAAACCCAATAAAGAGTTCTGATTTAGTTAACAAAACCGTACGCCAAACACTGGTGAAGTTCACCGATCGGAACCACAACAGGTCGGCATAGAAACCACTGGACGCTACCAAAATTACCGCCAGCACCACCAAAGTGATGATGGTGAATGGCAATGGACCACGGCGTTTGGCCGGTCCGCCATTCGCGCTTGGTCTATTGAAGGGATTATTAGGAAACTGGAAAGAACTCATGTTCGTACTCTATCTAGTTGAGATTTTCCGTGAGGTTTGGAGTTAATCGGTCGAGAAGTTCGAACCCAAAATCAACGTGGGCAGGAGGCGTAAGAAGTGCCAGATGCCCGTAACACTGCAATCGCTTGCACCAAGGAATTCACTGGCACAATGGTCATTCCCTGTGGCACACGAGTGATATCTGCGCAGTTGTCGGCGGGAACCAAGAACACAGTGGCCCCGGCACGCCTGGCGCCGACTAATTTCTGGTCGATCCCGCCAATTGGACCCACATTCCCTGCTCCATCAATGGTTCCGGTCCCGGCGATCGTTCGGCCTCGAATCCAATCGTCACCTTCAATTTTTGCCAGAATTCCTAAGGCGAAGACCAAACCAGCGCTTGGCCCACCAGTTTCCTGCAATTTAATGGCGATATTGGCCCCGGTAAGACGATCCAAGCCCAGGGCTTGAAGTTGGGCAGCAGTGTGGGTGTGCGTAATCCAAGCCAACGCAGCGGTCGTTGCAGCGGCTTGAGAGCTGAGCATCTCTTTCTTGCCAACCTGCAATTCCTCTTTGACGCTTACTTCTTTCGGGTAGAGAGCGATTCTCGGCAGGATCACCGAATCCCCCTCGACCCAGTTGATAATGACCTCGGCGCCCATCATCCGCGCACCTGGGTTGGAAACCAGCACTGTCGTGGTGAGCAATTTTCCCGAAGGTGAAAAACTTTTCACCCCCGAAATCTTTATGGCGGTGGCGAGCACATTTTGAGTGGGTCCGGGTTTGATCACGGCGTACGGCAGTGGCGCGAAGAATGCCAGCAAACCGGCAACGACCATGACTGCTGCCGAAATGAACGGGATTCTTTGGCGATACATCAGCTACGGACTTTCACTGATCTATTACAAACCTTGGGGGTTGGCATCGCTATCTGGACGAATCACAATTGGTTCAGCGCTTGATATCGGCTCTGGGACGTGCCAATTGCTCACCGCTTCGGGTTCGCAAACTTCGGCCGGTTGCGCGTTTGGAGCAATCACGACGCTGCCGCCTTGAAAACTCTGTTGAAAGTTTTGGAACTTAGAGACCGAGCGATTAGTTTCATTATCGAACTTGACTTGAAATTTTGAGACCCAAACCACATAGCCCATAGCACCCATCAGCGCGACAGCAGGAACCACCCACCAGATCAGCGCTGAGAAGGTGGCAGATGTTGTGTGAGCGGAAGTCATAGTCATACCTTAGCCAATGAAACCTCACTCGGCCGATTCATCGATTTTTTGGGGGAATTGGGAAGGTTTTCGGCGAAAAGCAGGTTATGGTGATGACGGTTATTAAGGAAGGTTTTCACATGAGCGGAAATTTTGGCTTTACTCCTGACGATGGCGACTCAGATGATTCAGCCAAAGGTCAGCCGAATTTTGATGCGCTCTTCCAACAGTTCGCTCACTTTGGCATTTCACCGCAAACGCTTTTCTCGGCTGGTTCAGGCAACGGACCGCTCATCGCTATTGAGACACTTCGCGAGACCGCCCGCAAATTCTTAGTCAGCCATCCAGAAGAATTTGTCGGGACCCACGAGTCCGGTCAGATTAAGGAGGCGCTCGATATTGCAAATATCTGGATGGATGAAGCAACTTTCTTTCCAGCAACTACTCAGACTTTGCAGCCGGCATGGAGTCGTCGCGATTGGTTAGATGCATCGCTCACCGGTTGGCAAAAATTAGTAGAGCCGTTGGCCGAGGGAATGGCAACCGCGCTTTCAAAAGTGATTACAGATTCAGGAGCAGCCATGGGCGGCCAATTTGGTCTACCTGAAGGTATGGAGTCACCTGAGATGTTGCAGGGAATCGGATCTCTCTTGCGTTCCTTCATGGGCTCAATGATCGCAACACAACTGGGTCAGTCCATTGGGCTCTTAGCCACCAGCGTTACTGGTTCCCATGATGTTGCTATCCCGCTCTATGCAAAGATCGATACCCATTTAATACCGCAGAACATTGCTACATGGGGTGAAGGCTTAGATATTCCAGAGCGCGAAATTCGTATTTTCCTGGCGCTTCGCGAAGCAGCGGCAGCGCGGTTATTTACTCATACACCTTGGCTATCTGATTATATTTATGAAGCATTTGCTGCATATGGCAGCGGCATTCGCGTCGATTTGGAATCAGTACAACGACAAGCAGAAACTGCCGTCAACTCTGGAGAACTAGATATCAATAATCCCGAATCAATTTCCGCAGCCATTAGCCAAGGACTCTTTACTCCGGAACAATCTGCAGAACAAGATCGCGCACTTGCAAAATTGGAAATGATTTTGGCGCTCATCGAGGGTTGGATTGATCACGTCGTCACTACAACAGCAGGTGATCGAATTCCATCATTGCCTGCGTTGACAGAAACACTTCGCAGACGAAGAGCTGCCTCTTCGCCTACGCAACAACTATTTGCAACGTTATTAGGTTTGGAAGTCACCCCTCGATTGACTAGAGAATGCACCAATTTTTGGGCTGAAGTCTTTGTATTACGCTCGGTTGAAGGCAGAGATAGTCGTTGGGAAGATCCAGCTTTTCTACCAACGGCAGCCGATCTAGATGATGTAGAAAAATTCCTTCAGAGCACCACGGTTCCCGATGATTTATCTGGGTTGTTATAAACCGATCAGAAGTAATTAGCCAAAAAAAGGCGAAGTCCCCGGGCGCACGATTCTTTGTCTGCCTTCCCCTTGCAGACACTGAACGGTTATCCGAGGACTTCGTGGTTGAAACCTACGACAAGATGCGCGGATTATCAACCGAGCATAAGTGCAAGAGATGTGAAAATAATGGCGTAAATATTTGATTATTTTCATTGACAAATATTTTTTTACTCGAAATGTTCTGCATCTAGATTTCATCTTCGCGCAATCTGATTGAATTAAAGTTTCTCTGCAAGGGCGATTTAATTACGCGTCCAACAGGAACAAAGGTCTAGCCTTAGCGTGTGGTCAACGGGCATCTGTTGATAACTCTGTGGAGAATAGGGGGATAACTTCAATTGTCGGTGGAAAACTTTATTCAAGGCTCCTTCTTCGAAGATATCTTCGCCGCCGTGAAAAAAGAATCGACAGATCGTCGCAGCCCTAGCCCCTCGCGTCCGACCATTGGTACGCCTGCAAGACCAGATCCCACATTGCCAGATTACAAAATAGTTCGAAGTACCAGGCGCAAGAAGAGCATCAGCGCCCTTCGGCGAAATGGAATTATCGAAATCCATATCCCGGCCCGAACCACCAAACGCCAAGAAGCAGAGCTAATCCCAGAGATGATCGCCATGCTCCTGACGCGGGAATCTCGTTCGCTGCGGACCGAATCTGAGCTTTCCGCCAAAGCCGATGAGCTCCTTGCCAACCTGCTGCCGGAATTTAGCGAGCGCCCAGCCAGTATCACCTGGCGAAAGATGAAGGATCGATGGGGTTCCTGCACCACGGTGGATCGGACCATCCGACTTTCTGATCGTTTGGCCACCGTTCCGGCCTACGTCCTAGATTGGGTGATCTTCCACGAATTAATCCACCTGCGGATTCCTGACCACGGCAAGGCCTTTACCGCCCTGCTGGAGCGCTTTCCAGAGCGAGATCGGGCTCAGGCCTATCTGGATGGCTACGAAGCTGGATTAAACGACCTACCTGCAGGGAAAAGTCCACCCTCTTTTGATTGAGATTCCACATTTCAGGCTCAAATTCGACCTTACAGGCGTAAATCGGGGTAGGGTGCTCTCATACGCACGCTTAAGACGGGAGGCTCCCGACTTTTGAGTGTGCGGCGATAGGAGGGTCAATATGGCCGAGGAATATAAGGGTGAGGCCTACTGCGTAAAGTGCAAGGAGAAGCGTTCCTTCGAAGGACACGTGAAAGTCTCTGATTCTGGTCGTCGCATGGCACAGGGTATTTGTCCAGTCTGTGGCACCAAGGTCAATCGTATTTTGGGCAAGGCATAAGACTCACAAGATGTAATGAAGCGCCTCCAACATTAGTTGGGGGCGTTTTGTTTTGCCATGTGCAATATTTTTAAGATTTTAAAGGATTTTTATGGCCGTCTTGGTAATCGGCCAACTGCTATCCGTTGGCAACGATGCCGTTCTCCACAATGACTCCTCACGTGAGCGATCTCTAACTTTCTAGTTGGAGATCCTTACCCGGTGATGGACCCAGCAACTGCGCTTTGGATTGACACATATCGCACCTTCTTTCCCCGGTTTAAGGCAGGGGTTCGAATGTTGTTGAATATCAATCGAGCACGGGATTTCTACATCGGCACGCCTATTCGTGGTCTGCTCTATTCAGATTCACCAATTGCCCTTCTTTTCAAAGAGGTCAACGGTCAATTGCCCATTACATACTTCCTCGAACATGCCCAGAATGGCGAAGAAGAGCTAGTCCGGATGATGCGGGAACTGGTAATGGCCGGCTTAATAAAGTTACAAGAAAGCGCAGAAATCTCATTTGTAACCGACCTCAACCAAAGTCAACGAAACTTTAGAGAGCGGTTACAACCCGAGCACTCCTTATCCGATTGGCGTCTAATCCCTATGGATGAAGCTCGGGCGCTAGAAAAAGTACGACGAGATTTCTCGGTTTTGATCTTCGGCACCAAACGTCTGGCGATTGGCCTGCTCTCTATTTTGCAGGCAAGTGGTTTTACCAATACAAAAATCATCGCCGGCGATCGCGCTTTGATGCGAGACATTGATAAAAGTTTCGCTCAAGAAATAGTCAAGCCCATCGACCTCTGCGGCATGGCGCTGAGAATCAGCGATATCGGAGTTCGAAAGAGCCAGGCGATAGAAATGGTTTCTCGAAACTCGCAGTTGGAAAATTCTGAGTCAGATACTTTTCCGAAACGACCTTCACTCATTATCAGCACTGAAATGGCGCAACCAGATTACTTGCAAAGGTGGATGAGCGAAGGTACTGCCCACTTACAAATCTCCCCCCTCTATGAATCGCAGATTGAAATTGGCCCATTGGTTCTTCCTGGAAAAAGCCCATGTCTGCGCTGTGTTTCATTGAAAAGAATCGGTGATGACGATCTTTCCCATCGGATCGAAATGTCAGCGATTTTAGATTCCGCCCCGGAAATCCCAGCTTCCGCAACTGCATACATAACTGGCCTGATAGCGTTATATATCTGCGAACTTGCTGATACTGGGAGTACGGAACTGATCGGAAAATCAATACGAATCAACCTCTTTGAGCCATGTAACCCAGAACACATTTACCATGAGCCTCACTCGCTCTGCGGATGTTTCGAAGTTATATAACAATGGCGCAGTGCCCGATAAAACTAAAGAAAATAAATCGATCCCCCGCTCTACTTCATCGCGAACTGCGAAATTAGCTGCCCTTCCTTTGTCCTTGGCTGGTCGCAGCGCCATTGGTTTTGGACGCCAGTTAGTTGGGCAATCCGGATCTATGGTCTTCGGCGAAATCCAAGAAAAAACTGCGGAGCAAGTATTTAAAGTTTTAGGTGAGCTCAAAGGTGGAGCCATGAAGTTTGGCCAGGCGCTCTCAGTTTTCGAGGCCGCCCTCCCCGAAGAAATTGCCAAGCCATACCGCGAAACGTTAACTAAACTACAAGAGTCCGCTCCTCCGTTGCCGGCGCGTGTTGTTCATAGCGTTCTGGCCAAAGAGTTAGGCGAAGATTGGCGCGATAATTTCGCTTCATTCAATGACAAGCCCGCTGCATCCGCCTCCATTGGCCAAGTCCATAAAGCCCAGTGGAAAGATGGCCGAACTGTTGCCGTCAAGATTCAATACCCAGGTGCAGCAGAAGCGCTAATTTCTGACCTCAATCAAATTCAACGATTCGGAAAAATCTTTCAACTATTTATGCCCGGCCTAGATATGAAACCGTTGTTGGAAGAATTGCGTGCACGGATTATTGAAGAGGTCGATTACAAATATGAGGCAGAAGCACAGCAAAAGTATTCACAGGTTTATGACGGCGACCCAGATATTGCAATTCCCAAGGTAGTTACCTTCTCGGACAAAGTGATTGTCAGCGAATGGATGGAAGGCACGCCACTTTCCAAAATCATCGCAAAGGGAACCAGAGCGCAGCGAAATAACGCCGGAATGAAGTTGGCACGATTCCATTTCACCTCCCCCATTCGTGCGGGTCTATTGCACGCAGATCCACATCCAGGAAATTTCCGCTTGCTAGATGATGGTCGTCTGGGAGTTTTGGACTTCGGCGCCTGCAATCGCCTACCAAATGGCTTCCCGGAACCTTTCAAGCGATTACTTAGGAATGCTTTGGAAGGTGATGCCACGGCACTTTACGAAGGTTTCAAAGAAGATGGTTTCGTCCTTTCCGACGTGGATGTTGATCCCCAATTAGTTTTAGATTTTCTCATCCCATTGGTGGAACCGCTGCGAACCGAAACCTTCCGATATTCCCGTGAATGGTTGCGTGACCAATCTCAACGTGTCGGCGATCCGCGAAATCCAACGGCGAAAATTGGATTCCAATTAAACCTGCCACCTGAATATATGTTGATCCACCGTGTCACTTTGGGTACTACGGGAATTTTCTGTCAATTAGAAGCAGAGGGTAAATTCTTAGCGGAGGCCATTGCTTGGTTGCCAGAGTTGGCGCCGGTGGAGGTTGGTTAGGTTCGATTATGTCTTAAGGATTCGGTAGGACTTCCAGAACAATAGTTTCCGCCAATATCGCTATTGCAGAACTAGCGCTCGCGGCTGATCATGGAGGTCTTTGCTAAAACTCAGCCGTTACCTGAAATGTGTACTTAAAACTTCCAGATGGCAGATCGCCACCAGCGCTAAAGAAGGAAACAGTCACCGTTTGACCTGGTGAAACGTCATTCGCATTGCCGACCAAATTGACCAAAATAGTTTTTCCATCGGAAGCAAATATCGTGATTCCTAAAATTGCCGTCCGCGAATGGTTGGAAATATTGGTAACGCGTGCATCTCCTCCCGCTGACCCCAAACTTGAATTGAAAGTTACAGATTCAAGTCGAAATGATTTATCGTGAAGAGTTACCTGTTTGCTCGGAGTTTTTGATTGAACAGGCTTTGAGGCAGAAGTCGTCCAGATGAGTGAGCAAGTAAGTTGTTTCCCACCGCTATTAATGATTTGTCCAAGCTTTGTGCACTTTGATCCGGGACTCGTGGCTGCAAAGACTGGTTCACTGCTGACAAGTATGAGACTTACTAATCCCATGATTGCAAGCAAGAATTTGAAACGATATTTGGCCATTGAAAACTCCTGATCTAGTTGGAGGGAAGTCACAACAATATCGAACCTGCAACATCCAACCGGAAATGTGACTGGTCAAAGAGGCACCCTACTAACTTACGGAAACCATTTGACTTTATATTGAGACATTCGACGAATGGAGAATCTATGAATGACAAGAAGCTTACGTCAATGGAAACTTTTTGGTATTTCCTACAATGTTTATCGTTTGGTGCTGGGTATTTGGCAAAAGTTCCAGTAAAGAAGGCACTGAGTGAACGAGACTTAGTCACAATGACTTCAGCGGAAAATATTTGGTACGTTTTACTCTGTCTTTCCTTCGGAGTTGGCTACTTCCATAAAGTTATTGTTAAGAAAGCTCTGTCTGAAGTTAGCCAGAAGATTTGAATTATTCCTAGTAATTAATTACTTAATTTAACGTCAGACGACGGTGTTATATTTACCTTGCTCAAGAAGAAGTTCAATTGCCCTTTAGCAGAACTTCTGCCAACCGCCCGCTCGCGTGACGGTGGCCCTAAAGGAAGAGCTGCCTATGTAAATCGCATGGGAAGAGTGAGAGGAAATCATTATGACTGAAGAAAAATCAACAAAACCGCAACGGCACTACCTTCCAATTCCTGAGGACATCGCAAATCTCGATGACAAGCAAATAGATGAATTTGCCGCAAGTATCTACGAGCAAATAATCAAGGCGTTGCAGTCTGGTAAAAAGTAGACGAAATCAGTTCTGCGGAAATCCCAGATTGATTCCACCGTGGCTTGGGTCCAACCAACGACTGGTCACAACCTTGCCTCTGGTGAAGAAATGCACTCCTTCACTTCCATGGGCATGAGTATCGCCAAAGAGCGATGACTTCCATCCGCCGAAAGAGTAATAAGCGGCAGGCACTGGGATTGGGACATTGATCCCGATCATTCCGACCTGAATCTCATTCTGGAATCTGCGGGCAGCGCCACCATCATTGGTGAAGATCGCTGTGCCATTTCCATAAATGTGATCGTTGATTAACTTCACGCCTTCTTCATAGGATTTAACGCGAACCACACTAAGAACGGGTCCGAAAATTTCATCGGTATAAATACTCATATTGGACTTCACCTGATCGAAGAGTGTTGGCCCGAGCCAGAAACCATTTGCCGATCCATTTACTTCTGGATTTCGTCCATCCACAACCAGGGTTGCGCCATCTTTAACGCCGGCATCAATATATCCAGCAACTTTATCTCGATGTACTCGAGTAACCAGCGGCCCCATGTCAGTTCCCTTGGTGCCATCACCCGTGCTCAGTGTGATCATTCGCTCTTTGATCTTTTCGATGATTTTGTCCGCAACGGGTTCAACGGCAACCAGAACTGAAATTGCCATGCATCGCTCTCCTGCTGAACCAAAACCAGCGTTGACCGCGGCATCTGCTGCTAAATCTAAATCGGCGTCCGGCAAGACCAGCATGTGGTTCTTTGCTCCGCCTAAAGCTTGAACACGTTTACCGTGCTTAGTGCCCGTTTCGTAAATATATTTTGCTATAGGGGTGGAACCGACGAACGATATCGCTTTAATTCCAGGATGTTCCAACATGGCATCCACGACAACTTTGTCACCATGTACAACATTGAAAACTCCGGAAGGCAATCCAGCTTGCTCCCACATCTGCGCAATCATCATCGATGCGGATGGATCTTTTTCAGATGGTTTCAAAATGACGGCATTACCGGTGGCAATGGCCACGGGGAAGAACCACATCGGAACCATGGCCGGGAAATTAAATGGCGAGATAATTCCAACAACCCCCAGAGGTTGACGAATGGAATACACATCAATACCGGTGGAAACGCCTTCGGAATATCCCCCTTTAAGTAGATGCGGAATACCGCAGGCAAATTCCACTACTTCTAAGCCACGGGTAACTTCGCCTAGAGCGTCACTCAAAACTTTTCCATGTTCAGAAGTGATTACAGCAGCCAACTCTTCTTTTCGGGCATTAAGAATTTCGCGAAAGGCGAAGAGGGTCTGAACTCGCTTCGTGAGGGAAGTTTTGCCCCACTCTTGCCCAGCAATAATGGCGGCCTGCACTGCTTCATCAAGAATGGCTGGAGTTGCGAAGTTAACGGTTGCTGTTACCTCTCCCGTTGCGGGATTGAAAATTTCACCACTGCGGTCGGAAGATCCTTCGAAAACTTTGCCGTTGATGTAATGGCTAACTTTGTTACTCACTTATTTTTCACGCATCGCTTCCGGTGTAGTGGTGGGCAATTGCCGTAAATGCTTGATCCAGTATTGCAAAGCCTTCACGAACTTCGGCTTCGCTCACGTTGCATGGAGGGCAAATATGAAGGCGGTTGTAGTTATTAAATGGCATTAGCCCCAATTTCTTACAAGCCGCGACAAGTTCGTTCATCGCAGGACTGCTGGCCCCATATGGTGCCAATGGCTCTCGGGTTGCACGATCCTTCACTAGATCCAGTGCCCAGAAGACACCTAGACCACGAACTTCACCAATAACCTTATGTTTTGCCATTAATTCCAAGAGCAATGGTTTGATGATAGTTTCACCAATAGCGGCGGCGTTTTCAACAATCTTTTCTTCACTCATGGCATCCAGCGTTGCCACGGCAGCAGCTGTTGCTAACGGATGACCGCTATAGGTGAGACCGCCAGGAAATACTCGGTCATTGAAGGTTGCCGCGATCTCATCGCTGATAATCACTCCGCCAAGTGGCACATAACCACTGTTCACGCCTTTTGCGAAGACAATCAGATCTGGCTGCGCGGCCCAATGTTGATAGGCGAACCACTTTCCAGTTCTGCCAAATCCGGACATGACTTCATCTGCAATCCATTTAATGCCGTACTTGTCGCACAAGGCTCGGACTCCTTCGAGGTATCCGGCAGGAGGAACCAATACACCTGCAGTACCAACCACTGATTCAATCAAGATTGCCGCAATGGTGGCTGGACCTTCGAAGATAATGACTTGTTCCAAATGTTCCAGAGCGCGCTTGCTCTCTTCTGCTTCATCTTTCGCCCAGAAGGCAGAGCGGTATTGATAAGGACCGAAAAAATGCACATGCCCAGTGGCGTACTCATTGGGCCAACGTCGAGGGTCACCGGTTGAGGCAATGGCCGCAGTGGTATTACCGTGATAGCTGCGATAGAAAGAAAGAATCTTGTTACGGCCTGTGTGAAGCCGAGCCATTCGGATAGCATTTTCTACCGCGTCGGCCCCACCATTAGTGAAGAAGACTTTATTGAAGTGCTTGCCAGCTCTTTCGGTAATCCGCTTTGCCGCTTCGGATCGGGCTTCATTCGCATGTTGCGGCGCAATGGTTGTAAGCAAAGCAGCCTGATCCTGAATCGCCTTCACGACCTTTGGGTGCTGGAAGCCAATATTGGTGAATACCAACTGGCAGGAAAAATCTAAATACTTCTTGCCATCGAAATCCCAGAAATAGCTGCCTTCTCCCCCGGCGACTGGCAAAGGCGAAATTTGCGCCTGGGCGGACCAGGAGTGAAAAACGTGGGCACGATCGAGGTCAAAGACCTCTTTGCCGCGGGCTGGGTCTGCGGGAGGTTGAGTCATAGTGCCCATTTAAGCAGTTATTCAGGCATTTGTGGGATCGGTGATGGTCTTGCCTAATCACATTAACTTGTATCCCGCTTGGTCTGTGCCGTAAATTCCCACTCCGAACTGGTCCGTCGGACCGAAATGAGAGCGGAGCACACAGTGGCTTTTGTTGGAACTTATCTGAATTTCCCACTGCAAACCGAAGCGGCTTTCACTTGGTATCGCTCCATATTTAATCCAACCGGTGAATTAACGATGATTCGCTTTTCCGATACCCCAATGGCTGCGCAACTGCCAGAAAATGAACGCGATGGTGTTATGCATGCTTCACTTGAAATTCTTGGTGGACATAAAATATTCGCGACCGACATGTTGCCTTCAATGGGGCATGAAGTAAAGGTTGGAAATAATACGACTTTAAGTTTGAACTTTGAAACCATCGAAGAGATTGATCGTGTTTACGCCGAGCTTTCGCAAGGTGCCACCGAAAAAGCCGACCCACACCAAGAGCCCTGGGGATACTGGGGCGTTTGTTTAGATAAGTATGGAATTCGTTGGATGTTTAATTTGGAAGCGAATTCCTGATTGAATTGGCAGTTCTTTCGCTAAAGTAGCAAACCACCAATGTCGGATACGTCGATCAACTGATATCCAACACAAGTGGAATTTCAGTAACTACTATTTTCAATGCAATCAATGTGGTGAAAGGTGGAAGCCCTGAATCGGAGCTACTTCAAGACCGCCCTTGCGGTTTTGTTGGCCACCGCTCTTTCGGTATGGGGAATCGGAAACATTCCAGTTCACAAGCTTCCCTTCTCCTCTTTTTGGAACAACGTCGCCATCCGAGCCGCATCATCCCTGCTCTGGGTCATTCTCATCAAGATTTTCTATCCCGGCGCGCTTTCCCGGTTCACTTTCAGACTAGATCGGAAACGGCTCCTGATTGGGCTGGCAATCGTGGCATTTCTTATGGTTCCTCGTAACCTCAGCCATGATCTTCTTAGCGCTTCCCTTTCCCAGATTCTCGAAGGATTTATATTCGCTCTCTTTATCGGGATAGAAGAGGATCTCTTCAGTCGCGGTCTGATCTTTGCTGCCATAGAAAAATATGGGGTCGGGATTGCGGCCAGTATCTCTTCAATCCACTTCGGTTTACTCCACGTAGGTAATGCCATCTGGGGTGGGCAATCTTTCGCTTACACCTCCGGCCAAATGGTTACCGCAGTTGCCTTTGGCTACCTCTGTTGCGGCCTGATGCTGTACACGGGCAGCATCTGGGTACCCGTACTCTTTCACGGGCTCTCTGATCTTCCCATGCAGTTTCTCACCAAAGCTCAATATATTGGCGAAGTAACTGGTCGAACTGATTGGGTTGGTGTTGCGGTGGAATCAATAATCTTTATTGGTGCTGGCTGGGTGCTTATTCAAGCAAGCGATCGCGGGAACAAGGAGAAGTTGCACCGAGTTATGAAAAAGTTTGGACTCACCGAAGAATAAATCAAGGACTGACTTTTTCTGCCGATACCTCGTTCTACTTCTTTTTAAAACCAGCAGGACACTTAGGCTTCACCGCTGTAATTCTCCTTGTCACCGTTCCTTTAACGCAGGTAATACTTTGCGGTTTTATCGCACTTTTTGAAGGTGTGGGTGTTGGTGTTGGTGTTGGTGTTGGTGTTGGTGTTGGTGTTGGTGTTGGTGTTGGTGTT
>JBAXSZ010000004.1:0-78916 GCA_037130455.1 Actinomycetes bacterium | reverse complement strand
GCCGGGGGATTTACAGTCCCCTCCCATTGGCCGCTCGGGCAACCCGCCAGGGTCGTTCTATTACGGCAACCGCGTAAGAATATCGGATAACTCTTCGAGGGCGTAATTGACCCCTCTGGGCAGGTCAGGGGGCTAATAACAGGCTTTTCCCTGGTCGGAAAGAAGAAAATCTAACTATTCTTCTTTGTTTCATCATGAAAAGACCGGGTTAACGCCCATTAAACAAGGAGGCGAAGTCGCTTAAGATTGAACGCCGCCTCCCGCTTTACTAAGTAAGCCTGGACCTTTTGGAGCAACATCTGGCCATCCAAATTCAGCAAACCGGATAGTGGGTTCATAAGTGATTCGAAGTGAGAATATCCGAGATCTCCCCATTGGTTTTGATTCTCCAAAAAGAACTCGATACCCACATCGGCGCTCGAAGCGAACGTTATTGGCAATTTATAGAAGTCGGCAAAATCGTTGAACTTGATCGGTACATCTAAATATTCATCTTTGAAAAAACAGAAGGGCGTTCCCAGCGCAAAAGCAAGGATTCCGACATGAAGACTTCCGGTCAGAACAAAATCTGAAGCAGCGATGAGGCGAGAAAACTCTAGGCTACTTGTCCCTCTCATTAGCATCGGGCTCATACGCATAAAGCCCGGAGGTGAATAGGAACTGGGGTCATTCTTATGAGGGATCAGTAAGAATTGGCCCGGTCTGTCAACATTTGGAGCTAATTTTAAAGTTAATGGTGCAAGTATGCCTGGGTCTCCTATTGCATTAACTCCAGTGGCGACCTGCGAATGATTTCCACGAACGCCAAGCAGATCAACGCTCTCTGGAAGTAATTGATCGATTCTTTCTGCTGAACGAACCCCGCAACCGTACAAAAGAAATTGGCGATCGCTGTGCAAATTTCCAAAAGTTTTAAACCAGTCTTGAGAGAGTAAGGAGCCACCAAAACTTCCCCCTGAATACTTTTTTGCAACCAACTTAAAGTCTAAAATGGCGCCAGCGCTTTCGCGAAGAAGTAAGTCGCCGAAATTTCTGGATTGATCGTTTAGCGAATAACCAAGTTCCATGAATTTCATTCTAGAATTCTCTCTTGCTTTTCGATTTAAAGCATAGGTTCACAGAACGAATTAATTTAATTTTTAGCCGATTGCCTGACCCAAAGTCGGCGGATAGCATTCGAATATGGAGAGAGCCAAAGACAAGAATCGAATTGGTTTTTTCCCAGATTACAGATTGACTAACGACTATCAATCGATGCTTTATTTTGAACAATCAGAAAGTTCATGGGAGGTAGAAGCTCTACTAACACCGTTTAACTTGGATCCCTCTTTTGACGCCATTCACTTTCACTGGCAAAATGCAATTTGGCCAGATGATGTGGCTGACAGAAAGATGCTACTTGAATCCAACTTTGAGGAACTTTTTAGATACAAGTGCAACTCTTCAAAGTCTGTGAAGACAATCTGGACGGTGCACAATGCCACTCCCCACGAAACTTGGGATATGCAAAGTGAAATTGAGCTAATGCAAAAAATGAGCTACGAGAGCGACGTTATTCACCTCTTGAGTGAAGAAAGCATCGATGAATTAGAGAAATTTATCGAGATTGATCCCGAAAAAGTTGTCTTCGTCCCTCACTCTAGTTACTTTGGGTTCGCCGAAAAAGGAGCCGATATAGCAAAGACCCGCGCTGAATTGGGAATCCCGGCTACGTCAATTGTCATCGGTTTTGTAGGGATGATCAGACCGTACAAGAACCTGCCTCTATTGCTGGAGGTATTCCAAGACTTGAAAAGGGAGTTTCAGGATCTGGTCCTTGTTGTAGCAGGTTTGAATCAAGATCCGATTGTAGCCAGTAAAATTCTCGCGGTTTCCGCACAGTACCCGGACACTATATTTATAGACGATTTTCTTTCTCGAGAGTTTTTTGCGAGCGTCTCCTCTGTCATCCAAATTGCTTGTTTCCCGTACTCGCAAATTCTCAATTCGGGGTCAATTTTTTCTTCATTTACATTTGGACATCATGTCGTGGCGCCGAATCACCACGGATTAAAATCACTTCAAGACTTGCCCTTTGTTAGTTTTTTTGAAAAGAATGACTCCATGGATTTGATGCGAGTTCTACGAGATCTCATTGGATCCGGCGGCCATCGAGAATCTCCAGATAAGGCACTCCTTTGGGCAAAAGAGAATGATCCTTTGACAATGTCTAGGCAATTCTTCCAAGCTATTGATTTAAAGCTTTTTTGAGCGAGGGAACCTTTATTAGGCGGTGTATCCTGCGCAGGTAGGGAAAAACACTTATTTTTGATTTTTGGGGGAAACGTGGCAGCAGATTCCAGTTTCGATATCGTCTCTGAGGTTGATCACATGGAGGTAGATAACGCCTTCAACCAGACCGACCGCGAGATCGGAACCCGGTTCGATTTCAAGAACACTGGGACAAAGATCGAGAAATCTGGCGATAAGTTCCTGATCGAAGCAGATACCGAAGAGCGCGCAAAAGCTGCCCTGGAAGTCTTTCGGGATAAGCTGGTTAAACGGACCGTTTCATTAAAGCACCTAGATGCCGGTGAGCCCATGCTTTCGGGCAAGGTTTATAAAATCAGTTGTTCCTTTAAAGAGGGCATCTCCACTGAAGATGCCAAAAAGATCGCCAAACTGCTCCGCGACGAAGGCCCCAAGACCATTAAATCTCAAATTCAGGGCGAATCCCTTCGGGTCACCAGCAAGAGCCGCGACGACCTGCAAGATGCCATTGCGTTGGTAAAGAACCACCCGTGGGAATTTGCAGTTCAATTTAATAACTATCGTTAGAAGGATTGATTGAATCGAAGTCGCCTTGGCTATCTCTTCGGGATATCGGCCTACACACTTTGGGGCCTATTTCCGCTCTACTGGCAGTTGAGCGACAAAGCCCACCCGTTTGAAATAGTTTCCCATCGTGCGATCTGGACTCTGTTTTTTTGCCTGATTGCCTTGGGGATAAATAAACAACTGGGGTCTACCTTCAAAGTATTTAAAGTTCCCCATATTTTTGCCAAGTTAACATTGGCATCGATTCTGATTTCCATCAACTGGCTGGTTTATATCTGGGCTGTCAATAACCGTCGAATTGTGGATGCTTCCCTGGGCTATTACATCAACCCACTGGTCATCATCGCTTATGGCACTATTTTTCTGAAAGAGAAGTTGCGCGTGCTGCAATGGTTCTCCGTCATAGTTGCCGCCGTGGGAGTAGCTATTCTGACTTTCGATACCGGAAAACTTCCTTGGATTGGATTAACCATTGCCTTATCGTGGGGCAGTTATGGATTTATGAAGAAGAAGTTGGGGTTGGGGAGTTTAGAGAGTCTGGCTATTGAAACTGTCATCTCCTTCATTCCTTACTTCGGCTATATCTTGTGGCTTGGTTCCCAAGGCACAGGTTCCTTTGGGCATGGGTGGGGTGTATCAATTTTCCTGATCGGAGCGGGAGTAGTAACCGCCGTTCCTTTACTACTTTTCAATGGCGCCACAACCAGATTGCCTTTTAGCATTGTTGGCCTACTTCAGTTTATAACGCCATCGCTTAATTTCATTTTGGGAGTCTGGGTAAAGCACGAACAGATGACTACCGGCAGATGGATTGGCTTTTTAGTTATTTGGGTTGCACTTATTGCATTGGGAATTGACTTGGTGAAATCAAGCAGTCCGAGTGATGATCGCCTCGCACAAGGAGATTAAGGCATCCTTCGCAGCTCCCGCCGGCAGGCGATTCAAAAGTTCCCTAGATGAATTGGAGTATTCCTCCAACAACTTCTTGGATTTATCCATCGCTTCATGAGTTCGAAGCGTTGCCAAAGTTTTGGCCACAATTGTCTCATCAGTAATTGGCGCCGAAAGCGCGGCCTTTAATTCATCATCTTTAGGGTCTGTTGATTCCATGGCAAAAATGGTCACCAAGGTTGGAACGCCTTCGCGAAGATCTGTCCCAGGAGTCTTGCCAGATTCGTTAGTGGTACTGGCAATATCAATAACGTCATCGGCAAGTTGAAAAGTGATGCCGATGTGCTCGGCGAACTGGGTCAGGATCTCCATAATTTCAGGATCTGCTTCTGACGTCATTGCGCCGTATCGAGCGCTGGCGGCGATGAGCGAACCAGTTTTTTCAGCAACAACCTTGAGGTAGTGCTCCAGTGGCGTTAAACCAGTTGTAAACCCTTGTGTTTCACTGATTTGGCCAATAACTAGTCGCTCGAAGGTATGCGCCTGCAATCGAACGGCTTCCGGGCCAATATCGGCCAGCAGAGCAGATGCCTTGGCAAACAGATAATCCCCCGTCAAGATCGCGACGGTATTGCCCCACCGGCTGTTGGCACTTTCTACGCCACGGCGCAGCGGCGCCTCGTCCATGACATCGTCGTGATACAAAGTTGCTAGGTGAGTTAATTCAACAACTACTCCAGCACGTATGACATTGAATTCAGTTGGATCACCAAATTGTGCAGCTAACAAAACTAGAAGAGGACGCAATCTCTTTCCACCGGCTTCAACTAAATGCCTGGATGTTTCTACCAATAACGGGTAGTCCCCCAGAATTTGAGTTGCCAGTAGCTCCTCAATTCGAGCCATGTCGGTAAGAAGTGACTCTTCTAGCTCCGGATCAAGATCTGAGATCCCCAGTGATGACATTACTGAAGGAAGCTCGCGAAGGTATCGGCCATATTAAGTACTAGCGAAGGATAAATACCAAGGACGATGGTGACGACCGCGCAAACAGTAATTGCACTACGGGTCAGGATAGATGGAATAACGACAGTCACAGTGTCGCTGGTTGGCTCAGTGAAGTAGAGCAGAACAACGATGCGTAAATAGAAGAAGGCCGCAACAGCGCTTGAAAGCACACCAACGATCACGACATTGATATTTCCAGAGTCATAAGCAGCATTGAAAAGTGAGAACTTTCCAATAAATCCGCTAGTCAAGGGAATACCGGCAAAGCTCAATAGGAAGAGGACAAACATGGCCGAAATCAATGGTGATTTCTTTCCAAGCCCAGCCCATCTATTGAGGTCGGTGACTTCACCTGTTGAATCGCGAACTAAAGTAACAATTCCAAAGGCGCCAAGAGTGGTGAATCCATAGACGACTAAATAGAACAGTGATGCGGCAAGACCGGCTTTGTTGAGTGCTAGGACGCCAGTAAGTAGGAATCCTGCATGTGCGATGGAGGAGAAGGCAAGCGCTCGCTTAACATCGCGTTGCGCAATTGCTGCGATGGCTCCAACTGCCATGGTCAAAATGGCGATTGCGGTGATGATGGGTTTCCACTGCCATTGAGCGGCGGCCAGTCCTACATAGAAAATTCGAAGGGTGGCACCGAAAGCAGCAACCTTTGTACACGCCGCCATGAAACCAGTAATGGGGGTTGGCGCACCTTGGTAGACATCTGGAGTCCACGAATGGAATGGAACAGCACCGACTTTAAAGAGCAAACCCACGCTGAGGAAGGAAATACCGATTAATAGGAAGATGTCATTTCCATTGCCGCCAGTAATAGCCGTTGCAATTCCGCTCAAGGTCAAACTATTGGAATATCCGTAAAGGAAGGCGGCGCCAAACAAGAAAAACGCTGATGAGAAAGCTCCCAGAAGGAAGTACTTTAGGGCAGCTTCCTGCGATAGCAAGCGACGTCGTCTGGACAATCCAGCCATTAAGTAAAGTGGCAAAGAAAGTACTTCAAGAGCAACGAACAAAGTGATCAGGTCATTGGCCATGGGGAAAAGCATCATTCCGGCCACGGCAAAGAGAGTGAGAGGGAAGATTTCGGTCTGTTGCTTGCCCGCTTGAATGGCAGAGCGTTCCTCTTCCGACCCTGGAACAGCAGATGCCTGAGCTGCAAAATTATCTTGGTCTGCGATCAACAACACAGCAATGAAAGCTAGAACCAAAATAATGCCTTGGAAAAAGATGCTAGCCCCGTCGATGGTCACCGAACTAACTGCGGCAGTCAACGATGTCTGAGAATGCGTTCGCCACAACTGCGCGAATGCAAGTATCAGAGAACCTAAAGAAATAGTGAGTTGCACGCTAGCTCGGATGGCACGGCTAAGGAAGGCTTCTACAAGCACTCCAAGCAAGGCGCCACCCAGAATGACCAATATTGGTGCGAGTAATGAGTAGTTAAGTACTGGTGCGGTCAGCAATTTACTTACCTGCCTTAGGTGCTGGATCGGTTACCCCAGAGTGAACCATCACGTGGGTAGCTGCTGGGTTGATTGCATCGAGCAATGGCTTTGGGAAAAAGCCGAGAACAACTAAGAGTGCGATAACGGGCGCTATAGCAACTTTCTCGCGAAGGTTGAGATCGCTCATACCTTCATTGCCTGGCGTAGTCGGTCCATGCAAGGATTTTTGGACAACTATCAGAACATAGAGGGCTGCCAAAATAATACCTACGGTTCCGAAGATTGCCGCAACGGGATAGCGAGTAAAGGTTCCAACCAACACCAGGAATTCGCTCACGAAACTGGAGAGACCAGGAAGCGCCAACGCTGACATTCCAGCGATAAAGAAGCACCAAGCCATGATTGGAGTCACCCGTTGAAGGCCACCAAAATCTTCAATCTTGGAAGAACCACGACGAGAAATCATCCAGCCTCCCACCATGAACAAGGCCGCAGTGGAAAACCCATGGTTGACCATGTATAAGGTAGCGCCAGACATGCCTTGCGAAGTCATAGCAAAAATTCCCAAGGTGATAAATCCAAAGTGCGAAATCGAGGTGAACGCGATCAGGCCATTAATCTCTTTCTGGCCAATAGCCAAGAAAGCGCCATAGAGAATAGAAATCAAGGATAAGACAATGATGATAGGCGTGAAAGTTTTTGTAGCATCCGGAAAGAGAGTGATACAGAAACGGATCATTCCGTAAGTACCGACTTTATCCAGAACGCCCAGCAAAAGAATCGATGTCCCTGGCGTGGCTGCTCGGGCTGCATCAGGAAGCCAGGTGTGGAATGGCCACAATGGCGCCTTGATGGCAAATGCGATGAAGAAACCTAGGAACAAGAAATTCTGCGTTGAATGATCAATGGTTAATGTGGAGAGAGTCGAAATATCAAAGGTATGACCAGTTTGATTTCCAGAGATGACGTATAAACCAATAATCGCAGCCAGCATCAGCAAGCCACCGAAGAGGCTATACAGCAAGAACTTCATAGCGGCTGCAGCGCGATTTCCCCAACCATAACCCCCGATAAGGAAGTAGACCGGAATCAACATCGCTTCGAAGAGGACATAAAAAAGGAAGACATCTTCGGCCGAGAAAACGCCGACCATCATGGTTTCCAAAACCAAAATCAAAATGTAAAAAGTCTTGACTCCCCATTTGCCAGATTGCGATTCATTCCAACCCGCCAAAATCACGATCGGAACCAGAATGGCAGCCATCAGGATAAGTGCCATACCAATTCCATCGACTCCTAGCGAGAAGTCTGCGCCAATACTTGGGATCCAGGAATGGCGTTGCAGGAATTGATCCGCCGGATTACTAGAATCAAAATTAACGAAGGCGCCAACGGTTATCGCCGCAACCAACAAAGAAGTAGCAAAAGCGGCTTGCTTGATTAACTTAGTTTTCTCTTTAGGCAAAATCGCCACTATCAATGAACCCAATAGCGGGATAAGCATTAACGAAGTCAAGAAACTCACAAGGTCACCACCCAAATCGTTGCAATGAGAGCAAGTGCGCCAATAACCATGATCAACGCGTAGCTTCGGACATAACCATTTTGAATTCTACGGAGGAAGGTAGAGGTACCAGTGACTACGGCACCAACCAAGCGCACCAAGCCATCAATCGCGTAATAATCGGTCTTTACCAATCCAGCCGTTAGTTTCTGGCCTGGACGCATCAAAACGGTTTCGTTGAAGGCATCTTGTAGCAAGTCGCGACGGGCAACCTTTGTGAAGACGGAAACATCTTCTGGCGCTTCCACTGGCACGGTGCGGTATTTCGTAACTGCCAGAGCCACTCCCAAAATCACCGCCAGCAATGCCAGGGAAGAAACCACGATGGGCTTCATTAATTCGCTTCCACCTTCAACATTGTTGGGATTCAAGACTGGTGCAAGCCAGTTAACCAACGAATTTCCGGAATTAAATAGGAATCCAGTAGCAACCGAACCAATCGCTAAGACCACCATTGGTAGCCACATCAAAACTGGACTCTCATGTGGATGAGCCTTGTCATCCCAACGCTTTGAACCTGTAAAAGTCATAACCATCAAACGAGTCATATAGAAAGCAGTTATTGCTGCACCGAGAAGTGTGGCGCCACCAAGGATAATTCCCTTGGTTCCCCCGGCATTAAATGCGATTTCAATAATCTTGTCTTTCGAATAAAAACCAGCGAATGGTGGAACACCGATGATAGCCAAGTAACCCAAGCCAAAGGTTGCAAAGGTGATCGGCATAACTTTGCCGATAGCGCCGTAGCGACGCATATTTACTTCATCATCCATTCCATGCATAACTGAACCAGCACCCAAGAACATTCCGGCCTTGAAGAAACCGTGGGTCAGCAGGTGCATGATCGCAATGGCGTATCCAACTGGACCTAAGCCAGATGCCAAGATCATGTAACCAATCTGAGACATGGTGGATGCAGCTAATGCCTTCTTAATATCGTCTTTAGCAGTACCGATGAGAGCACCGAAGAGCAAGGTGATTCCACCAACTATGACTACCAATAGTCGGGCGGTTGAAGAACCATCGAAAATGAAATTTGAGCGCGTAATTAAGTAGACGCCAGCCGTAACCATGGTTGCAGCGTGGATCAGTGCCGAAACTGGAGTAGGACCAGCCATGGCATCCCCAAGCCAAGATTGCAACGGAAATTGAGCTGACTTTCCTGCTGCTGCGAGCAACAACATCGCACCCAGCGCGGTCAGCGCTGCCGGAGAGGCTCCATGAACGCCTGCTTTGACGCCATCAAAGGTAACGGAACCAAATTGAGCGAAGGCAATCATGATTGCAAGCGACAGACCAACATCGCCAACGCGGTTAGCTACAAAAGCTTTCTTGGCTGCAGTTGCGTAGGTGGGCTTTTGATTCCAGAAACCGATAAGTAAGTAAGAAGCTAGGCCAACACCTTCCCAACCAACATAAAGGTTGAGGTAGGAATCGCCAAGAACCAAGAGCAACATAGCTGCGATAAAGAAGTTGAGATACGCAAAGAATCTACGGCGATCTTTGTCGTGGGACATATAGGCAATGGAATAAATATGAATCAAAGTTCCAACACCAGAAATCAAGAGAACAAAGCAAATCGATAACTGATCGAGAAGCAAAGAGGCATCCACTTGGAAGGTTCCAACTGAAATCCAGCTAAATAAATGTTGTGTCACTGCCCGCATGTCGCCGGCCCGACTGTGCATCGAAATAAACTCGGAGACGCCAACTCCAAAGACGGCGGCAGAAATCAGGGTTGCAAAAATATGACCCCATTTGTCGGCTTTGCGACCCATCAAGATCAAGAATGCAGAACTAAATAGAGGAAGGGCTATTAAATAGACCAAATGTGAACTTGTCATGATTACCGTTTCAACAAACTGGCATCGTCAACTGATGCCGATCGACGGGAGCGATACATCGTGACGATAATCGCTAGGCCAACAACAACTTCGCAGGCAGCCACGACCATGGTGAAGAAGGAAGCGACCTGGCCATCTAGATTGCCATTTATTCTGGAGAAGGTAACAAAGGCCAAGTTAGCGGCATTAAGCATCAATTCCACGCACATAAAAACAACAATCGCATTTCGGCGAACAACTACTCCGATAGCGCCAATAGTGAAGAGAATTGCTGATAGATAAAGGTAATTTGAGATATCCATTTAGTTCTCCTCCTCCTCTTGAGGTTGAAGGGCAAATGTTCCAGATTCGATCATGTCGCCTCGGGCTTCTAACACGGCAGAGATCGAAGTAGGCGCTGGAGTTCCATCAGGAAGAAGAGCGGGAACGTCAACAGCATTATGGCGAGCATAAACTCCCGAACCAGGAAGTCCGGCGGCTTGAGCCAATGAGGTTCCGCGGAACCTGGCAATGGATTGATCGCGTTGAATTGTTCGCGAACGAATTCTTTGGCTATGTGCTAAAACCATTGCACCCAATGCGGCGGTGATTAACAGGGCAGAAATAACTTCAAATGCCCAGACATATTTAGTAAATAATTGTTCGGCTAAGCCCTGCACATTTCCATTGGCATTTGCCCCAGTCAGACCAACTGAGCTCCGACCCATATTGGCTCGGCCAATAAGAGAAGTAAGTAAGCCAGCCAAACCAATTGCAGCGGCTATAGAGGCAGCGCGTTGTCCTTTGATATTTTCTACCAAAGAATCCGATGTATCCACTCCAACCAACATAAGAATAAAGAGGAAGAGCATCATGACAGCACCGGTATAGACCACGACCTGCACAATTCCGAGGAAGAGCGCATCTTCTGCAATATAAAAAATTGCCAATGAAATCATGATCCACGCTAAAAGCAGGGCCGAGTGAACTGCCTTCTTTGCCATCAACATTCCCAGCGCGGAGAGAACCGCAAGTGGGGCAAGGAACCAGAACAAAACTGCTTCTGGTGTGTGAGTCTTTCCGACTTCTAGTGCGAAATTAAGCATGTGGGGCCGTCTCTTGGGAAGGGTGTGAACCTTTAACTTCACCACGGTAGTAAGTGCCATCATCGCTACCTGGATACATTGGATGAGGTGGCATCAACATTCCTTGACGAAGCGGGGCAAGCAAATCTTCTTTTTCAAAGATTAATTTGCTGCGTTGATCATCTGCTAGTTCGTATTCATTGGTCATAGTTAACGCCCGAGTCGGACAAGCTTCGATGCACAAACCGCAGAAAATGCAGCGTAGGTAATTTATTTGATAAACCCGGCCATAACGCTCGCCGGGTGAGAACTGTGCGCCCTCTTCATTGTTTGCACCTTCCACCAAGATGGCATCGGCTGGGCAAGCCCAAGCGCAGAGTTCGCACCCGATGCACTTTTCTAATCCATCTTCATGACGGTTTAGTTGGTGGCGGCCATGAAATCTAGGAGCAGTTGGTTCTTTTACTTCTGGATACTGCACCGTATTTGGCTTCTTAAACATTGCTTGGAAGGTGACCCAGAATCCCAAGAGCTGCTTGAAAAAGCCTGAAGGTTCCTGATCTGTAATAGGAACACTTTCGGCAGCGGCTTTAGCCAATCCGAAATCTTCTGGTCGGGGCGTTAAGGAATTCTCAGCCATTTAATTGCTCCACTCGTGGCTCGGGAATTGCGGGTACTGGAAAGGAAGGTTCGGAAACTTCACCAAGCGCATCAGCTTCACGACGTCGCCGCTTGGCAGAGTCGAAGAGAGAAGTGACCGCTAAGACAATCAGAACGACTCCTATGGTGAAGCCCATAATGACTGGTCGACCGGTATTTCGTTGCGACATGATGCGAAGCGTTGAGACCACCATGATCCAGAAGAGGCTGACCGGGATCAATACTTTCCAGCCAAATTGCATGAACTGGTCGTAACGCATGCGTGGAAGGGTTCCGCGTAGCCAAACAAAGATAAAGAAGAAAAAGAGTACCTTCAGGAAATACCAGACCATGGTGAACCAACCACCGAGCCAAGTTTCCGTGAAGCCCAACCCTGGAAGTGCGTGATAACCGCCAAGGAAAAGCGTGGTTGCCAGAGATGACACTGCAACAATGTTGACGTATTCGGCCAAGAAGAAGAGTGCAAACTTCAATGACGAATATTCCGTGTGGAATCCACCGACAAGTTCACCTTCGGCTTCAGCGAGGTCAAATGGCGCACGGTTGGTTTCGCCAACCATGGAGATTGCGTAAATAACAAATGATGGGAAGAGAACTACCGCAAACCACCAATGATTTTGCGCGGCCACAATATCGGAAGTCGACATTGAACCGGCATAAATAAAGACTGCGACCAATGAGAGCCCCATGGCAACTTCGTAAGAAATAACTTGGGCACTGGAGCGAAGTCCACCTAGAAGTGGATACGTGGAACCCGAAGACCATCCAGCTAAAACAATGCCATATACACCCACAGATGCGATCGCTAATACGTAGAGAACTCCAACTGGCAGATCAGTCAACTGCATAACAGTTTGATGGCCAAAGAGTGAAACTTTTCCAGTCATAGGAATAACTGCAAACGACATAAAACAGGTAGTCGCGCTAATGATTGGAGCAATCACGAAAACGATGCGATCCGCAGCTTTCGGAATCAAATCTTCTTTGAGCGCTAACTTCACGCCGTCGGCAAGGGATTGCAACAAACCAAATTTGCCCACGCGGTTTGGTCCCACGCGCATCTGCATAAAGGAAACCAGTCGACGCTCGCCCCATACCGACAGAAGCGTCAGTACAACGCAGAGCACGAAGACGAGCAAACCTTTTACGAGTATGACCCAACCAGGATCATTGGCTATTAATTGTGCAGCATTCATGCTTTCACCACCGTTACAACTTCGCCACTTACATTGCCCAGGTTGGCAATGGCTTGTGAACCTTCAGAGTTCCGCGGAATCCAAACTGATGAATCATCCATCTCAGTGATGTGCGCCGGCACGGTAACAGAGCCACGCTCGGTTGAGATCTGAACTAGATCGCCATCGGCTACGCCAAGAGTTGCAGCCCGACCGTGAGAGATATTTGCGGTTGCGCTTCTGGCAGTACCTGCCAAGTTTGCTTCGCCATTTTGTAATGTTCCAAGGTCCAAAAGCAATCGGTGCGAAGCCAATACCGCTTCACTTCCAGAAACTTTTGGTGCGCTACCAGCAGATACTGGAGCGAAGGCAACTGTTGCGCCATCCCACTTGTCTAGCGATTGAATTTCTCGGGCTGTTGCAGCAACCGTCGGAAGATTGATTGCAGATCCAATTTCATCGGCCAGCATCGAAAGAATTCTGACATCGCTTCGGGTCAATGAATCAGGTATCGCCTTATCAAAGGCACGGGCGCGACCTTCCCAATCTAGGAATGTTCCACTCTTTTCAGCAACCGCGGCAACCGGCAGAACAACATCTGCGATTGCAGTGACCGCGCTGTGGGATATTTCCAGCGAAAGTACGAAGGTGTTGAGCAATTGACCCAGTGCCTGTGCCGAAATATCCAGCGGATCAACGCCGCCCATAAGTACAGCATCTAATTCCTTAGATTCTGCGGCAGCTAAAATTTGTGCGGTTGTTCGGCCGGTGCTTGTTGGAAGTGACTCCACGCCCCACGCAGTAGCAAGATCCACGCGTGCAGCAGGATCTGAAACCGGACGACCACCAGGCAGAAGCGTTGAAATTGCTCCGACATCTAGTGCGCCACGTTCTCCGGCACGACGAGGAATCCATGCAAGTTTGGCGCCAGTGGAATCGGCAAGAGCTTTTGCGGCAGAGAGCGCCCCAACGGATTCGGACAATCTTTCACCGACCAAAATCACGCTCTTGGAAGTTAGCTCGGAAATTCCAGAGATAGCAGCAGCTTCATTCCCGGCAACAACTGGAAGCAAAGTTGCCTTCATTTTCTTCGATCCACGGCTGGCAAAAGCAGCAACTGTAAGAACTGGAAGTGAACGTTTGCGAACTTGCTTGAAGATTCGCAAAAAGAGGATTGGTGATTCATCTTCTGGTTCAAATCCTAGAAGAACCACTTTGTCGGCGCGATCGATGTCGGCATAAGTCGTAGTTAAGCCAAGAGCAACGGCCGAGAGAAAAGAAGTTTCTTCATCGCTGTGGGCTCGGGCTCTGAAATCAATATCGTTTGTTGAAAGAGCGACGCGAGCAAATTTGCTGTAACCATAAGCATCTTCAACTGTGGCGCGACCACCGACGAGAACACCGACTCGTTTGCCTTTCACCCCAGCAGCAGCTGCTGCCAGAGCTTCTGGCCACGAGGCTTCATGAAGTTCACCGTCAGTACCTCTGACTAGAGGCGAAGCGATTCGCTCTTTGCTGGAGATGTATTTGAAGGCCCAACGACCTTTGTCGCAATTCCATTCTTCATTTACTGCAGCATCTTCACCAGCAAGACGACGCAAGGTCTTTCCGCGACGAACATCGGTGCGCATTGCACAACCTGAAGCACAGTGCTCACATGCCGAAGGCGTAGAGACTAAGTCGAATGGACGGGAGCGGAATCGGTACGAAGCACCGGTAAGTGCACCGACCGGACAAATTTGTACGGTATTGCCTGAGTAATAAGACTCGAATGGGTCTTTCTCATAAATTCCAACTTGCTGCAGTGCGCCTCGTTCATTCAAAGTGATAAACGGGTCCCCAGCAATTTGATCGGAGAAACGGGTACAGCGAGCACAGAGCACGCAACGCTCTCGATCGAGAAGAACTTGTGAAGAGATGGCAACAGGCTTTTCAAATGTGCGCTTAACACCTTCGTAGCGAGATTCACCGCGGCCACTGCTCATGGCTTGGTTCTGGAGTGGGCACTCGCCGCCCTTATCGCAGACTGGACAATCCAATGGGTGATTGATCAACAACAATTCCATAATTCCCTTTTGCGCTTTTTCAGCAACAGGAGATGTCAATTGAGTTTTTACAATCATTCCAGTTTCAACGGGAATCGTGCATGAAGCTTGGGGTTTGGGAAAGGCGCGGCCGTTGATTTCGATATCGACCAAGCATTGACGACAAGCACCGGCAGGAGAAAGCAAAGGGTGATCGCAGAAGCGAGGAATTTGAATTCCTAACTTCTCTGCGGCGCGAATGACAAGCGTTCCCTTCGGAACGGTCACTTCAAAACCGTCAATGATGCAGGTGATCATTTCAACTTCAACAAGTGCTTGCTCTGGAGTCATCGTGAACCTGCTGTCGCAAATAAGGTGGAAGCAGCTGGGTCAAAGGGACAGCCGCCTTGATTGAGATGTTGCATATATTCCTCACGGAAATGCTTGAGTGAAGAAATAATTGGACTTGCCGCTCCATCAGCTAGCGCGCAGAAAGAACGACCGGCAATGTTGTCGACGATATCGAGCAATTTATCCAGATCTGCCGCGGTCCCCTTTCCTGCTTCAAGATCCCGAAGAATCTGAACTAGCCACCAGGTACCTTCACGGCATGGGGTGCACTTTCCGCATGATTCATGCTTATAGAACTCGGTCCAACGAAGGACGGCTCGAACTACGCATGTAGTTTCATCAAAAACTTGCAGCGCCTTAGTTCCCAACATGGAACCAGCTGCGGCCACGCCTTCATAATCCAGTGGCGTATCGAGATTGGCCTGAGTGAAAATTGGAGTTGAGGATCCACCTGGAGTCCAAAACTTGAGTTGATGTCCAGCCCGAATTCCACCGGCGTATTCCAGAAGTTCGCGCAAGGTTATGCCTAACGGTGCTTCGAATTGACCTGGGTTGGCGACGTGACCAGAGAGTGAATAAAGGGTGTAACCCTTGCTCTTTTCAGTTCCCATTGATTGGAACCATTCGGCGCCGTTATTGACGATGGAAGGCACCGAAGCGATGGATTCCACATTATTCACAACTGTTGGTCTGGCATAAAGACCAGCGATTGCTGGAAACGGTGGGCGTAACCGCGGCTGACCACGGAAACCTTCCAAAGAATCTAAGAGCGCAGTTTCTTCGCCACAAATGTAAGCGCCGGCTCCAACGTGGAGAACGAGTTCTAGGTCGTAACCCTTGCCATGAATATTCTTGCCAAGATGACCTGCCGCATAGGCTTCAGAAATTGCGGCCTGCAACCGGCGAACCACGTGGGTAACTTCACCGCGCACATAGATAAATGCGTAGTTAGCGCGAATTGCATATGAAGCGATGATCACGCCTTCAACAAGGACGTGGGGGTTAGCCATCATTAATGGAACATCTTTACAAGTCCCAGGTTCTGATTCATCGGCGTTAACAACTAAATAATGTTCCTTGCCATCGCCTTGTGGAATAAAGCCCCACTTCATCCCAGTGGGAAAACCTGCGCCACCACGGCCACGAAGTCCGGAATCTTTTACCAATTGAATTACTGCATCTGGCTCCATGGCCAACGCTTTTTCCATAGCTGTGTACCCACCATGGCGGCAGTAACCGGCAATAGTGAAGGAGTCAGCCTCATCCCAATGCGCAGAGAGAACTGGCGTTAATTGAGTCATGAATTCCCCCGTGAGATTTTCAAACCAAGTTTTGAAGGTTCACCAGCTGATACACCTTCACCGGCGAGACCATCAGGTAATCCAGCCAGGACTGCAGAATTCTCTTTCCACGTACGAAGGGTGGAAGGACCCCGAGTTGGTGCTGGAGGATTTCCATTGCGAGCGCCATCCACTAAATCCTTAACGCTTTGGACAGTCTGGTTATCGTAGAACTCCCAGTTGGCCATAACGACAGGTGCGTAATCGCAAGCGGCATTACATTCAATTCGCTCTAACGAAACCTTGCCATCAGCAGTTACGCCATGGTTTTCAATTCCCAAGTGTTCGCTGACTGCTTCGTAGATTGCGTCACCACCCATGACCGCGCACAAAGTGTTGGTGCAAATTCCGACGTGGTATTCACCCACTGGTTCAGATTGATATTGCGTATAGAACGTTGAAACTGCTGTGACTTCGGCCGTTGCGAGCGAAAGTTTTTCGGCAATCGCCTCAATACCTTCAGCGGTTACATAGCCAGCCAGTGATTGCACATAATGCAATAGCGGCATGATGGCTGAGCGAGATTTTGGATAGCGAGCAATTATGGAATCCATGATTGCCAATTGGTCAGTTGAAAATGCCATTATCGGTCAACACCACCCATCACGGGGTCAATAGAAGCGACTGCTGCAACCACATCCGCAATGAAGGATCCTTCGCACATTGCCGAAAGTGATTGAAGATTATTGAAGGAAGGTTCACGGAAGTGAAGTCGGTAAGGACGAGTTCCGCCATCAGAAACCAGATGCACCCCGGTTTCACCGCGTGGAGATTCCACTGCGCTATAAACCTGTCCGGCTGGGACACGGAAACCTTCGGTCACTAGCTTGAAGTGATGAATCAGCGATTCCATGGATTCACCCATGATCTCGCGAATATGGTTCAGTGAATTTCCCATGCCATCTGTACCAACTGAAAGTTGTGATGGCCACGCAATTTTCTTATCGGAGACCATTACTGGCGCACCGTGAAGTTCATCCAACTTATCGCAGGCTTGTTCAATGATCCGAAGTGATTGTTCCAACTCCAGCATACGGATCAAGAAGCGACCGTAAACATCACAGGTATCTGTGGTGACAACATCAAAATTGTAATTTTCGTATCCAGAGTAGGGCTGAGTCTTGCGAAGATCCCAAGGCATTCCAGTTGATCGAAGCACAGGACCAGTGATGCCCAGGGTGATACATCCGGCTAGGTCTAGGTAACCAATGTCCTTGGTGCGCTTAATCCAGATGGAGTTTCCGATAAGCATCTTTGCGTTGTCTTTAAAGTTATGACGCAACTCTTTAACAGTTTCGCGAATCTTGGAAACGGCATTTTCTGGAAGGTCTTGAGCAACTCCGCCGGGACGGATATAGGCCATATTCATTCTTAGTCCAGAGATCATTTCGAAGATATCTAAGACCTTCTCGCGCTCGCGGAAGGCAAAGATCATCGGCGAAAGTGCACCAAGTTCTAGCGCACCAGTACCAAGTGCCACCATATGTGAAGAGATTCGGTTGAACTCCATCATCATGACGCGAATAACGCTGGCTCGCTCCGGAATATCGTTGGTTATTCCCAACAACTTTTCTACGCCTAAGCAATAAGCGGCTTCGTTGAAGAGGGGCGCTAAGTAATCCATACGAGTTACAAAGGTGACCCCTTGGGTCCACGTGCGATATTCCGCATTTTTTTCGATGCCAGTATGAAGATATCCAATTCCAGAACGAGCTTCAGTGACTGTTTCACCTTCTAGCTCAAGGACAAGTCGCAACACTCCGTGAGTTGATGGGTGCTGTGGTCCCATATTGACGACTACGCGTTCTTCTTTGGTTGCTCCAATTTCAGTAACCATTGAATCCCAGTCGCCACCAGTTACGGAATAGACCCGGCCTTCAGTCGTTTCTCTGCTTGAGGCATAACTATCGGTGGTGCTCATCGATATGCCCTTCTTTCGCTAGGAGCCGGAACTGTTGCGCCCTTATATTCAATTGGAATTCCGCCCAGTGGATAGTCCTTGCGCTGCGGATGCCCGGGCCAATCGTCCGGCATCAAAATTCGAGTTAAACCAGGATGACCATCAAAAATAATTCCGAACATGTCATAGGTCTCACGTTCATGCCAGTTATTTCCGCCCCACAATTCAATTAAAGAAGGTAAGTGCGGATCTGATTCGGGAACTGCGACTTCCATGCGGACTCGGCGATTATGAGTCATAGAAAGCAATGGATAAACCGCATGTAGTTCCCGACCAACTTCATCTGGATAGTGAACGCCATTAACACCTAAGCACATTTCAAATCGAAGAGTTGGCTCATCGCGCAAAATTTTCGCTACTTCAAAAAGTCGATCACGTTTGATGAAAAGTGTGAGTTCGCCACGATCAACCACAACTCTTTCAATTGCATCACTAAATGCTGGATAGGCTCGCTCTAAGTCATCGGCCAAGTCATCGAAGTAACCACCGTAAGGTCGTTCTGAAGAACCGGCCGAAACTGAACTTCGAACTAATCCACCGAATCCAGATGTATCTCCGGAACCAGAAGCACCAAACATGCCATGTGCTTTATCTTCATTCATATGATTGCTCAACGTAGTAGACCATTCAATTGATGAGTTGGTTTTGCAGCCATTGCTGCTGCTTCAACTTCGCGAATTACTTGCTGACGATTTACACCTAATTTTTCGCTGCCAATATGTTCGTGCAATTTCAAGATCGCATCCATAAGCATTTCTGGGCGTGGAGGGCAACCAGGTAGATAAATATCAACTGGAACAACGTGATCTACGCCTTGAACAATGGCGTAGTTATTAAACATTCCACCCGAAGATGCGCAGGCGCCCATGGCAATAACCCACTTTGGTCCGGCCATTTGATCGTAAATCTGACGAAGAACTGGTGCCATTTTGTTAGATACTCGACCAGCAACAATCATCAAATCTGCTTGGCGAGGCGATGCTCGGAATACTTCCATACCAAAACGTGCCAAATCGTATCGACCTGCTCCTGCCGCCATCATTTCAATTGCGCAACACGCAAGACCAAATGTTGCTGGCCAGAGCGAATTCTTTCGCATGTAGCCGGCAAGTTTTTCAACGGACGTTAATGCAAATCCGCTTGGTAATTTTTCTTCAAGACCCATTTTTTAATCCCATTCCAATCCGCCACGACGCCACACATATGCATATGCAATGAAGACCGTGACGATAAAGATCATCATTTCAACAAGACCAAATAATCCAAGCTTGTCGAAGGAGACTGCCCACGGATAAAGGAAAACGATTTCAATATCGAAAACAATAAAGAGCATCGCAGTAAGAAAGTATTTGACCGGAAAGCGACCGCCACCTGCTGCTTGCGGAGATGGTTCGATGCCACATTCATATGCATCTGATTTTGCTCGGTTGTAACGCTTTGGGCCGGTGATCGCGGCGGCTACTACTGAGATGGCTCCGAAGCCAAAACCAATTGCGCCAATCACCAAAATCGGTACGTATGGGTTCACGCTCAGAGTTTAGGGGTTAAGCGCTAGGTAGTTGGTGCGCTCCTAGGCTTGTAGCCGATGTGAACTGCGACAATTCCAAAAGTCAGGTTCTGCCAGCCAACCCGCTCGAATCCGGCGCTGGTCATCATGGCGGCCAGACCTTTCTGATTTGGCCAGGCCCGAATTGACTCGGCGAGGTAAATATAGGCCTCCGGGTTGGCCGAAACCTTCCGAGCGATCGGAGGTAAAGCTCGCATTAGGTAATTCATATAAATTGTCCGAAAGAGAAAATTGGTGGGTTGAGAGAACTCCACAACCACCATTCGCCCTCCCGGTTGGGTTACTCGCAGCGCTTCGCGGAGCGCAGCATCGGGATCTGAGGTATTTCGCAGACCAAATGAGATCGTCGTCACATCAAAGCGGTCGGCTTCGAAGGGCAGATTGAGGGCGTCGCCATGAGTAAAGGGCAGATCGGGGTGGCGCTTACGACCGGCGGCCAACATTCCCTCAGAGAAATCCAGCGGAATGACCGCCGCACCAGCATCAGCCAAGGGTCGGCTGGAGGAGCCAGTCCCGGCGGCTAGGTCCAGGATCTGCATACCTGGCTTTGGTCCGATGGTGGCTGTGACCACCCGGCGCCAGGCTTTGGTCCGACCCAGGCTCAATAGATCATTGAGCAGGTCGTAGCGTTTTGCCACGCCATCGAACATCTTGGAGACATCCTCGGGGTCTTTATTCAAGCCAGCTCTACTCACCCGTATATTCTCGTTGGAGTAGGCTTTTGTCACAACTTTTCAAGAAACTAAACCTTGGCGCCAGCGCGCAAGAGTGAGGATTCATACTCTATGTCCCAAGTCGCCATATTGCGCACCGCCTTAGTCCCACGGTCTACATTATTAAATCAAGTGGGATTTGTTCTGGGGGGCACCTTCTTTCTCGCAGTGATGGCGCAGATTTCCATTCCGATTCCTGGTTCTCCGGTTCCAGTTACCGGACAGACATTGGCGGTTCTACTTCTAGGCACGGCGTATGGTGCGAACTTATCTTTTGCCACATTCTCTTTCTACTTACTTATGGGAATTGCAGGAGCGCCAATTTTTGCAGCGGGTAATCACGGATGGGATCGGTTAGTTGGTCCTACTGGTGGCTATTTGGTGGGAATGATGGTCGCATCGATCGTCACTGGACTCATGGCTGGACGGAAATGGGATCAAAAGGTCCTCACTGTTATTCCAACGATGTTGACTGGTGATGCGATTATCTTCGCCGCCGGACTTATTTGGTTGCACCACAGCACTTCATCAACCTGGGAGTGGACTTTTAGTAAAGGGTTTACCCCATTTATTTTTGGCGAAGTTCTTAAGATTGCAATTGCTAGCACTACATTGCCAACGTTATGGCGATTTGCCTCCAAGCATTAACAACGCTTTGCCTTTAATATCATCTGATGTCCACAACCCTCACCACTGAACTTTTAGGTGAACTTCCCCCGCTCTCCCAAATAGCAACAAATTCTGACCTTTCGACATCCTGGATTCGCGGTGGCGATGGCTTGATTGGTTTTGGCACGTGGGCTAGCACAACGGTCACTGGGATTCATCGCTTCGACGATGCCAGGCGATGGTGGCGAGAAGAGCTAGCGAAATTAACCATTCAAAATAATGTTCACGGAAGTGGAACTGGGCCAATACTTTTCGGATCATTCTCTTTTTCCGAATCAGGGGAATCTCGGTTAGTTATCCCCAAAATATTAGTAGGCCAAAAAAATGGAAAATCTTGGATCACTTGGGTCGGGGATGAACCACAGCCGCTCCTTGAACCTTTGATTCATGAAAAAACTGAACACACGATTCGGTGGAGTGATGGATCAATTTCGAACACTGAATGGCAAAATCGAGTTGCCGATGCAGTTTCTAGAATCAAAAATGGTGACTTGGATAAAGTAGTTCTTGCTAGAGATATCAATGCATCTAGCACTTCAGATCTCATTCCTCGTGGCTTAATTCAACGTTTACAAAGTGAATATCCTTCCACGTGGGTTTTTCTCGTTTCCAACTTAATCGGCGCAACGCCCGAACTATTAGTACGGTTGAGCAAAGCGTTGGTCACTTCGCGAGTCCTGGCCGGGACAATCCGTAAAACTAACGACGAACAGAAAGATTTTGCACTAGCGGCTTCTTTGGCGAAGTCCTCTAAGGATTTAGAAGAACACGAATACGCAGTTCGTTCTGTCGCCGATGTTTTGGCGCCAGTCTGCTCTTCTATAAATGTTCCAGACTCACCTTTTGTTCTTCACTTGTCCAACGTTATGCATCTAGCAACGGATGTGACCGGTGTGGTCAATGAATCGGCATCCCCAGTTGATATTTTTACTTTGCTAGAAAAATTGCATCCTTCAGCAGCAGTGTGTGGCACTCCAACCAAAATTGCAGAAGCGCTGATCAGCGAGATCGAAGGTATGGATCGCTCGCGTTATGCCGGACCGGTCGGATGGATTGATGCGCGCGGTGATGGCGAAATGGGAATTGCGCTTCGATGTGGCGAAATTTCCGCGACGAAAAAGGATATTCGTCTCTTCGCTGGATGTGGAATAGTTGCTGGATCCGATCCGGTTCAAGAACTGGCCGAAAGTCAATCTAAGTTATTGCCCATGCGAACGGCGCTCGAAACACTTTGATACAAGAGTTTTATTTGCATGGCATTAGTTTCACGGTCCGGTACTTCGACAATGACGACCAAAATCCCATTGGCTCGGTGCGCAATGATGCGTTTTAGATCAGATGAATTCTTGACTCGCTCTACTGGCAATCCAAATCCAGAAGCGATTTTTTCAATGTTGTGATTGTGTGGCGTGCCAAAAATAGTTTCAAAGCCTTTGGTTCCTTGTTGTGCAAGTGTAGAAAATATTCCGCCACCATTGTTATCGATAACAAAGATGGTCAAATTAACTTCAGGTAAGTTCACCAATGCGGATATGTCGTGGAGAAAAGTTAAATCTCCCAGTAGCGCATAGGAGCGCTCAAACTTTGATGCTATTCCTAGCGCGGTAGAAGTATTCCCATCAATTCCGGCTAAACCGCGATTTCCATATACGTGTAGGCCATCGCGAGGTTCAGCGAACCCTTCAATATCTCGAATTGGTCGAGATGAGCCGACAAAGAGTGCGGAGCCACTTTCTAGATTGGAAGTTATTGTTCGAACGGCTTCTTGTTCGGACCACTGAAATGAGCGGACCAAACCTTCGTTAGCTTGGGCGGAAACCCTGTACCAAAGCGAAATCCATTCTTCCGAAGGTGCAATTGCAGAATCTACATGTGGAATATCAAAGAAGATTTGATCGGCTTGACGCAAATGATCAACATCTTGAATTCGTGGATCAATCACAATCTGCTTGTGGCTGCCTAGGACGTAGGCATTTATGCTTCTAGAAAGTGTGGTTCGACCGAAGACGATTACCGATTCTGGGTGGAGCAGAGCACGAATATCTGGATCTGCGAGAAAGACGGAGGCATGAGCAATCGCAGTTGGAAAAGATATTGGATCTTCGGCAACTATCGGCCAACCAAGTTCTTCTGAAAAAGCCGTAACTTCGGAAACTGAGAAGCCGCCTCTGTCGTGACCTACAACAATGACGCCGTTCTTATCAAAGGAAGCGCTCGGCTTGAGCAAACTCTTGGACTGGACTGATGTAGGCGTGAAACCAGCCAACCAATTTACATTCTCTTCGGGAAGTAGTGGCTCATCAAATTGAATATTAAAATGTATAGGTCCATCCGTTAACAACTTCGCAACATCTACAAGTTCGCAGATGTCATAACTTGGAATATGCGGATACAACCCCACTTGATTCGTCGTTTGATTGGCACCAGTATTTCGAAGACGTTCTGGTCGATCTGCCGTGATTATTAACAACTTAATATTGGAATGTCTGGCTTCAAGAATAGCCGGATGATAGTTCGCTGCTGCAGTTCCACTGGTGCAGATCACTGCTACATATTGTTGTGAGACTTTGGAAATTCCCAAGGCGAAGAAGGCGGCACCGCGTTCATCAATTCGAACATGAAGGTCGGCAAATCCAGCTTCGGCTGCTTCAAACAACGCTACTGAAAGTGGGGCATTTCTCGATCCTGGCGAAAGTACGAAATCACTAACACCCAACTCCAACAATTGACGAAGAATGGAGCGAGCCAAATGTGTCGCTGAGATCAATTTAGCCACCCCTGTTCCGAAATCGTTTTGGAAAGCCCTTTTTCCCAAATTCGTTCAACTCTATTTTGCCACCAGATGTGACGATCCCCGTCTGCGCGATACCTGCCTAATAGATCACTGTCCGGGGTTCGGCGTCCCACTTTAATTTTTCCAGCTTCGGGAATAAGGGCTGGCTCCAAAACGTCATCATTGAGCAAAGAAACGGTGCCTAAACCACAGGCGAAATCTAAGTGAGGTAGTGCCGCCGCAAGGGCAACACCGTGAGAAATCCCAATCCCGGTATCCAATGCGCTGGACACAACAGCGGGCAATCCAATTGTAGAAACTAAATCCAAGGCGGCCGATATTCCACCAGATGGAGCCCATTTGATAATTGCAATATCGGCGCATTCGGAAAGTGAAGTCAGGTCTGAATCCAAATATTTTCGGATGGATTCATCCACCGCAATTTTCATGGGGACTTCTTTTTTCAGCGCTGCCAGATCCGCAAGGTTTAGGCAAGGCTGCTCCACATATTCAAAAACATTTCCAAACCGCAAGTGAAAGTTGTAAAGATTAAGAAGCGCCTCAGCCAAGGTCCAACCGCCATTAACATCTAAGCGAATTTTGACGTCGGGTAGATGATCAAGAGTTGCTTCAACCAAAGAACTATCAGTTTCGAAATCATCAACTTTGATTTTTACAGTGGTGCAACCGGGGAATCTATCCAGAATTCTGCCAACTTGGTCTTCAGCGACCCTGGGCAAAGTTGCATTGACAGAAACATAATCACGATAAGAAAACGGCCAAGGTTGATAGGCGCCTTCCACGGCGGCCTTCAACCAGGTACTTGCTTCGCCATCTTCGTATTCAATAAAAGGCGAAAATTCACTCCATCCTTGCGAACCATGAAATAACGCCGCTTCTCGGAGTTCGATTCCGCGAAAATTTGTTCGAGTCGGAATTGCAACAACAGTGAACTCTTGAAATATTTTCGCTAATGCCCACATAATGTCGAAAGGCTACGGACGCTTAGGAAACTTATCGAAGTTTGGTAAACGTTTTTCTTTGTAAGCATTTCTTCCTTCTTGGCCCTCTTCTGATAGATAGAAGAGCAGTGTTGCATCGCCAGCTAACTGTTGAACTCCAGCCAGGCCATCGTCGGCGGCGTTCAACCCCGCTTTTAATAATCGAAGGGCTAACGGAGAGTGGCGCAACATTTCTCGGCTCCAGGAAACCGTTTCTGCTTCTAGTTCAGCAACAGGAACAACCGCATTTACCAAGCCCATCTCCAAGGCTTCTTCGGCATCGTATTGACGACATAAAAACCAAATCTCTCGTGCCTTTTTTTGACCAACGTGCGCTGCCAATAACCCTGCGCCGTACCCACCGTCGAACGAGCCCACCATCGGACCAGTTTGTCCAAACTTGGCATTATCGGCAGCAATCGTCAGATCACAGACAACGTGAAGAACATGACCCCCGCCAACTGCCCAACCGGCAACCATTGCCACAACTGGTTTTGGCAATCGACGAATCTGAATTTGTAAATCCAAAACATTGAGTCGGCCAATTCCTTTTTTACCCAGAGCGTCTGAACCCAAATAACCGTCATCGCCTCGGACATTGATATCCCCACCAGAGCAAAATGCTTCAGTGCCAGCGCCAGTGAAGATGATGACTCCAACGCTTTCATCATCCCGAGCCAAGGAGAAGGCTTTTTCTAATTCAGATAAAGTCTGCGGGCGAAATGCATTGCGTACCTCGGGGCGATTGATCGTTATTTTTGCCATACCTTCGGCAACTTCATAAATGACATCGGTAAAGCCCTGACTGCCTTCGCCTATCTGCCAAGCCGGAATAGTCCGATTGCCTGGTTCACGTTTAAACGGCTTGCTCACATTTCCCCCTTGAAAAAGATATGGATAGCCTACGGTGACCATGGATAAATCGACACAACGAGAGCTCATCGAAGTACCGGAACAGTGGCCAATCCCACAAATAATGGATTATCTACTTGCCGCACTTCGAGGAGTTGGGCCTGCCCTGGCTTTTGGTGCCACTTCGCAACAATTCGTAGACCCTGAAATTGCCGTCGTCATCCCCACATCTGGTTCAACCGGCTCGGCAAAAGAAGTGGCGCTCTCTGCGCGTGCGCTCTTGGCCAGTGCCGAGGCATCTAGGGCAAGAATTGGCGGGCAGAGCGGTCAACGATGGTCCCTGCTACTTCAACTTAATCATATTGCCGGCGTAAATGTCTTGGTTCGCTCCCTCAATCTGGGAACCATTCCATTGGACTACCGACATAGCCAGAAGTACGCAACAGCCGAATTCACCGCCATTGTCCCGACCCAATTACATCGAGCGGTCCATAGCGATCCGGCTCTCTTAGAACATCTCCAACTTGCAGAAAAAGTTTTGGTAGGAGGAGCCGCCGCCGAAAAAGATTTGATCACAGCTGCCAGAAATCTAGGAATCAATGTCGTCACTACCTACGGCATGAGTGAGACCTGTGGCGGCTGCGTTTATGACCGAGTGCCACTAGCTGGCGTGGAACTTAGAACTACAAGCAGTGGCACCATTGAATTAAAAGGAGCCATGATTGCCAGCGGCTACTTAAATGCGCCGGAAAAGTGGAATGAAGTCTTTCACGATGGTTGGTTCACAACTAACGATCTGGGAAACATCGAAAATGGGGTACTAACTGTTCTTGGTCGAAGTGACGATCAAATTATTTCAGGTGGCGAAAAGATCTCCTTAGCCACAGTGGAGTCGGAAGCACATTCACTCTTTCCGAGCCAGGATTTCATTGCTATTGCCATTCCAGACGCGCAATGGGGCCAAAAGTTAATCTTGGTATCCAACCAAGCGATGGGGATTGAAAGACTAAAATCCCAACTTCGAATTAAATTAGGTGCCCACGCAATTCCAAAAGAGTTCCACCGCATAGCAACACTACCCAGAACCAGTATTGATAAGCCAGATCGAATTCAACTTCAGCGAATGATCAACGAAGAAACAAGGCAAAAGGAGCAAGAATGAAGAAATGGATCCTTGGCGCACGTCCAAGAACTCTGCCTGCTGCTATCGCTCCGGTCTTAGTAGGTACTTCGCTAGCGCATTCTGATTCCATTTCCATTTCATGGCTCAATGCTTTCTTGGCCCTAGGTGTGAGCCTTCTTCTGCAAATCGCAGTCAACTATGCCAACGATTATTCCGATGGCGTGCGCGGCACCGATGAAGTTCGAGTCGGTCCAATTCGTTTAGTTGCAAGCGGAATGGCCAGCGCTGGTGCGGTAAAGCGGGCTGCTTATTTCACCTTCTTTGTAGCAGCAATTCTTGGTTCGGTTTTAGCATTGAGAACTTCGCTCTGGTTGTTGGCTGTAGGTGCGCTCGCAATCGTTGCCGCTTGGAAGTACACCGGCGGAAAGAATCCTTATGGATATCAAGGCTTTGGCGAAATTTCGGTCTTTATCTTCTTCGGCCTTGTGGCAACGATGGGTAGCTACTTTGCCCAATCAGAAAAGTTAACTGGAACAAGTTTTCTGATTGCCATTCCCATTGGAGCGCTCTCGTGTGCACTCCTTGCCATTAACAACCTACGGGACTTACCCAAGGACAAAGAAGTTGGGAAGTTAACATTGGCGGTGCGTTTGGGCGAAGTAAAAGCGCGCCAGTTCTTTATCTCACTCCTGGTTCTGGCTCATCTGTGCGTACTTCTGGCGGTGGTCATCTCCCCTTGGGTCTTGGTCAGCGTCCTTGTGATTCCCTTAACCATTCAAATCTCCCAGAAAATTCTGGCTGGAGCGGCTGGAAGGGATCTCATCCCTTTGCTTGGCAAAACCGCCCGACTCCAATTGCTTTTATCCACAACTTTGGCGATCGCCCTCTTCTTATAACTCACGCAATCCACTATCTGGCTAAACTACTTATATGCGCCTTCTTCTCTTCGTAGTTCCCTTAGCAATAACTCTTTATGCGATTTTTGATATTGCTAGTACCCCCCAAGAACAGATCCGCAATCTACCTAAATGGGGTTGGATTGTGATCGTTCTGCTCCTTGAAACTTTAGGTGCGCTCGCTTGGTTTATTGCTGGCCGACCAAAACGTAGCCCAAACGGTGGTGGTGGAAACCGTCGCGGAAAAATAATTCCGCCCGACGATAATCCAGATTTTCTCCGGGGGCTATAGACCTGAATAGGTATGTCTGCCGGTTCCCCAAATATTTACGTAGACATAATTAAATAAGAAGGTAGAACCAGCAAAGAGGCAGAGCCAAGCAGCCCGACGACCACGCCAACCAATAGTTACCCGCGCATGCAGGTAGGCGGCATAGGCGACCCAGGTAATAAATGCCCAAGTCTCTTTTGGATCCCAACCCCAATAACGACCCCAGGCTGATTCGGCCCAGATGGCTCCGGCAATAACTGCGAAGGTCCACAATGGAAATACAAAGGCAACCAAGCGATAGGAAAGTTGATCTAAAGCTTCCAGGCTAGGAATTTTGGCGGCCCATGCCGGCCTTGGACCTTTGCTTTCGATAGTGTCCAAAATCAAATAAGTACCAGCAACGGCATTGGCCAGTAAAAATACTCCGCCAGAAATAATCGCAGCAGAAACGTGGATAGCTAACCAAGTTGATTTAAGCGCAGGAACCAGTGGCGCGCTAGGCCGATACAAAACGGTGACTGCAGTTCCTAAGGTAAGTAGCGAAACAAAAGTTACGGGAACACCGAGCCAACGAAGTCGATACTTAATGATGCCGAAGAGAAAACCACCAGAGAGCGCCCAAGCGCCGGTAATGGAAAATTCATACATATTGCCCCACGGAACTCGGTGTGCCGAGAGAGCGCGAAAGGCAACGCCACCTGTCAGAAGAAGAAAAGCGAGCAGAGTCATTAGCGAACCAAGGCGACCACTATTTTCGGTGCGAGCAAAGTCAAAATCGGTTTTCTTCTGCCCTTCTACATTCTTGACCGAAAATGCCATCTCCATGGAGTAGGCAATAAACGCCACCGTAAACACCGCCATGGCCGAATAAACAGCATAGTTCGACAGGTAGGCATAGGTTCTGGAACTCAAAATTACCCCTTCAATTCTTTTGCTAATTCTTCGATCTCTTGTTTAACACCAGGCAGAGCGTTCTTGGCTAATCCTGCCAGTTCAATTCCATCGGCTTGCTTTACCCAAATGCGACGTTGTCGGGTAAAAAGTGACGAGATCAAACCAAGAATCGCCAATAGCGCTCCAAGCAATGCGTACATCTTGCCTGGGTCATCGACTATCTGCAGGTTGACCCAAGATTTCCAACCATCGAAGGTGATGGTGCCAGTTCCAAAATCATAACTTTGGCCAAGCTCTAACGCTTTAAGCCCAATTCGTACCATCTTCGAGGTGTTAATCCGATAGACCGATTGCGGAACTCCGGAATCTAACCCTAAGTTTCCTTTCCAGGCCGAAAAGAGCAGTCGGGGATCCAATACCTCTGGGTATGAAGAGAAGGCGCCACGAGAAGCAGTTCGATCAGCCGTTGGCAAGAAGGTAGAAACGAAACCAACTTGTGGCGTCATATCCGGGATCTTGATGGCCCCTGATGAAGTCAGATTTCCATCCTGCGGTAGAAATGGAACCGCGCCGTGGAAGATCAACTTTCCGGTTCTGTCCCTGACGGTTACAACCGGGGAATAACCATTAGCTTGGAGGTAAATTTTTGTGCTACCCAGCGTAAGTGGCGAGTTCACCTTTATCGTTTTGGTGACTTCTTTTGAACCGACAGGATTGGCCAACTTAACTTGTAATGAATAATCGGTTGGGGCATTTGTTGCTGGATCATATTTTGCTTGAAAATCTGCGATAACTAACGAGAAGGGATCCAGGGATCCTTCGGATTGGAATTTTCCAAAAGAGAGATTGTCATAAGAGGTTGGAGTATTAATAAATCTTTCCCCGACGTTGAGAATCGCTTCGCCTTTTGAACCATATAGTGCGCCAACTCCAACCGCAACCAAAATAAGAATCAAAGAAAGATGGAAGAGTAAGTTTCCGGTTTCACGAAGATAACCCTTTTCGGCAGAAATTGAATCAACATCTCGGCGGATGCGAAATTTGCGTTTCTTCAGCCACGCTTCGGCAATATCCAACGATTTTGCTTTGGGCTCTGCCACGGGAGTGTAAAACTCCATCCGGTCTAAATATTTAGGCGTTAGTGGTGGCTTTGAACGCAGTGCCTTAAGATGTTGAAACGTTCGAGGCAGAACACAGCCAATGAGTGAAATAAAAAGAAGCAGATAAACAGCGCTAAACCATGGCGAGCTATACACGTCAAAGAGTTTGACGCGATCCATCCAGATTGCCAGCTGCGGATTATTTGTAAAAAATTCTTGCACCTTCATGGGATTTTGACTTCGTTGCGGAAAAATCGATCCAGGAATCGCAGCCAAACCTAAGGTCAGCAAAAGAATCAAGGCTATGCGCATGCTGGTGAGTTGGCGCCACATCCAACGAAGCAGACCTTTGGTTTCTAACTCTGGAGTCGCGCTCATTAAATCACCGGCACAAACCCAGAGATGAGGTCGCGAAGCGAATTCACCACGTGGTCCCACATTCCGCTCACTTGAAGAATTCCAATCACAATAAGAAAGATGCCGCCAAATCTAGTCATTACATTCCCATGCCTTGAGATAAATTTACGCAATCTTTGAGACTGATCGAAGAACAATCCCACCCCAATGAAGGGAATGCCCAAACCTAAACAGTATGCAACGCTAAGAATTGCACCGCGAAGAGCGCTGCTGCTTTCGAAAGAGAGGGCTTGGACCGCACCTAATGTTGGGCCGATGCAAGGTGTCCAACCAATCCCAAAGAGAAATCCCAGTACCGGAGCCCCGAAGAGTCCTGCTTGAATTTTCCATTGTGGTTTAAAGGAGCGATAAAACTTTTGATTGAAGAGAAAAACAATTCCCATCCCTATGGTCAGCAATCCAAGCCCAACAGAAATCCACCGAGCATGATTGCTTATTGTGGATCCCAAACCACCAAAGAGGGCGCCATAAGAGATAAAAAGCGCAGAAAAACCGAGCACAAATAGAATCGATCCCAGAGCAACGCGACCGCGAGTTCGAACTTCCGTCATGCCTGCCGCATAAGAAAGGTAACCGGGTACCAACGGGATAACGCAAGGTGAGAAAAAAGAAATCAATCCCGCAACTGCGGCAACGATGATTGCAGTGAGCACATTTCCATCAAAGATCTGATTGACCAAGAAATTATGCATTGCGGGGCTCGCTCTTGACCTTGGTAATTAAATCCCGAAGCAATGCCACCGTCACTTCGCCACTAATGCGAGCGGCAACGTAACCAGAAGCATCAATAATCAGGGTTGTCGGAATCGCGTTAGGAGTTAAGGAGCCACGAAATTTCGTCAATAACGAATCATCAACGAACGAGGGATAGGTGAGCTTGAATCTGGCTACGAAACTTTGCGCCGATGTAAAATTATCCCGAGTTAATATTCCGGCAAATTGAATCTCTGGATATTGTTGGGAGAAATCTTGAAGCAATGGCGCCTCAGCTCGACATGGAGAACACCACGAAGCCCATACATTAATAACAGTCACTTTATTTGGCAGGAGAGTTAGCGAAGTTCCATCCAAAGTAGGGCCGCCAATTATCGGCGCTATTTTTCGATCTGCAGGTTTGATGTAAACGGCGACACCAGATCCGGAAACAAAAGCGTTTTCATTGGGCTTGGAAAGACCACCACTAGAACATCCAGTTACGAGCAACAGTGAAGAAATGGATATTGCCACCGCAATTAGTTTTCCGCTTTCAGATAACTTCATTTTGTTGGAAGCAAATGTTTCGCGGGTTCGGTGTAATAGAAATCTGAAATCATGCCTTCATCATCTAGAACGAAGCTGGTCACAGAGGCCAAGGTACATTGACGTTTTCGGGGATCATGGATTAATTTCCGACCTTCAATGGCAGATCGGAGTATCCAGATGGGCAATTGGTGCGATACACAGATGGCATCTTTTCCATCGGCCAGATCTCTGGCGGCGAAAAGTGAGGCCAACATTCGGGAAATCTGCTCTTCGTAAGGCTCTCCCCAAGAGGGTTTCCATGGGTTATAAAGATGGCGCCAAGACTTTGGGTGTTTCAAGACCCCGCTGCCAAATTCGAACTTTTGACCTTCAAAAACATTAGTGGCTTCAATTAACCGATCTTCCGTATGAATAGGCAATCCATGCACTTTCGCTACAGGTGCGGCGGTCTCTTGCGCGCGCTGCAATGGCGAGGCTAAAACCGCTCCGAGCGGAAGGTTTTTAGACCATTCACTGACCGCCACAGCCATCTCTTGGCCACGATCTGATAACCGCCAGCCTGGTTGACGCCCATAGAGAATCTTCTCTGGATTTTCGACTTCGCCATGGCGAAGAAAATGAATGGTAGCCCCCATGGGGCAAGCATAAAGGAGCCCGAAGGGGCTGGCTTCGCTAAGGTAGTGATATGGCGCTCCAACCTAAACGAGTTGCCTTCTTTGATGTCGATAATACGATTTTGAAGGGCTCTAGCCTCTTCTTCCTCGGTCGCGGCATGTATCAAAGGGGCTTCTTCACAAAACGCGAGATCTCGGCCTTTGTGCTGGCCAATCTGCGCTATCGGTTGACTGGCAAAGAGAATAAAGAAGAGATTGATCGAATTCAGAAAGCCGCCTGTGAATTTATTGGAGGCCACAACGTTAAAGAGTTGGAAACGATTGGTCTGGAAATTTACGACGAATATGTCTCGGCCAAACTCTGGCAAGGCACCATTGAAATTGCCAATGAACACCTGCGGGCTGGTGAGGAAGTCTGGCTGGTCACTGCCACCCCTATCGATATGGCCAACTTAATTGCAAAGCGGTTGGGTCTGACCGGGGCGCTTGGAACCATTGCCGAAGTCAAAGACGGAAAATACACCGGGAAGATGATTGGAAAATTGCTCCATGGCAAAGAGAAAGCGCTGGCAATCAAGGCGCTAGCTGGCGAAAAGAATATTGACCTAAGTAGCTCCTACGCCTATTCAGATAGCCATCACGATTTGCCACTGCTGGAAGCGGTTGGCCACCCGCGCGCGATAAACCCCGATGCCCTCTTGCAGATCCGTGCGATTCGCGACAATTGGCCAATCCATGAATTTCGGCGAGCACGAGCGCTCTCCCGCTTCCTTGGTCCGATTTTGAGCCGTTTAGCTGCCCTAGCCACGCTATTTTCCCCACGATCTGGGAAACGAAAGAATTCCGACTAACCCCTAGCCACCAATCATCGGTAATGTAGACCAGTTATGTCGACACCATCCTTCGCCCAAGAGCTTCGCGAGCGAGATGACGCGGCAATTTCCGAACTATTTTCTTTTCGCCCGGATCTGCTTACTCCAGTGCCAACCGACTTCAATGCCTTGGCTGGGCGGGCAAACTCGGTTCCAAGTTTAATTCGCGCGTTGGAATCTCTTAATCGTTGGCAACATGATCTACTCATTGCCGCCAGTGTTTTACATGAACCTTTCTCTATGGCCCAATTAGTTGATCTAACAGATTTATCTGCAAAAGCCAGCACCGTGGAACTCTGGTCCCGCGGACTACTTTATAAAGACGGAACTAAATATCGTTTACCTTCCAACATTCGACCAATGCTCGGTGATGAACCGGCTGGCCTTGGCCCATATTCACCAGTCCCTGTTGATCTTTTACCATTAAACCAAGCGCCAAAAGCTTCGCTGGATGTTCTGAGTCGATTGGTATGGGGTCCTCCCCGAGGTCAAATTTCTTCAGTCACCAAGCCCGGTCCAGCAATTGGCTGGCTCTTGGAGCACCATTTACTCTTAGCTTTTGATTCAAAGACGGTGATCTTGCCCCGCGAAGTCGCATTGCATCTTCGCCAAGGAAAGGTTTACCGCGAACTTTCTCACACCGCTCCCAAAATGATCGGCACGGTGCGCAAAGAAAAAGATGTGGACCGAGCCGCGATTGCCAATATTTCCACCTTTATGCGATGGACCGAAGAGTTGGCCCATAACTGGTCCGATGAACCTCCAGTCGCACTCCGAACTGGCGGTCTGGGCGTAAGAGATTTAAAGCGTTCGGCAGAGCACCTTGGAGTTGATGAGGCTTGCGCAGGATTTGTCGCAGAGATTCTTTATTTAGCTGGATTAGTTGTCATTGATACTGATGATCAGATATTGCCCACGCACGCCTTTGATTTGTGGATGACAAAAAATTCGGAAGAGCGATGGGAAAGTTTGGTCTCACTCTGGTTTGAAACCTCCAGAGTCAGCGGATTAATTGGAAAAAGTGAAGGTAAAAATATTGCACCGCTTGGGCCAGAGTTGGACCGAGTAGGAATTGCATCAACGCGCAAATCAATTGTGCAATTGCTTGCGAGAAATCCAGAAATGGATCCAGACCTGGAAAGCATTCAAAAGAAAGTTCAATGGTTAAGCCCGCAACGCTTTACTCCGGAATATGTGCAATGGACTTTGCGAGAAGCAGAATGGTTGGGAATTACCGGCCAAGGTGCAATCTCTAGTTTTGGAGCAGCCTACATTTCTGGTTCCGAAGAACTCGGTGTAGAGAAAGCCCTCCCAAATCCGGTCGATCACATTTTGATTCAGGCCGACAACAGCGCTATCGCGCCAGGACCATTGACAATGGAACTGGCAAACATGATTGGAACGATTGCTGATATCGAAAGCAGAGGCGGCGCCACCGTCTATAGATTTAGCGAAGCATCTATTCGCCGCGGACTTGATCATGGTCAGACTGGCGATCAAATAAAGGATTTCCTCAAGAAAACTTCCAAAACTCCAATGCCACAACCTTTGGAATATCTCATTAATGATGTGGCTAAGCGACATGGCCGACTACGAGTCGGACATGCCAATTGTTACCTTCGTTGCGAAGATGAAGGAATGATTCATCAAATCATGCACGACAAGCGGACCGAAGGCTTGCGCCTTCGAAAATTGGCTCCGCAAGTAATCATTTCCGATTTAGAGATGAATGAGGTTTTGATTGGATTGCGCGAAGCCGGTTATTTGCCTGCAATCGAAAATGCAACAGGGCTTTTAATCTCCCAGCCTGCCGTTCGCAGAGCAAAGGCTCGGCCACGACCACCTCGCGTTCTCTCTGAAATCAGTAAGGCAAGTGAGCAATTGGTGCAATCCGCCGTGCGAATGCTCCGAGCTGGAGAGAAAGCCAGCGCCCACAAACCTCGGGACATTCCCCGAACTACCGCCAATGAGACCATGGATTTACTGCACCAATACATAGAAGAACAAGCCAGCCTGACCATCGGTTACGCCGATACCAACGGTGGGGTATCCAATCGGCTTATCGACCCAATCTCTATCTCCTTAGGCACGCTATTGGCTCGAGATCATGCCACTGGCGAAATGCAACATTTTCGGATCTCCCGGATTACTGGGGTCAGCCCAGCCACCCAGTCATGAACAAATACGGCAGAATTAGCCAATGACTTTCCTGGCTGACTTGCAAGCTTTGGTGGAATGCGAATCTCCAAGCGAAGATTTATCGGCCTGTCACAAGGTAATCGAACTCGCGCAGCAAATTGCTTCAGCACATCTAGGAGTTCCAGCCACGATTCACAGCGAGCAAGGTCGGCCAATTCTTTGGTGGGGCACTAAAACACCAAAAGTCTTAGTCCTGGCTCATCTGGATACCGTTTGGCCGATCGGCTCATTCACTCCTACGTGGCTGATAGAAGGCGATGTACTCAGGGGTCCTGGCGTCTTTGATATGAAGGCCGGCTTTCTTCAGATTATTTATGCGCTCAAAGATATCCCGGGCGCCCAAGAGCATGTCGCAATTTTGGCCACAACCGATGAAGAGTTAGGTAGCCAGAGTTCGCGGGAATTCATCAAATCAGCCTCCAGAAATGCACAAGCTGTTTTAGTTGTCGAGTCTTCTCTTGCTGGCAAAGTGAAGACCGCTCGCAAAGGAACGGCGATGTATCGCATCACCGCGATAGGTCGGGCCGCACATGCCGGTTTAGAACCAGAAAAAGGAATCAACGCCACTACCGAAATTGCTCGGCTAGCACTGAAAATGGCTGAGTTAGAAAGCGTTGAATCCGGCACAACGGTTACACCCACCATGATGAGTTCTGGAACTTCAACTAATACCGTACCGGCGGCAGCAACTTTAGATATAGATATTCGTTCGTTTGCCGACTCAGACTTAGTTCGAGTTGACCAAGCCATTCGAAATCTGAAAGCAAGCCATCCAGAGGCTCGGCTAGAAATCAGCGGTGGAATTAATCGTCCCCCTATGGAATTTAAATCTGCGGAAACCCTTTATGAAAAATTAGAGAAAGTTGCTGCTGGTCTTGGCTTTGAACCCATCGGTCACGCTGCCGTCGGTGGTGCTAGCGATGGAAACTTTTCTGCCTCTGTTGGTACTCCAACTTTGGATGGTTTGGGTGCGGTTGGCGGAGGAGCACACGCGCGCGATGAACATATATTGATTTCTTCTATTCACAATCGGATCACACTACTAACTGCTTTTATTAAGGAACTCATTCGTGTCTGATGGCCCATTGATTGTCCAAAGCGATAAAACCCTTCTATTAGATATTGATCACCCACTCTCGGATGAGTGTCGCCGAGCTATTGCCCCATTCGCGGAATTAGAAAAGTCACCCGAACATATTCATACTTACCGATTGACGCCGCTTGGATTGTGGAATGCCCGCGCAGCCGGCCACGATGCAGAGCAAGTCATTGACACACTTTTGAAGTACTCGCGTTACGCCGTGCCTCACGCATTATTGGTAGATGTAGCTGACACGATGTCTCGTTACGGCAGATTGCGATTGGAAGCACACCCGGTCCACGGACTGACTTTAGTTTCCAACGATCCAGCAGTGCTTCGAGAAGTAACCAGAGGCAAAAAAGTTGCCCCAATGCTTGGATTGCAACTCGATGACGAAACCATTGTGGTGCATCCAGGACAACGCGGATTTCTCAAACAAGCGCTCTTAAAACTTGGCTGGCCAGCAGAAGACTTTGCCGGTTATGTCGATGGCGAGCACCATGAAATCGCGCTAAAACAAGATGGCTGGCAAATAAGAAGGTATCAAGAACTAGCGGCTGAAGGTTTCTGGCACGGAGGCTCTGGAGTTGTAGTTCTTCCTTGTGGTGCCGGAAAAACCATCGTTGGTGCAGCTGCAATGGCACACGCAAAGGCAACAACTTTAATTTTGGTAACGAACACCATTGCAGCTCGACAATGGCGGGATGAACTACTGAAAAAAACAACTTTGCATGAAGATGAAATCGGTGAATACTCTGGCGCAAAGAAAGAAATCAGACCAGTGACCATTGCTACATATCAAGTAATGACCACGCGGAAACAAGGTGTCTACGCACACTTAGATCTTTTCGATGCCATCGACTGGGGCCTAATTATTTATGACGAAGTCCACCTCTTGCCAGCACCGATCTTTCGTTTTACCGCAGATATCCAATCCCGTCGCCGTCTTGGATTGACGGCCACTTTAGTTCGTGAAGATGGAATGGAAGGTGAAGTTTTCTCTCTAATTGGTCCAAAGCGTTATGACGTTCCTTGGAAGGAAATCGAAGCCCAAGGTTATATAGCGCCAGCAGATTGTGTTGAAGTTCGGATATCCCTTACCGATGACGAACGATTAAATTATGCAACTGCAGAAGCTGAAGACCGCTACAGATTCTGCGCAACTACTGCCACCAAGAGAAAAGTTGCAGTTGCACTTGCGCGTCAGCACGCGAATGAACAAGTCTTGATTATCGGGCAATACCTGGATCAATTGGATGCGCTGGGAGAAGAATTAGGTGTTCCTGTTATTAAAGGCGATACACCCGTTAAGGAACGAGAACGTCTATTTAACCTGTATCGATCTGGTGAAATTAAATGTTTGGTAGTTTCCAAAGTGGCTAACTTTTCTATCGATTTGCCAGAGGCAACGATCGCTATTCAAGTTTCCGGAACTTTTGGTTCTAGACAAGAAGAGGCGCAACGCTTGGGTCGAATCCTTCGTCCAAAAGCTGACGGCCATGGTGCGCGCTTTTATTCTCTAGTTGCGCGCGATACGGTAGATCAGGATTTCGCGCAGAATCGCCAGCGCTTCTTAGCTGAACAAGGTTATGCCTATCGAATTATTGATGCCGACGAAGTTCTTTCTTAAATCGTTCGGGATCAATTCTCCAGAAGTCATGTGGCGCTCCATTGATGAGCGTCACGGGAACGTGTTCACCATATTGGGACTCTAATTCGGCAGATCCATCGATCATCTGGATTTCTAACGAGAATTCCATTTCGTTCTTGAGCTCTTCTTGAATCTGAATAATCTGCGCTTTCGCGACATCGCATAAGTGACAATTTGACCTGGAATAGACCAGCACCTGAATCATTTCGACTCTCTTAAGGTGATGAATCGGTCAGCAATTTCTTGAATCACAATCGTTGCGTTGCCTTTTGCCTGAACGAGAGAGCTTTCAAAATTCTTCAACGTTGCCGTGACACTCGTTTCGGTAATTGTTCCGACTAATGGTCCAAAGCGATCGGCAAAGAGTTCGTGAGTTATTCGAGAGATGGCTTTAGCAAGGTCATCTCTGGCCTGATCCAGAGTCGGCTCCTGTGGCTTATCGGTCAATAGTCCTCGAGAGGTCGCTTCTCTTTTTGCTCGAAGGAAGCTTTCCTGAGCGGTTGCTGAAAATTTGCTCTTAGAAGCGCTCGTTGGCATCTGCATATCCTCTCAGACTGCTAGCGTTTTCCGTTGTGCGGGGTAAAAAATTAGCTATCTCGGTGGCACTCTCCGCTGTGGGAATGGTCACTCTACTTTCCTACGCGCCCATGGTGGCAACTGCGCAAACGATTAGATCGGTTGCGGCGCCGTGGGTAAATCTTTACGGCGGCAATTTTTCCAAATCAGGGAATATTTCACCCACTCCAACCACTCCATCGCCAAAAACGGGCCATCTCGATTCGAAAACTGTATTCAATATTAGTTATGTTGGAGTTCCAGACAATGTGAAACCGGCAGTTCAAGCCGCAATTGATGTCTGGGCCAATAATTTTCCTTCCACAGTTCCGATCAATGTGACGACAAATTGGATCAAACAGCCCGGAGCAGGTGTACTTGCTTCGGCGACACCGGGAAAATATTTCAACGGTTTCGCTGGCGCTCCAGATAAAACCTTGTGGTATCCATCAGCCCTAGCAAATTCTCTGGCAGGAAAAGATGTTGACCCTAGCCATGCCGAAGTGACTATAAAAATAAACTCAACGGTCAGCTCCGCTTTTTATTTAGGCACCGATGGAAATTGTCCAACTGGCCAATACGACTTGGAAACGATTTTGATCCACGAAATCGCACATGGGTTGGGCTTCTTGTCTGACAATTCCTTCGACACTTTTTTCCAATTTGGATCTATAGAAGAACCCACACCTTTCGATGCGTACGCACAACTGCCAGACGGCAGAAGACTCATGGATGTTCCTTCGCCTTCCCTAGAACTTGGAAAGGTGCTTCGACACCAACTAGTGTGGTCCGGAAGCAACGCCGTCAACGCAAATGGTGGGGTTAAACCAAGTCTTTACACACCAGCAACATATGAGGATGGCTCGTCCGTGAGCCACCTGAATGAAAGTTCTTTTGCTGGCAGCGGAGCAAATGCATTGATGACTCCGAACTTGGCTGCTGGAGAAGTTATACATGAACCAGGGCCATTGCTTTTGGCAATGTTTGATGACATGCGGTCAAAACCAACTGCGGGACTTTCGCTGGAAATTCCAACTGCGCCCAGAAATGCAAAAGCGATCGTTGGTGATAAATCTGCAATACTCACCTTTGATCCGCCTGCCAATGCGCGAGCAGCTCAAGTGCGAACCTACACAATTAAAGTGAATCAAACAGGCACAGTAATCACAGCTGTATCTAGTCCGGTAGTGGTACCTAAATTAATCAATGGCGCTTCTTTCAGTTTTTCGATAACTGCAAGGAATGACTTAGGTAATTCAGAGCCAGCACTGACAAATGCTGTGATACCTCAATCTCCTTGGCCAAGCACGGTAATTGATGGTGCTGCAAACGCAAAATATCTAGCTACCGGCACTTTCCAATCCAAGCCAATCATCGTTTATACCAACAGCTTACGTCAGCAAATTAAGTTAGCGACCTGGACAGGAAAGACTTGGACCAGAACGATCATCGATGGAAATTCCACTTCTGGTGGACGCACTAATCACGATGTATCTGGGAACCTTTCTATTTGTACGGGCAAGGTCGGAAAAAATGAAGTTCTCAACATCTTTTACTCTGATGTAGTTGATAAAGATTTACGTTTTGCCTCCTTTGATGGAAAGAAGTGGGCTTTTCAAGTTGTCGATGGCAATGGCGCCAAAGTTCAACCGCTCACCGAACTCAATCGAGTACGTACTTCCAGCGATGTCAGTGTTTCCAATGCTTGCGTGATGACACCTGCTGGACTTCAGGTGTTCTATCGAGATGAAAGTCAGGGAGCCTTGCTTGGGGCCGTACAAGACGGATTGTCTTGGCGATACGAAGTAATTGACGGAGATCGAAATACCGATGGCCGTACAACTGGCGATGTGGGATTCCACTTAGCAGCGCTGGCAATAGGAAACGGCGTCAATCTTGTTTACGATTCCGTTCTGGCTGTAAATGCCGAACGTCAACCAGTCCGAGGCGAACTTAGATCGGCAACTAGAAATTCGGCTTATCCAGAAGATTGGCAATATTCCACTCTAGATGTATCAGCCAATGCAACAGCCGTAGCAGGTTATTCAGTTAGTTTGTATCAAGTCGGAAAATCTATTCACACAATCTGGTTAGCTGGCACTGGCATTACGGTTCCAAAAGCCGATCAACTCCGATGGAAAGACATAAGTTCTTCAGCAGATCCAGTTTCTGTTACGACTGATTTATTTGGCCAACCAATGGGGCCAGTTGCGGTGGATTCGACTCGAGCGATCTTTGGCTGTAACTATCGTTTGTGTTCGATAAACAAAACGGACCGATCCATTAGATTAGTTTCCACTGGAAACTTCAAGGATTCAGTCCGGTCTGCTTGGATAACTTTTGGTGGTGCTAGATATGTCGTCGTTGGAGTGGGCGGAAAATTAACCGCCTTCAAACTTACTTAGCGTTACGACGCTGGATACGAGTCTTTTTCAGAAGTTTCTTATGCTTCTTCTTTGCCATTCGCTTACGACGCTTCTTGATTACTGAACCCATAGTGCTCCTTCATTACGTGGCAAGGGCAACTTGCTAACCTGCCAGAGGATTAACAATAGTCATTCCAATGCCATCCTTTTGCTCACTCAGGAGAATCAAGCCAGGAGTGCTCTGCCATAGCAAGAGGATCGCCTTCCCCGTGAAATAACGGGCGGCTAGGATCTTTCCCGACTTCGTGCTCTGAATAAGCACCGGTATCGGCTTTTTTGGAGCCCATTTGGCCAATCCTGGGATTGGGGTGGTGGATATAAAACTCTTCCATATTGAAGTCCCGGCGGCGATGGAAAGCTCTGCCGAAGGCGAGCCACTGGCCGGGGCGCTTTGGATCGAGGCAAAAAGTCCAGTCGGAGTTACGGTCACCGAAAAGCCAGCAACAGTCGCTAGTTCACCTTCGCCTTGAACTCGATCGCCGGTAATTGTGAAATTGGTGCCATTGAAAAGAATGCTTTTAGGAAATACCGCCCCAGGGAAGGAATCTGAATACGTCGCCAGCAGTTGGCCGTTCTTGCCAACCTGCCACAAGGTCAATGTGGTTAGGGCTGGCAAGGATTGCGTATCTGGCAACACCGAAACCCCATCCGGATTTAAGGGAAATGTTGGAGAGGGCGAAGGGGTCGGAGTTGGTGATTCTGAAGAGCTTTCTGATGGTGATGGCGAGACTGTTGGCAACGGTGATGGTGATGGTGATGCAACTGATGCAACTGATGCACCAACTACCCAATAATTTCCAGTTTTGTCTTTCGCAACTTCCGTAGCTATATCGTCCGCAGCGGTTCCTAATCTCAGATCCCACACATGTCCTCCGGCTAGATCAATGGAGGAAATGAATCCGTCGCTGCCTCCTAAAGGCGCAGATGTCACCCATTGTCCGCCCATGCCAGAAACAGTTCCAACCAAAACGATCGACTTCGAATTTACAACGCCGCCGGATATTTCATCATCAACGCCGCCAGAAAGATTTGATATTGAAATTGGTTTTACTGGATAAACCACAACCGATTTAATAACTGCTTGAGCAGAAGAGATTGGATAAACAAGCGCGACCGCCATCATTGAAGCAATGGCGCGATGGATTTTCAAGCCAATTCCTGCGATCTATCTCTTGCGGCACGCATTGATTTTTCAACAAGAGCATCCAACTGACCTTCGGAAAAAGTCTTCAAAGCAGCTGCAGTAGTTCCGTTTGGACTAGTGACATTTTCTCGCAGAGTTGTGGCGCTTTTGCCTGTTCCAACCAGCATGCCTGCAGCTCCAACTAATGTTTGAATCGTAAGTTGTGTTGCAATTTCTGAAGAAAGTCCTAATTCAACTCCACCTTTAATCATGGCCTCGACAAAGGCGAAAAAGTAGGCTGGGCCAGAACCACTTACTGCAGTGACCGAATCTTGTAACGTTTCGGCTACTTGAACGACTTGACCACTGGCTGCTAGAAGCGAGGAAATAAGGTCCAACTGATCCTGATCTGCATGAGAGCCAGGCGAGAGAACTGACATACCTTTGCCAATCAACAATGGGGTATTTGGCATGACTCGAATCACCGAAATTCCTGGATTCAATTGTGATTCGATAAAACTTGTCGTTTTTCCAGCAGCAAAAGAAACTACCAAAGACTTTGCTGGAAGAGTTGGACCCAGATCGCTCAATAGATCGCCCAGATCCTGCGGCTTGACTACCAACATCACCACATCGCATTCGGCGACGGCGGTTGCTGATGCCCTGCGAGCACCATATTTAGTGGAAATTTCTTCGGCACGATCGTCACGTTTTTCAGAGAAACTAATTCGTTCTGGGGCGATTCCTGCGGTTATGCAGCTGGCCAAAAGGGCTTCACCCATTATTCCAACGCCAAAGAAACCTATGGTTAAATCCTGAACCGACTTCTGCGCAGATGACATGCCGAAATCCTATCCAATCACAATCGCGCTGACTGTGGCATTGCTGGGTAAATGTGCTAATTACGCAGAGAACCCTTAGGCTCTGCAGACTATGCCTGAAGTCGCACCGCATTTTCCCCGAGATTGGGTTGAGTTTGCCGACCCAGCAAATCTTGAAGATATCTTTAAATGTGATCTAACCTGGCTAACTTCTTATTGGAGTTGTATTTATGGCGATGGCTGCGCCGGCGTCGATGCCGATAAACCTAATGATGGTTGTTGTTCGGATGGGGCTTACTATTCTGACGAAGCCGACGAGCTACGTACTTACGAAGTTGCTAAGCGGCTCACTCCACAGATGTGGCAATTTCATAGCCAAGCCCAACCGAAACGAAAAGGGGGCAAGCTTCAAATTTCCGAAATTGGATTGGATAAAGATCGTAAGACTCGAATGATCGAAGACTCTTGCATCTTTCTCAACCGAAAAGGTTATGCGGCCGAAGGTTTCACAGGATCCTTTGGTTGCGTTCTCCACCATTTAGCCCTGCAGGAAGAGATCCATTTTGTAGATACAAAGCCCGATGTCTGTTGGCAATTGCCGATTCGGCGAAGTTTTGAAAAAAGAATATTAGGCGACCGTGAAATTTCAGTCGTTGTTATAGGCGAGTACGAGCGTCTTGCTTGGGGAGACGGCGGTGCCGAGTTTGATTGGTACTGCACCAGCAACACCGAAGCACATGTTGGCCGTCAACCGGTTTACCTTTCCAACGCAGTTGAGCTCACAAAATTGATGGGTGAGGCGAGTTACCAAATTCTCAAATCCCATTGTGACAATCGGATGCAGGCAATCGCCGAATCTTCCAAATCGCGCAAGCAACTGCCGCTTTTTGTTATTCACCCAGCTACATTGGGCGCCACTAGATAGTCAGCGCAAGCCACTAACATTTCACCATGGCGAAAAATCCAACTCCGGCGAAAGACCCGTTTCGTTGTGTTGAATGCGGTTGGAGTACTACCAAATGGGTTGGTCGATGTGGCGAATGTCAGACGTGGGGCAGCGTTGAGGAAGTATCAGCACCAAAGAAACTTTCCTTAGTTGCCGGCGCAGTCAGTTCTGCCGCTCAACCCATCGGTGAAGTCAATCTGGAAAATGCTCAAGCCAAGTCCAGCGGGGTTAGTGAATTAGATCGCGTCTTGGGTGGCGGACTTGTTCCCGGCGCCGCGATTTTATTGGCTGGCGAACCTGGCGTTGGAAAATCCACCCTCCTACTTTCTGTTGCCGCCGAAAGCGCAAGGAAATCATTGGTCTCCCTTTATATCAGCGGTGAAGAATCTGCCTCTCAAGTGCGATTGCGCGCGGAACGATTAAATGCAATCGATCCTCAACTTTGGCTGGCAGCCGAAAGTGACCTCGGTGCGGTAATCGCTCATATTGATGCAGTAAAACCACAATTACTTATTATCGACTCCATTCAAACTATTTCCAGTTCTGCTGTGGACGGTTCTTCCGGGGGTGTTACACAAGTTCGGGAAGTTGCAGCGGCTTTAATCAGAATCGCCAAAGAGCGAGCAATCACTTTGGTTTTGGTAGGTCATGTAACAAAAGATGGGTCAATCGCTGGTCCCAGACTCTTAGAGCACTTAGTCGATGTGGTATTGAATTTTGAAGGCGATCGTCATTCCAGGTTACGACTAATTCGGGCAATGAAAAATCGTTTTGGTGCTACCGATGAAGTTGGTTGTTTCGACATGACCGAAACGGGAATCACTAGCTTGCCCGACCCAACCGGATTATTTACTAGTCGCCACAGCGAACCAGTCCCTGGCACCTGCGTCACCGTAGCTCTGGAAGGGCGTCGACCGTTACTGGCTGAAATTCAAGCGCTGGTAAGTGCTCCAGTTCCCGATGGCCGAGACTATGGCAACGCTCGCAGGGTCACCTCTGGACTAGATAACCCGCGCACTGCAATGACTTTGGCAGTTTTAGAACTAAGAGCAAATATCAGAATTTCTGGGCGGGATGTTTATGTAGCCACTGTCGGTGGAATGAAAATGAACGAACCTTCGGCGGATCTAGCAGTTGCGCTTGCAGTGGCATCGGCAGCCAAGGGTTTAGCCTTACCTGCAGACCTGATTGCCATGGGTGAAGTCGGGCTTGCCGGTGAAATTCGCAAAGTGACCGGCATCAATCAACGAGTTGCAGAAGCAGTGCGCCTGGGATTCAAGCACATCATGGTCCCCGTAGGAAGTGATCTCAAATTTGAAGGCGTTGACATCATGGAAGTTGGCCGTCTAGAACAAGCAATTGCTCGAGTAAAAATAAATCAGTGATCCAGAAAAAAGTCATTCGGTGGTTTGAAGAAAATCAGCGAGATCTTCCGTGGCGAAAGACTTCCCCTTGGGGAGTTCTGGTTAGTGAGTTTATGCTGCAACAAACTCCAGTTAACCGAGTACTGCCGATTTGGAATGATTGGATGAATCGTTGGCCTAGCCCGGATTCACTAGCTAACGCCAGCAAGGCTGACGTTATTAGGGCTTGGGGAAAATTAGGTTATCCACGAAGAGCGTTAAGGCTTTACGAAAGTGCGAAGATAATTTCAACTCAGCACAACAATCAAGTTCCGTCTACATATGAAGAATTGATCGCATTACCTGGAATCGGTGACTACACCGCGGCTGCTATTCAAGCTTTTGCCTTTGCGCAAAGTTCTCTGGTTTTGGATATTAATATCCGGCGGTTTTACTCGCGTCTCTACGATGGAATTGAAACAGCATCTTCAGCTCCTTCTAGAATTGAACGAGAACTGCGCCAGTCATTAATTCCACAGCAGGCCGCTCCAATGTGGGCGGCGGCCACTATGGAAATCGGTGCGTTGATTTGCACGGCACGATCGCCTAAGTGCGATGAATGTCCCGTGAAGAATTCTTGCCAATGGCGCGCCTTGGAGTACCCCAAATCTGTGGCCAAATCAAAACCTGGTTTCACTGGCTCCGATCGCCAATGTCGAGGAGTTGTCATGAACAGACTTCGGGAGAATCCCAGCGCAGGTCACCGTGATTTGCTGGCCTTGTGGCACGATAAATCTCAAGTTGAACTTGCTCTGAAAACGTTACTTGCCGATGGTCTGATAGAGACCACCGGCAAGAACCGATATCGATTACCTAAGTAGGTAATTACTTAACTAATTACGCGGATGGTGCTTCTTCGGCCAAATCTCCGGGAGTATCTGGAGTTTCAGATTTCGGAACACCTTTGAAGGTAAACGTTTCTGTTTCGCCATCTACTTCAACATCCACCAAGGTAATTTCCCCAGGCTTAACATCTCCGAAGAGAATCTTTTCGGATAGTTGATCTTCGATCTCCCGTTGGATGCAGCGACGTAGCGGACGCGCACCCAAAAGTGGGTCATATCCGCGCTTGGCCAAAAGTGCCTTTGCCGCTGGAGTGAGTTCAATACCCATGTCGCGAGCACGTAGACGCTCATCTAAGTTGGCAATCATGAGATCAACAATCTGAACGATCTCAGCTTCGCTCAACTGATGGAAGACGATGATGTCATCGATACGGTTGAGAAATTCTGGTCGGAAGTGAGTCTTGAGTTCTTCACTCACTTTGCCCTTCATTCTTTCGTAGTTGCCCAGAACATCAGATGCGTTATGGAATCCCAGACCTAGGCTCTTGGAGATATCCCGAGTTCCCAAGTTAGTGGTCATGATGATGACGGTGTTCTTGAAATCCACGACTCTGCCTTGGGCATCGGTAAGACGGCCATCTTCTAAGACCTGCAGAAGTGAGTTGAAGATATCCGGATGGGCTTTTTCGATCTCATCGAAGAGGACAACTGAGAATGGCTTACGTCGAACTTTTTCAGTTAACTGGCCACCTTCGTCATATCCCACATATCCAGGAGGGGAACCGAAGAGTCGAGAAGCGGTGTGCTTTTCGGAGTACTCGGACATATCCAATTGGATTAAGGCATCTTGGTTTCCAAAGAGGAACTGTGCCAAGGTGCGAGAAAGTTCAGTCTTTCCGACGCCAGAAGGTCCAGCGAAAATGAAGGAACCGCCTGGACGACGTGGGTCTTTGAGCCCCGCGCGCGTACGGCGAATAGCTTGTGAAAGCGCCTTAATCGCTTGATCCTGACCGATTACCCGACGGTGGAGTTCATCTTCCATTCGCAGCAGACGAGCAGTTTCGGCTTCAGTCAATTTGAAGACTGGAATTCCGGTAGCAGTAGAAAGAACTTCTGCAATCAATTCTTCGTCAACCTCTGAAACTACATCGAGGTCGCCAGCCTTCCAGCTCTTTTCACGCTCAGCTTTTTCAGCAATCAAATTCTTTTCATTATCGCGAAGTGAAGCGGCCCGCTCAAAATCTTGGGAATCAATAGCTGATTCCTTATCTTTTCTCGCTTTGGCGATTCGTTCATCAAATTCGCGAAGCTCTGGCGGTGCCGTCATTCGACGAATGCGAAGTCTGGAACCAGCCTCATCGATCAGGTCAATCGCCTTATCTGGAAGGAATCGATCTGAAACATATCGGTCAGCCAAGGTAGCAGCGGAAACGAGTGCGGCATCGGAGATCGATACCTTATGGTGGGATTCGTAGCGATCGCGAAGTCCCTTCAAAATCTCAATGGTGTGCGCAACTGTTGGCTCAGCAACTTGAATTGGTTGGAACCGACGCTCTAACGCCGCATCCTTTTCCAAATGCTTGCGGTATTCATCCAAAGTTGTGGCGCCAATTGTCTGAAGTTCACCACGAGCAAGCATCGGCTTCAAAATACTGGCGGCGTCAATTGCGCCTTCAGCTGCACCTGCTCCGACAAGAGTGTGAATCTCATCGATGAAAAGAACGATATCTCCACGCGTGCGAATCTCTTTTAATACTTTCTTCAATCGCTCTTCGAAATCGCCACGGTAACGACTACCCGCAACTAATGCTCCGAGGTCCAAAGAATAAACTTGCTTATCTTTCAAAGTTTCCGGAATATCGCCTTTAACAATTGCTTGAGCCAAGCCTTCGACGATTGCAGTCTTTCCAACTCCTGGTTCGCCAATGAGAACCGGATTGTTTTTAGTACGGCGAGAGAGAACTTGCATAACGCGTTCAATCTCTTTTTCGCGACCAATGACTGGATCCAATTTCCCTTCGCGCGCGGCCTGAGTCAGGTTGCGACCGAATTGATCAAGAACCAAAGATGTGGATGCGGTGCCTTCGGCGGGACCACTGGAAGCAACGGCTTCTTTGCCTTGATAGCCCGAGAGCAGTTGAATGACTTGTTGGCGAACTCGATTTAAATCTGCGCCAAGCTTTACTAATACTTGGGCGGCAACGCCTTCGCCTTCGCGAATCAGGCCAAGCAAAATATGTTCAGTACCGATGTAGTTGTGGCCCAATTGCAGGGCTTCGCGGAGGGAAAGTTCTAGAACTTTCTTAGCGCGCGGCGTGAAGGGAATATGCCCAGAAGGGGCTTGCTGACCCTGACCGATAATTTCTTCAACTTGCGAGCGCACCGCTTCAAGTGAAATTCCCATGGCTTCCAGCGCCTTTGCGGCAACGCCTTCGCCTTCATGGATGAGTCCGAGAAGAATGTGCTCCGTACCGATGTAGTTGTGATTGAGCATGCGAGCTTCTTCTTGGGCTAAAACAACTACCCGACGAGCTCGATCTGTAAAGCGCTCGAACATGGCCGATCTCCTTCTCATTAATTACTGCTGCTTGCTAAGTACATAAGCCTAATACGCCACGGGAATGTAGGCACTTTCGCTGATGTCACTTCATCTAACCCAGAAAGCTGTGGCGTTATGCCCAAAAAAGTGGGGAGATTTAAAGAACTTTCAACATTCGGGTATTTCCCAGGGTGTTGGGTTTTACGCTCTCTAAATCCAGGAATTCGGCGATACCCGTGTCATAGGAGTGAAGCAGCTGGCTGTATACCTCGGGCGCCACCGGCGTGCCGTCGATCTCTACGAATCCGTGGCGACCGAAAAAAGCAGTCTCAAAGGTCAGACAGAAGAGACGTTCCACGCCAATTTCTCGGGCTCGGGTGAGAATATGTCCCAAAATGCCATGGCCAACGCCCAGGCCACGAAAATCATCCTCCACCGCCAAGGTTCGAACTTCGGCTAGATCCTCCCAGAGAACGTGCAAAGCGCCGCAGCCGATTACTCGATCCCCGGCGACTGCCACGGTAAATTCTTGAACGTCCTCATACAAGGTGACTGTCTCTTTAGAGAGAAGCCGGCGTTGGAGCGCGTATTTATCAATAATCGATCGAATGCCTTTGACATCGCCGGTCCGAGCCGGGCGGATCTCTATGACGGAATCATTAATGTCCATGGGGGTATGACTTATTCTTCCGGTTTTACTAATGGAAAGAGAATAGTTTCGCGGATCCCAAGTCCGGTCAGCGCCATCAAGAGTCGATCAATTCCCATACCCATTCCACCCATGGGTGGCATGCCATATTCCATCGCTCGTAGGAAGTCCTCATCGATCTGCATTGCTTCAAGGTCGCCCTTGTCGCCTAAAGATGCTTGCTCAACAAGACGTTCGCGTTGAATGACTGGGTCAACTAATTCCGAATAACCGGTGGCTAGTTCAAACCCTTCAACATAGAGGTCCCACTTTTCTGCGACACCCGGGATTTCACGATGGGCACGAACCAGCGGTGAAGTATCGACCGGATAGCCCTTAACAAAAATCGGCTTATCCAATTTCCCTTCCATAACATGTTCAAATATTTCTTCGGCTAGTTTTCCAGTAATCCATTTCGGATCGATCTTCATTCCTAATTTCGTGGCGATAAGTTTTAATTCCTCATATGAAGCCAGAGGAGAAACAACTTCGCCGACGCCTTCGGAAATAAGATCGAAGAGCGATGCTTCACGCCATTCTCCACCTAGATCTAAAATGCGACCATCAAAATGAGTTACTTCAGTGGTTCCAAAAACGGCAATAGCTGCTTCTTGGATCAACCCCTGGGTCAATGTGGCAATGGAATTCCAGTCACCAAATGCTTGATAACTTTCCAGCATGGCAAATTCTGGGGAGTGACTTGAGTCAGCCCCTTCATTTCGAAAATTGCGGTTGATTTCAAAAACTTGATCTAAGCCACCAACAACACAACGCTTTAAGAAAAGCTCTGGCGCAATTCTCAAAAAGAGATCCATGTCGTAGGCATTACTAAAAGTTTTGAAAGGACGAGCTGTTGCTCCGCCGTGCATGACCTGCAACATTGGAGTTTCAACTTCAATAAAATTCCGTTTGGCATAAGAAGCCCGGAGGGAACTCATTACTGCCGGGCGCAATCTGGCCATCGTCCTGGCTTCTGGTCGAACAATGAGGTCGACATAACGCATTCGGACGCGAGTCTCTTCTGACATGGGCTTGTGCTCGACCGGAAGGGGGCGAAGAGCTTTTGCCGCTAGTTGCCAAGAAGAAGCCAAGATGGAAAGTTCACCTCGTTTTGAGGTAATGATTTCACCAGTGACACTTACTAAATCGCCTAAATCTATTTCGCTCTTCCACTGATTAAGTGATTCCTCACCCAATCGATCCAAAGAGAACATGGCCTGAAGGGCAGAGCCATCGCCTTCACGAAGGTTTGCAAAGCACAGTTTGCCGGTATCGCGCTTGAAGATGACTCGACCAGTAACGCTCTCAATTTTCCCCGTGGCGATATCGATGTCAAGGCCATCGTTCTCGGCCCGAACCTCTTTGAGGGATTTAGTTCGAGCAACTGCGACCGGGTAAGGATCTACGCCTCGGGCAATTAGGGCAGCTCGCTTTTCGCGGCGAATCCGTAATTGTTCGGGCAGATCTTCATCGGTTGCAGTTGCAGCCAAATTTTCGGGCGTGGAAGTCGCTTCAGTACTCATAAGGTGGGAAAGCCTACCGTTTAGGTATTGCGCTCATGAACTAAGCGCAGTCCAATCAACGTCAAGAATGGCTCGTGGTAATCAATGGTTTCGCTAATTCCTAGGACTAAAGGTGCCAATCCACCGGTTGCGATCACGGATACTTCCAACTCACCTGGATACTGCAATTCCAGTTCATCGAAAATTCGTTCCACTAAACCATCCACTTGGCCGGCAAACCCATAAATCGTTCCCGATTGCAGCGCTTCAACGGTGTTCTTTCCAATTACCGACTTAGGTCGAATCAACTCCACTTTTCGTAGTTGCGCCGCCCGAGCTGCCAAGGCGTCGACAGATATTTCAATTCCAGGAGCAAGTGCGCCGCCCAGAAATTCGCCCTTCGGAGAGACGACATCAAGATTTGTTGAAGTGCCGAAGTCAACGACGATGGCTGGACCTTTATCGCCGTAAAGAGTGTGAGCCGCAAGAGTATTAACAATTCGGTCTGCGCCAATCTCCTTCGGGTTATCCACCAACAATTGGACACCGGTTTTAACGCCTGGCTCCACGATTGTGGTTGGAATATCGGAAAAATAAGTTTTTATCATGCCGCGTAGTTCGCGAAGCGAGGAAGGTACCGTGGAACAAACAGCAAGGCCAGTGATTACATAACCTTGAGTAAGGGCTCGGTACTGCAGCCACAATTCATCGGAAGTGTCTCTGGGGTCGGTCTTGACGCGCCAAGAGCGCACCAATTCTTCGCCTTCAAAAACACCTAGAACGGTATTGGTATTGCCGACATCAACTGTTAATAGCATCTTATTCCGCCTTAAAATCGAGACCGATATCTAGAACTGGCGCTGAGTGCGTCAATGCACCCACCGCCAAATAATCAACACCTGTGCTCGCGTAAGCACGTGCGTTTTCCAACGTTAACCCTCCTGAAGCTTCTAACTTTGTTGCACCTTTAACCATTTCTACTGCCGCCCGACATTGTTCCAAATTCATGTTATCTAGCAAGACCAAATCTGCCCCAGCCGCGACAACATCGCGAAGTTGTTCGAGTCGATCCACTTCTACCTCAACTGGAATATCGGGATAAACAGAACGAACTGCACGAAACGCCTGCGTAACTCCTCCGGCGGCAAAAATATGATTGTCCTTTATCAAGGCGGCATCAGATAAAGACATTCGATGATTTACCCCGCCGCCCATTCGGACTGCAAATTTTTCTAATTCACGATGCAACGGTGTGGTTTTGCGCGTGTCTCTAATCTGAACGGGAAGTCCTTTAACATCATCTACCCACCGTCTGGTCAGCGTCGATATTCCACTCAAGCTACCCATGAAATTCAAGGCGGCGCGTTCAGCAAGAAGTAATTCACGGGTCAATCCCTTAACCCAAATCAAAACTTGTCCGGCTTCAACGTGGGCACCTTCGGCGACCATTATTTTATATGTATCAATTCCGCGAACTTCTAGTACCGCCGCGGCCACACACAATCCCGAAATAATCCCCGATCTTCTGGACCGAAACTCTGCAACCGATATTTGATCTACTGGAATAGTTGCCTGCGAGGTTACGTCAACGCCTCCGGCTAAATCTTCGGCAATGGTTCTAGTAACCATGTCTTCTACATAGTCAGGATCCAACTGATAACTTTGTAGATGAGAAATTAATCCTTCACTGAGCATTAGGAATACACCTCCTCAATCTGACTAGACCAATTTCCTTTTTTATCTAATTCTTGAATTATGCGCTTGTGCCAATCTAGGGAAGTTTCTGGAAAATCGGTTCGCCAGTGGGACCCACGAGATTCGGTGCGCTCTAAAGCAGAACGAACAATTGCCTTAGCTAAGAGATACAGATTTGTACTTTCCCAAGCCTCAATGCAAGGTTGCGAACTTTGCATAGTAGCCAATTGCTCCAACACAGAAAGCGTCTCTCTCAGTGAATTCTCCGAACGCATAACGCCCGCACCTTGGCTCATAGCCAGTTGAAGTGGAAGTTGAATATTGGGACTTAGTAGGAATTCATTTCCAGTGTCTTCTGCAGGCGTGAGCCAATCACCAATGGTTGCGACAATGTTGGCCGCAATCCGCGCGCCAAATACCAAACCTTCAAGTAAAGAATTGGAAGCCAGACGATTTGCACCATGGGCGCCGGTACATGCTGTTTCTCCGCAGGCATAAAGATTTGGGACCGATGTATGACCGTTGAGATCGACAAGTACGCCACCGGATGCGTAGTGCGAAGCTGGGGCTACTGGAATCAATTGTTTGGTGGGGTCAATTCCATTGGCCATACATGAGGAATAAATAGTTGGAAACCGTTCTACAAAATCTACAATTCCAGTTGCATCTAGCCAGACATGCTGTTGACCAGATTCCTTAATCTGGGTGAAAATTTCTTTTGCCACAATATCTCTTGGTGCTAGTTCGGCCAGTGGATGTTTATCGGCCATGAAGCGTTCGCCGCGATGATTGAGCAGCAACGCGCCTTCCCCGCGAACTGCTTCGCTGATCAAAGGTTGCTGTCCACCGATTGAGGTATCGCGCCAAAGAACGGTGGGATGAAATTGAATAAATTCCACATCGGCGACTTTGGCACCAGCTCGTAGCGCCATGGCAACGCCATCGCCAGTGGATACTGGTGGATTGGTGGTCTGCGAATACACCTGACCTAATCCGCCTGTTGCAATAACTACGGCACGTGCGAGTGCTCTGCCCACTCCATCTCGGCTTCCCGCACCGATAACATGAAGCGTTATTCCGCAGGCTTTTCCATCTTGCGAAAGCAGAGCGTCGATCACTAAGGCATGTTCGATGACTTCAATTCCAGAATCGTTTTGTACTGCCGCTAATAAGGCTCGAGATACTTCGGCTCCTGTGGCATCGCCACCGGCATGCACAATTCGGTTGCGAAGATGACCTCCTTCGCGAGTCAATGCGATTTCGCCAGTATCGGATTTATCAAACACTGCACCGCGGGCTATTAATTTCCGTACCGCTTCTGGGCCTTCACTCACCAAAACATCCACCGCCGCTGCATCGCACAATCCGGCACCGGCAATCAAAGTATCCTTTTTATGCTGATCTGGCGTATCTCCAGGACCTAGCGCCGCAGCGATTCCACCCTGTGCCCATTTGGTAGAGCCTTCATTTATATGTGATTTTGTAACCAGTAGGACCGAGAGGCCACTGGAACGAAGATTTAGCGCCGTGGTTAATCCGGCAACCCCAGAACCAATAACAATCACATCGGCCTGCGCAGTCCATCCTGGAGCCCCAGCTAATAATTTCACTGCTGATTCAACTCCTCACTCTTGACCGGCGGCGATTGCCATATTGTCCAGTAACCGTACGCCATTTATCCAGCCCGCGACGATTGCCCGATTTTTCGTTTTCTCATTTTGGGCAATTTCGAAATTCGACTCATCGATAATTTCGGCATAATCCAGAGTGAACGCGGCTTCTTCGGCCAATAGTTGATGTAATTTCCTCCGCGCTGACTCCAACGATGGTTCCGCGCTGGCACCTTTAAGCGCCCGATAAATCGCAAGAGCTGCTCGATGGCCAGCATCCCCTAACCGCACATTCCTGGAAGACATCGCCAAACCATCTGCTTCGCGGATTATGGGAGCGGCAATGATTTTCACTGGAAGGGATAACCGCCGCACCATCTGCTTCACAAGAAAAAGTTGTTGGAAATCTTTTTCGCCAAAAATGGCATATTGGGGTTGAACTAGATCGAAAAGACGATGCACTACAGTCAACATCCCATCGAAATGGCCAACTCGATGAACGCCTTCGAATCGAGATCCCAATTCCCCGGAATCAATGGGGGCAACTGGCCCGGGATAGATTTCGGAAACGGATGGCGCCCACACGTGCGTGGCACCTGCCAGCAAGGCGCGCTCGGTATCTCGTTCTAAGGATCGGGGATATTTTTCAAGATCTTCCGGACTTTCAAACTGCAGCGGATTAACGAAGATACTTACCAAGACATTGTCACAATAGTTTTTGGCCAAGGTAATGAGAGATTCATGACCAGCATGAAGGGCTCCCATGGTAGGCACAAAAGCCACCGGGTGCTGCACTTCAATTGGCAATGCTCCAGTCCTTTCGACGGTACCGGGCTCGTGAACCGATATTAGTACCTTAGGAAAGACCTGCCAAAAGTGCTGCGATCGGACCTTTGCCAGGAATGCTGGCCTCGGGGTCAATCTCCAACCAAGGGATTAAGACAAATGTCCGTTCATGGGCCAAGGGATGAGGCAGTTTCAGTTCATCCGTATCCATCACTTCATCTCCGGCAACGATCAAATCTAAATCCAAAGTTCGCGGTCCCCAGCGCACATCTCGGACTCGGCCTAGTCGAGCTTCAATTTGAAGCATCAGCTGGAGAAGTTCCACTGGTGGATGCGAGCATTCGGCCACCAGTACCGCATTGAGAAAATCTGGTTGTTCTATTCCGCCAACAGGGTCAGTTTCGAGAAAAGATGAAACTGCTTGAATTGAAATCGCAGCCGACAACTCTTCGATTGCGGTGTTGAGATTGGCTTCTCTGTCCCCCAGATTGGAACCCAGTGCGATAACAACTTTCATCTGCTTCGCTCGATCTGAACGGCGATATCAACAATGTCAATGCCTACAGGCGCATCTGGCTTATGAACAGTGATCTGCACTTTTCGGACTAAAGAGAAGGTATTTAAAATTATTTCAGCAATTTGGTGCCCCATTTTTTCGATGAGGGAAAATGGAATTCCAGTAATTGCTTCATGAATAAGTTCGACTACCTTCGAATAGTCAACAGTGTTAATTAAGTGATCATTAGCGCCTGAGACCGATAAATCTAAATCTAAAATTGCATCCACTATGAAACGTTGACCGTTGAGACGTTCTTCGGGGAAGACTCCGTGATAGCCGATTGCAGAAATACCAGTCAATATAATCCGATCGCTCACTTCATCAACTCCATCGCTACATCTATCGCTTCCTTATGGGGCTTAACACTATGGGTCCGAACACCCCATATGCCAGAACCTGCCAAAATTGAGGTCAAAGCTACTGAAGCATTTTCGCGCTCATCCGGAATATTGGTACCGATTAGCTCGCCTAAGAAACGCTTTCGCGATGCTCCAATCAATATGGGATATCCCAAAAGTTGAAAGCGATCTAGATGGCGCAGGATTTCCCAATTGTGGTGTGCATCTTTTGCAAATCCCAAACCTGGGTCCAAGATGATTTGCTCAGGGCTAACACCCGCCTTTAATAGATCGCTAACTCGTTGATCCAATTCATCTTTTACTTCCCCGACCACATTGTCATACCTTGCTAACTCGTTCATATTCTTAGAATGGCCACGCCAATGCATCACTACATATTGAATCTGCGGATTATTGGCAATCAATGGCGCCATATCAGGATCGGCAAGCCCACCACTTACATCGTTGACGTACTGAGCTCCAGCTTCAATCGCTTCTTTCGCAATTTGTGCTCGAGTGGTGTCAATGCTTATTGCAGCACTCAAACTGGCTAATTCCTTTATAAGATCGATCGTTCGGAATTGTTCCTCTTCAACGCTAATCCGAGCAGCCCCAGGACGAGTGGATTCGCCACCAACATCGATAATGTCCACGCCTTCAGCAATCATTATTTTTGCTCGTTCCATCGCCGCTTCGCGACCAAAGTGTCGTCCGCCATCTGCAAAAGAATCAGGAGTTACATTTAATATTCCCATGACAATGGGCTTCATAATGTGGTTCATCTCAATGTTTATAGGAAGTAATCAGGCTCATTGCTTCGGCACGCGTCGCCGGATCGCGAAGTTGTCCGCGAACCGCACTGGTGGTGGTTCGAGCCTGCGATTTCTTAACTCCGCGCATTGACATGCATAAATGTTCACAATCGATCACAACAATGACTCCGGCTGGATCTAGGACTTCCACTAAGGCATCGGCAATTTGTGATGTCAGGCGCTCTTGAACTTGGGGTCGTCTGGAATAGAGATCTACAAGTCGGGCTAGCTTGGATAGCCCAGTGATACGTCCAGAAGCGCCTGGGATATAACCGATATGAGCGAAGCCGTGAAAAGGGGTTAGGTGATGTTCGCAATGGGAAAAAACTCCAATATCCCGAACCAAAACTAATTCGCGATGGCCGATATCAAAAGTTGTGGATAGAACTTCTTCTGGTGATTGCCACAACCCTGCGAAATTTTCTCGCAACGCCCTGGCAACACGCGCAGGCGTGTCAATAAGTCCATCGCGAGTTGGATCTTCCCCAATAGCCAACAGCAACTCAGTTATGGCTCGTTCTGCGCGTTCTTCATCAAATTCAGCACGAGCTCGACCGTCATGCGGTCCCATCGATACTGAATTTATGTCACTCACTTGTTGGCGCTGCCTTCTTCCGAGGCTTGCGTGCTGGTTTCAATTCTTCTGCTGCAAGTTCAGCGGCTTTAGCGATGGAGTTAGCAGGTGACAACCCCACTGGTGGAAGTGTCGATGGTGTTCGATTTGGTGAGCCGGTCCAAGCTGGTCGGGGTGAAACCATCTTTACATGTGCAAAGATTCGCTCAATCTCATTTTTAAGTAAGGTTTCTTTTTCCAGCAATTCCAGGACTAGTTGGTCCAGAATTTCGCGGTTGTCCACCAAAATGTCGAACGCCTCTTGATGGGCATTCTTAATGAGATCGTGAATTTCATTGTCAACCACTGCAGCAATTTCTTCTGAGTAATCTCGTTGATGTCCATAATCACGCCCAAGGAATGGCTCACTATCGCTGGTGCCTAATTTAATTGCGCCAATGCGCTCAGTCATTCCATATTGAGTAACCATGGCACGTGCCAAATTGGTTGCCTTCTCAATGTCGTTGGATGCACCAGTCGTTGGGTCGTGGAAAATTAATTCCTCCGCGGCGCGACCACCTAAGGAATAGGAAAGTTGATCCAACATTTGATTTCGGGTTGTGGCATAGCGATCTTCATCGGGCAGGACCATTGTGTAACCAAGCGCGCGACCGCGCGGCATGATGGTTATTTTGTGAACGGGATCTGTATGTGGAAGCGCATGAGCCACCAAGGCATGACCACCTTCGTGATACGCAGTGATTCTTCGTTCTTCTTCAGTCATTAATCGGGTCTTACGTTGCGGTCCGGCCATAACACGATCGATAGCCTCATCCAGAGCCATCTCGGTAATAATTTTATTGTTTTCCCGAGCAGTCAAGAGGGCGGCTTCGTTCAATACATTTGCAAGATCGGCACCGGTAAATCCCGGAGTGCGCTTAGCAAAAGCATTCAGATCAATATCCTTGGCTAGCGGTTTACCTTTTGCATGAACTTCAAGGATTGCAGTTCGCCCTTTGAGATCTGGACGATCTACTGGAATTTGGCGATCAAAGCGCCCAGGTCGAAGCAGGGCTGGATCTAAAACATCCGGCCGGTTGGTGGCAGCAATCAAAATTACTTGGCCATTTGCTTCAAAACCATCCATTTCGACAAGTAATTGGTTAAGGGTTTGTTCGCGCTCATCATGGCCACCGCCAAGACCGGCACCACGCTGCCGACCTACTGCATCAATTTCATCAACAAAAACAATTGCCGGCGCATTCTCTTTCGCTTGCACGAATAAATCACGAACTCGCGCCGCACCTACTCCAACGAACATCTCCACAAATTCTGAACCTGAAATCGAGTAAAAAGGAACTTCGGCCTCGCCTGCAACTGCGCGAGCAAGCAAAGTCTTTCCAGTTCCCGGAGGCCCATAGAGCAAAACGCCCTTGGGGATTTTGGCTCCGATATCTTGGTACTTCTTCGGGTCAGCTAAAAAGTCTTTAATTTCTCGTAACTCGGCAACGGCCTCATCTGCACCAGCGACATCGGCAAAAGTATTCTTTGGCGTTTCTTTGGTCTGCAATTTTGCTTTAGACCGACCGAAAGAAAAGACTTTATTTCCACCTTGGGCATTGCTCATAAAGAGCAGCAGTAAGAAACCAATGAGAAGTATCGGCGCAAAACTAAAGAAGATGGAAACAAGTAAGGACGTTGTTGGAACTTTTACATTCCAAGCTTTTGGCGGTGGATTACTGGTCAGGAGTTCAATAATCAACGGCTCTTGTCCGGTTACATAGGAAGCTTCTAAGCGCGCTGAGCCTTTTACAAATTCACCTGCTTTGAGAATTACCTGAATCTTTTGATCTTTATCGACAACAAGGGCTGATTCCACTTTATCGCTGGAGATTTTCGCCAAGATGGTAGAAGTATCAACTTTGATAAATTGATTGCCGCTTCCAGAAATGCGACCGAAAACGCTAATCACAATTAGCGCAAGAATGATCCAAAATAGTGGACCACGCATAATTTTGCGCATCTTCGGTTTCTGCATCTTTAACTTCTTCTCAGCCACGCGTTATCTCTTCCCTGTTACCTTGTCGTTGAACCGGTCCATTAAATCTCTTTATTCTAATTAATCTCATTATCCTGAGATCAGGAATACATGTGTTGAGCTAATACGCCAATGAAATCTAAATTTCGATATTTTTCATTGAAATCTAAGCCGTATCCGACGACGAAATCGGATGGGATATCGAAACCAACATATTTAACATCGACTTCAACCTTGGCTGCGTCTGGCTTTCGCAGCATGGTGAGGATTTCCACACTTTTAGTTCCACGAGACTCTAGATTTGATTTCAACCAAGCCAGAGTCAGGCCGGTATCGACAATATCTTCAATTACTAAAACTTCTTTTCCAAGGATGTCGCGATCCAAATCCTTTAAAATTCGGACGACGCCACTGGATTTCGTTCCAGAGCCATAGGAAGAGACTGCCATCCAGTCAGTTTCAATATGGCGTTGGAGCGAGCGCGCAAAATCTGCCATGGTCATAACCGCGCCTTTAAGAACTCCGATTAAAAGTAACTCTCGTCCTTCGTAATCTTTCTCCACTTGGCGGGCTAGTTCCTGAAGGCGGGCACGAATCTCTTCTTGGGTGACAATAACTCTTTCGATATCGCTTCCGGCGGTGCTTAGGTCCACGAGGCTCCTTGATACTTTTTCTTAGATAGCGATTTGTGTGCGATGGGGCTTAGTCTAGGTAATTCCTAGGAAATCTCAGTTCTGCTCCTTCTCGGTCAACCCCGTTGATCGGTAGAAATTACCAATTTGTTGGTTTTTCGGGTCACTTTTATTCCGCCAGGTAGCGACGTTTCGCCCTGACCTTTCCAGGCTGAGACCATTGCTTCTACGGGGGCTAAGTGATCTGCACTGATACTCCCCGAAGGTGCACCAGCCCGATAGATCGCCAAGCGCAGAACTCGGGCTCGGACCGCCGCAGGTAGGGCGGCGACTGTGGCAATCGGCAGAATTGCTGGGTCAGATTGGGAAAGTTCGGCAAAGACCATATCTGCCCAACCATCAAGGGCCTCGGAATCTTCCCGAAGGATCTTGGCACTTCGGGCCAAGGCGGCGGCGATCCCAGGTCCTAATTCCGCCTCCAGAATGGGTAAAACATGGCGCCGGGCTCGGACCCGTAAATAGGAGGGGTCATGATTGTGGGGGTCATCCCAGATTTCCAACTCGGCCTCCAGGCAGGCTTGAAGGCTCTGGCTCCGAGTCAGGGTCAGCATCGGCCGAATAAATTGCCCGTTGCGCTGGGCCATTCCAGCTAAAGATTTAGTGCCAGAGCCTCGGGCCAGACCCAAAAGTACAGTTTCGGCCTGATCATCTTGGGTATGTCCCAGAAAGAGCAATTTGGCATTATGCCGCTCCAGGGCATCTGCAAAGATGGCAAATCTGGCTCGCCGGGCCGAGGCTTCCAAGCCATCGGTGATATCGACTGTGGCCCGGATGACTTCCACCTTTTGATATCCGATCTTCGATAAGCGTTCGTGAACAGTTTGAGCCACAAGATCAGAGTTTTCTTGTAGTCCATGGTCAATCACTATCGGAATAACCGAAAGAGCGAGATCTCTGGCTTCGTGGAAGAGGGCGTAGGCAAGTGCCAAGGAATCAGCTCCGCCAGAACAGCCCACTAGTAAAACATCGCCAGCGCTAACTTCTTCCAGCCATGGCCGTAGAAGGCGACGAACTTCCAGCATCGCTTTCATGGTCTAACTCTAGTTAATTAAACCCGCCCACCAGAAGGCATCAAGCCCTTGATGCTGTAGATGTTGGCGAAGGTCAAACCGGTGGCACGCGAATTGGCTTGCCACATCATTCCATTTCCGGCATAAATGGTGATGTGGTGAATACTGCCAACGGTTCCGTCATAGGAATAGAAAAGTAAATCCCCAGGAATTAATTGAGTCAGTGGAACTCGCATGGAATCCACAAAGTAGAGAGCGGCATTTAATCTGGACCAATTTGGATATCCCAAGCCTGCAGATTTGTAGGCGGCATAGACCAGACCAGAGCAGTCATATGAATTAGGACCTTGTGCGCCCCAAACGTAAGGCTTTCGGGCTAAAACTTGAGTACGAGCGTATGCCACGGCTTTGGCTCGGATGGAATCGGTAGATCGAATCGTGGTGCGCCCTTTGAATCCACGATCTGGCCAGATTGATTTCTGTCCTTTTGTATTGGCCGCAATATTTGCGTTTGCCTCTTCTAAAAGTGCTAATTGGCGCTGTTGTTCAAGCGTTAATCGAATTCGTTTTGCGCTGCTCAATTCCTGCATCAATTGCGATTGAACGTTAGAGAGTCGAGCAACTTCTTTTGCCTGTGCTGCCTTGGCATCATCAGCTGCCGCTTTTGCTGAAGCTACTTTATTAGTTGCAATTACTTGTGCCGCTTTTGCTTTATCAGCTGCCGCTTTTGCGGCCTTCGCCGCTGTTGATGCATTCTCAAATCGCTTAAGCGCCGTTGAATTGTTAGCCCCGAGTGAGTTAAGTGTGGAAAGGCGATCAATTAAATCTTGAGGACCGTTGGCATGCAATACCGAATCTAAATCGGTAAATCCACTACCCATGATGTAGGCGTTGGTCGCCATCTTTCCAATAGTTCGGTTTGCATCCGCTACTGCTGCTTGAGTAATCGCGGCATGGGCGGCTGCTGCCTGTGAAACTGATATCGCCTGCGCTAGTACTACCTGCGCATGTTGATATCTGGCTCGCGTTTGGTCAGCTACTGCCGTTAATTGTTGCAACGTTGTTGTAGCTGAATGCAATTGGTTTGTTGCAGCTGCAGCGGCAGCGGCCTTGGCGGCCTCAATTGCTTTAGCCGCGGAAATTTCGGCCAGCGTTGGTTTGCGGGTCTTCGCTTCGGCGCTCTGAGTAGTCATACCAAATGCCAAAGCTGAAATAGTTACAAGTGCGACCACCGATAGCGCGCGCGAGGACCAGGTTACGGCGACGGCTCTATTGCCGAAACGAGATACCATCAATGAACCCCCAGGGAAGGAATGTCCCAAGGGTAAAGGGTGAAAATTAAATTTTAATGAATAAGGGCAAAGTGTCGCTAATTGGATACATCTCTGCGCTTGAAGAGAAAGGCCACAACGGCGCCTCCCACAAGCAAATAGATTCCACCTACAAGTAACCCGCGCTGATAACTGAGTTCTGGCATGCCGCCGCCGCCCACGGTTCCTATTAACTGACCCGGTAGCCAGCGATCTATCCCTTTGACCACAAGGGTAAGCAGGCTTTCAATTAAAATGACCCAAATAGAACCTAGCGCCACCGAGCTGATAGGTGATCGAAGCAACAATCCCAAGATCATTCCCAAAGTGCCGTATCCCAGCGTCGCAAGAAATACATTGCCAAATGATTGCGCCAAAATATGCAGACCAGCATGCGAAGTCCAAAGTTTTGTAATTACGTGAGCATGGCCGGCCAGACCAAATGAAATGCTGGCGCTAACGATTAGGGCCAAGAGATCCATGATCAATGCAAAAAATGCCATCGAAAGATATTTTCCACCCAGTATCTTCATCCGTGAAGGTTGACGGACGAGTAGGTTGCGTAAAGTTCCTAGCGAATATTCCTGAGCTGTTTGCGCTGCGAAAATACAGAGTGCGACAACTCCAAGAAGTGTCGCTGTTGAACTAAAGGCCGCGACTAAACCATTAGGTAAAGAGAGGGTACTAGCGCTAATTGTTTCCCCGCGTCGACTGTTGCCATCTCTGGAATTGATGAGGAGATATAGCAGCGAGGTAAAGAGCGCTTCAAGTCCAACGACTGCAAGAATCGTTGACAGGACCAAAGTGGGACGGCGAAGCTTTCGAGATTCTGCCAAAAAGACACGGATCATTGCGAATCTCCTGTCATTTCAAAGAAGGTTTCTTCAAGTGTTGGTGAAACGGCAGTTAGCGAGGCCAGGGTTACGCCCGCCTCAAATGCCAATCGATTGAGCTGTGCCGCCCAATCGGCACCACTAATGATTCTTGCTTCACCAGCTTCAACGGTGACATCATGCCCATGATTCTTTGCGATCTCGACGATTTTACCTAAGTCAACTGAATACTCTGGACGCGCAACCAAAATTGCTGCTTGTCTGCCCAACAATGTCGCGGTTTTTCCGGCAAAGATAACTTTGCCTAAACGCAACATCACAATATATTCAGCAATCATTTCTAATTCGCTGAGTAAATGTGACGAAACAAATACTGTGGTTCCAGACTTTGCGAGCGCAAGTATAAGTTCGCGAACTTCTTGGATTCCGGAGGGATCTAGTCCATTGGTAGGTTCATCCAAAATAAGTAACTTGGGGTTAGGTAAGAGCGCCGCGGCAATGCCAAGTCGTTGCTTCATACCTAATGAATAAGTTTTGAATTTACTTCCACCGCGTTCGCCAAGACCGACTTGTTCTAACAAACCGTTCACCCGACTTAGTGGAAATCCTCCAAGCGTTGCAAGGACATTAAGATTTTCCCGACCGGATAGAGCTGGGTAAAAGGCCGGGCCTTCGATCATGGCGCCAACCGCAGGAAGATACTTTTCTGGATGAGTAATGCTGTGACCCAAGACCGTACCCGTGCCGCTGGAAGGTGAGATTAGGGACAAAATCATGCGAATAGTCGTTGTTTTTCCCGAACCGTTGGGGCCAACGAAACCGCAGACTGTCCCCATGGGCACTTCGAAGGTCGCATGAGAAACCGCGCTTCGATTGCCATAATTTTTTGTTAGATCAGAAACCGATATTGCGGGGAAATCCATGTCCTGACCATAGCAAGTACCCTTACCCCATGACACATCGCCACCGCCCCTGGGGATATCAGCAGGATTCACACGGAGTAGCCCCTGACTGGGAGTTGCACCCGGACACACAAGCAATACGAGCCGGACTAGCCAGATCTGGTTTCGGCGAAACCAGCGAAGCGCTCTACCTTTCTAGTGGATTTACTTATGACTCTGCTGAACAAGCCGTTCATTCTTTTACTGATGAAGTAGACCATTTTCTTTACAGCAGATTTGCCAACCCCACTGTCGCAATGTTTGAAAATAGATTGGCGGCTATTGAAGGAGCGGAATTCTGTGTCGGAACTGGTTCCGGAATGTCGGCAATGTTTGCCTCTATCGCCTGTTTGGTTGAGGCTGGAGATCGCGTAGTTGCATCTGCCGCCATGTTCAGCTCATGTTATGTCGTTCTCTCAGAATTCCTACCTAAATGGGGAGTTCAGGTTGAATTTGTCCGAGGCAATAATCCCAAAGATTGGCAACGTGCGTTAAGCCAAAAAACAAAGGCAGTTTTTCTAGAGACACCAACTAATCCAATGTTAGAAGTTGTCGATATTGCCATGGTTTCTGAAATTGCACACCAGGTCGGGGCAACCGTGATTGTCGATAACGTCATGGCATCACCAATTCTGCAAAAGCCACTTCAACTTGGCGCAGACGTGGTTATGTATTCCGCTACTAAACATATCGACGGTCAAGGAAGAGTTTTGGGTGGAGCAATTCTTGGAAGTTTTGATTACATCCAAGGTTTCCTCAATCCATTTATTCGTCACACTGGCCCAACGCTAAGTGCTTTTAATGCGTGGGTATTGGTCAAATCTTTGGAAACACTTTCATTGCGAGTAAACCGAATGAATGACAACGCAGCATTGGTCGCGGATTTCTTAACTCAACAATCCCGAATTAAGTCCGTTAACTATCCCGGGCTCACATCACATCCAGATTATGAAATTACTAAGCGCCAAATGATCGGTGGCGGCACGACCATTAGTTTTGAGTTCAATGGTGATACCGATTCTTTATTTAAAGTGATGGATAAATTACAGGTAATCGATATCTCAAATAACTTGGGCGATAGTAAATCTTTGATCACTCATCCGGCTTCAACCACGCACCGTCGGCTTGATCCAGAGCTTAGAGCGGAAATGGGTATTACTGATTCGGTAGTTCGACTTTCAGTTGGATTGGAGCACTCTTCCGATTTAATTAGAGACTTAGATCAGGCGATCAACTAGGCAGACTTACTTAATCAGTACAGCAACTACCAAAAGAAGTGAGTAGACACTTAAGTAGGTAATGGACCATTGAAAAAGTTTCGCAGCAGATCTATCCGAATCCGGACCATCAATGCGCACTAACTGGACTCCAAAACCCAAAGCCAAAACCACCGAAATAATCCAGGTCCACACCGGAAGATCGGCGCTCCATAAAACCGCAAGCGAAGTGATGATCATCCCAGCTGTGTGAAACCACATCTGCTTTTGAACAGATTTCATGGTGGCAACGACGGGGAGCATGGGAATTCCCGCTGCGGCATAATCGTCCCGATACTTTATGGCTAAGGCCCAAAAATGTGGTGGAGTCCAAAAGAAGATAACGAAGAAGAAAAGCCAGGCCGTTAGGGAGAGGGAATTGGTAATAGCTGCCCACCCAATAAGAACCGGCAGACAACCGGCGATACCACCCCAAACAATATTCTGAGATGTTCTCCGCTTCAGACCGATGGTGTATCCGAATACGTAGAAAGCGATGGCAATCGCAGTGATCACGGTAGCTAATGTCGTGGTCCAGATTGCAAATATTGTCAGCGAAACCAAGGTGATGATTGCCGCAAAAACGTGGGCGGCTTTCTTCGTGATCTCATCATTAACTAAGGGGCGCTTAGAAGTTCGACTCATTAAACGGTCAGAGTCGACTTCGATAATCATGTTGTATGCATTGGCTGCACCTGCAGCCAGAGTCCCACCGACCAATGTGGCAATCGTTATGCCAACGGGGGGAGTTCCATGTGCCGCCAAAAATAAGGCAGGAAGGGTCGTGACTAGAAGGAGTTCAACTACTCGCAATTTCATGAGCGCCAAGTAGGGAGCAAAGAACGATTTCGTCACCGTGTCAGCGTACTCAGAATATGCATAGATTAGGAAAATTAATGACTTAAAGCTGGTCTGGCAATTGTGCCGAGCATTTTGTCTATGGTTTCTCTTGCCAACTGGCGGGAATATTCAGTTTGCTTGACATGATCAGCGATGACGGTGAAGACGTATTGAGAATCCCCCACGATCACAAATCCAGCCAGACTTACGGTGCCATTGATCCAACCAGTTTTAGCCCGAACCAAACCGACGGCGTTAGGCGAATCAGTCACGAAACGAGATTTTAGGGTTCCAGAAATTCCCGCTACTGGTAATCCCTCGTAAATAACTTTAAATTCCGGATCCTCTTTAATGTGGAGTAGAAGCTGAGCAACGGTCCGAACCGAGATTTTGTTCTCCTTAGACAACCCATTTCCATCTTTAACATCTAGCCCGGCGGTCTCAACGCCTAGATATGCCAAAGTTTCTTCGAATGCGGCTTGAATTCCTTGAGCATCTCCAGCAAAACCCAACGACCTTGAAGCCAATCGGGCCAGACGATCTGCCAAAACATTGTCCGACCAGAGCAAGGTGAATTGCACGATTTCATTTAGCGTTGGCGAGGCAATACCGGCCAATTTAATATCTGCTTCTTTCTTGGCAACGGCCACCGAAGGCAGAAGATGAAAATTTAATGTGGCCCGTCCCGAGAAGTAGCGCTTAATGATGGAAATATCTTTTCCATAAACGCCGGCATAGTCAATGGAAAATGTGCGCTGACCAGGGTGGGCGGCTAATAAGGCGTTAATCAAGGAGGGTGAAAAAGCTCGATGATATTTCTTGGCTTCGAAAGCACTTGCCGTCAGCCAAGGGTCGCTTTCACCTATTAATAGATAAGTATCGTTCTTATTTGTGGTGAACATGCCGGTGTGAAATACCGTTTCACCGCCCAAGTTGTGCAGCGCTGTGGCCATGGAGACCAACTTCAGAACTGATGCGGGGGCGCGCAAAGTATCCGGTTGATTTGCAAAGAGAGTTTGGTCCGTCGCTAGATCAATCACAATAATTCCAGGTTTTGCCAAAAGCGGTGAGTTAGCTAATGCTATAAATGTTTTCGGAATTAGGTTCGCTTGCGCCGGTGCCATGCTGGAAACTAAAAGCGCAAAGACCGCTCCAGCTCCTGCAAACTTGCGACGCAACACTTTAACCACGCTTTCGAGTAAATCTTCCCTGTGATGCGGCTGCACCAATCAATACCAAGAACCCACCGAGTGGCTGATTCCATGAGATGGATTCTCCCAAAAAAATCCAGCCGACGAAAACGGCAACTATCGTGGCCATATAAGTCACGGTACTCGCGATCGAACTCCCGGCAAGGGAAATAATAGAGAAGTTCCAGATGTAGGCATAACCTGTTCCTAAGATACCTAAAGCCAACATAGCCAAGACGGGTCCAGGTCGATATTCATCTTTTGCAATTCCATCAATTAAATAGAAAGGCAAGAGCGTTATTGCTGCCGAAGTTACCTGAGCGGTTGCTAAGGCCTCTGATTTCATTCCCAGCGGAGACACATATTTACGGGCAAACGGGAAGGCGACCCCATAGCAACTGACGGCAACTAGTAACGCGATGATTCCGACAGTTGAGTTATGACCGATGCCTTTCCATATTCCTAAAACGGTGAGGACACCCACCGCCCCAATTCCTAATCCAACTAACTGATACAACTTTGGCCGTTCTTCCCTGAATGCAATCAAAATAACGATCAAGGTCATCAATGGTGTAGCTGCATTGATAATTCCAGCCAAAATAGAAGAGACTCGGACTTCGGCATAAGCAAAGGCGACGCCAGGAATCACATTGAGCAAGAGGGCGACCACCCAGAGTTTGAGCCAAACGCTTCGCTGACGGGGAAGCGATATTTTGCGTACTCTGGTGATGATCAAGAGTGCCATGGCTCCTAGGGCGCATCTTGCGAAGGCCACCCCATTGGGAGTCAGAAATTCCAAGCCCAACTTAATGAAGATGAATGAACAACCCCACACCAACCCCAACGCAATGTATGCAGGAGCCCACGACTTTCGATTCATCGTCAACCCCCTCTAAAGTGCTGCTATGCGCACTGGCTACGTCTATCACGAGATCTTTGGGTGGCACGATACTGGCACCTTTGCAGGGGATAAACCTAGCGACCCTGCGGCCGGACTTCAGCCATACTTCAATTACGAAAATGCCGAAACTAAGAAGCGCATTCACGAGTTAATCGTGGTCTCGGGGTTGGTCAAAGATCTCCATCGCATTGAACCTCGACCGGCAACTGATGCCGAACTTTCTCTAGTTCATACGGCCAGTTACATCCAAAGGATCAAGGATCAATCCGCTACACGTTTAGGTGGGGATGGCGGCGATCTAGATACGCCATTCGCCCGCGGCGCCTTTGATATTGCCGCCTTCGCTGCCGGTGGGGCAATCGAATTAACGAAAGCGGTATTAGCCGGGGAAATTGAAAATGGCTATGCGTTGATTAGACCGCCAGGACATCACGCCGTACGCGATAGCGGAATGGGTTACTGCCTCTTTTCAAACCTAGCCATTTCCATTTTGACCGCCAGAGAAACGAATCCGAATCTACGGGTCGTCACTGTTGACTGGGATGTTCATCATGGAAATGGAACTCAGGATATTTTTCAAGAGGATCCCCAAGTATTAACAATCTCCATGCATCAAGACCGATTGTTTCCGCACCACACAGGTGACCGAAGCGAACGTGGAACTGGTGCCGGTTTCGGAAGCAATATCAATATTCCGCTTCCACCGGGAACTGGAAATGGCGGATACGAATACGCATTTGAAAAAGTAGTGATCCCTGCAATTTTGAAATTTAAACCAGATCTCATCGCAGTCTCTTCGGGTTTTGACTCCTGTGTTTTCGATCCACTAGGAAGAATGCTGGTCACAGCTGCCGGTTACCAAAGAATGACTCGAGCGTTAATGGATGTCGCAGCTGAAGTTTGTCAGAACAAAATTGTCATGATGCACGAAGGTGGCTATAACGCCGTATATTCGCCCTTCTGTGGTTTGTTTGTCTTGCAAGAACTATCTGGTTCGTACAAATTAGCTGATCCGTTTGGAGAGACCGTGAATAACTACCCTGGTCAAGGATTAGTCGATCATCAGCGAGCAGCGATTGATGCTGCTTCCAACTTCTTAGTTGATATTCCATGACCAATCCTCCCCCAATGGGCAAAGTAGAGATCGGGCCCGGAGAGTTCTATCCAGTGGTCGGAGTCGGACCAATGCCAGAACCATGGCCGGTAGAAGCTCATTTCGATCCAGAGTTGCTGGCAAACGGTGACCGCAGAAATGTTTTAGACCATTACCGGTATTGGAAAGTTGAAGCCATTGTTGCGGATTTAGATACGAAGCGACACCCACTGCAGATTGCCATAGAAAATTGGCAACACGACCTAAATATCGGATCAATCGTAAGAACGGCTAATGCATTTAATGTGAGCTTCGTTCATATCGTGGGAAAGCGGGACTGGAACCGTCGCGGGGCAATGGTCACAGATAAGTATCTGCACGTCCTGCATCATCCGACAATTGCCGATTTCAAATCTTGGTGCGATGCAAATGCGGTCCCAATAATTGGTATCGACAACCTCCCGATCTCTACTCAATTAGAGGATGCGGAACTTCCAGAAAAGTGCGTGCTTTTCTTCGGCCAAGAAGGCGCCGGAATGTCAGATGAAGCCGTTGCAATTTGCACATCGGTACTAGCAATCATGCAGTACGGATCTACCCGCTCTATGAATGCCTCGGCGGCAGGTGCCATTGCCATGTACGCCTGGGCCATGCAGCACCTCTCGTAAAAGTGAACACACTTATTGCATAATTATTGACATGAGTTCGCGTCAGCCTAAAATTTCGGATAACACAATTAGGCGCCTTAAATCTGGCTGGGCAATCGAATTGAAGTTTTCAGAGGATGCCTTTTTAGAGAAGAGTCGGGTATTAATACCGCGCGAGGATCTTTTAAGTGTGACTACCCTTCAATTTCAACAATCAATCATTGTTGTCTGCCCGCCACAGCTCGAACAACTATTGCGGCCACTAACAGAAACTGAGTTACTAGACATTCGTATTTTGGAACAAATACTCAAGCCCTACCAACCTATCCCTATCGGAACGGCAACGATTTCTTATGCCGAACGCGGAACACTGGCAGAACGATCACGAGAAATAAATGCACGCTTGGCCCGCCCGGAAGAAGTAATCGAAATTATGTCTGTCTGCGCTCCAGATGAACAGGAGGAAAGCGGTCTTGATCAAATGCCATTTCGTTTTGCTTCGCAATCAAGTAACGGAAAACTCGCCGCACTTTCCGGATATGAGATTTGGAACCCTCACATGGCCCATGTAGGAGTGCTAACCGAACCTCAGATGCGTGGCCAAGGATTTGGATTTGCTGCCGCTGCCATGTCCGCTGCCGCTGCACTCGATTCGGATCTCATTCCGCAATGGCGATGTCGAGTCGATAACACAGCTTCCCAGCGACTTGGTTATCAACTGGGTTTTGTGAAATTGGGTGTGCAACTGGCCCTTGATGTTTCTCTCACTTGATTGAGAATTATTCTTCGACAATCTCCGCAACTGCAATTAATCGACGTTCGATTTCATCTGCTTCATCGCTCCGACCAAGGGCACGAAGCGCACTAGCGATACGGCGTTCAACTTCCAGGATGAATTCGAAATCTTTCATGTCAGAATCAGTGGCATCTTCAAGTACGCGCTCAAGGGCGATTAAGCCTTCTTCAGGTAACCCAGTCATAATCTGGGCTTTTGCCAATTCCAGAAGTGAATAAGTTTCACGACGGTGATCGTGAGCAGTAACGAAAACATCGAGAGACTTTTGCGCGGCAATTATCGCAGCTTTTCCATCACCGAGTTCAACCAGGCAATGTGCGATCTTTTGATCGCATCTGGCAACATTAATTACTTCTTTCAATTTCTTGAAGAGGGAACGTGCTTCCGTGAACGCTTCCAACGCTTGCGTGAAATTGCCGAGTTCGCGCTGAGCGCATCCGATCAGATGGAGATCATTGGCGGCGCCACTATCGTTTCCGTCAACTAAATGTTCTTGAACGCATTCGGTCATGCATTGGACCGTCTTTTCAAATTCCTTGGAACCAAACCACCACTCCCCAAGCGTGCAAGCTAAATCAATTGCCAATGGGGATTTGGATTCACGCAATAATTCAACGGCTTTACTCATGGCAGTTGCCGCTTCGCTCATTCGCTTGAGTTGATTGAGGTTATATCCAATCGCTGAGTAAGCCTGAGCTAATCCGTCGGAAGGTGCGACTGGTCCTAATTCGGCATAAATGTCCCGTGCAGTTTCGGCTAAGGCAAGCGCCTCGTCATATTGTCCTCGGGCATATATGCGAGCGCTTAATTCGTAGTAGGTGTTGGCTCGTTCTAAGCCTTCTACCTCTGGAATGCGCTCCCACAACATTTCCTCAGTAACAATGTCATCACCGGAGTTCTCATCATCATCGCTCATGGTCACTCCTTCCTTGCTCGCCATCCAAGGCTGCTAACTCCAAATAAGTGGTACCCATCTGGATTCCTAACCTTAGCAACTATGGCGCGTTGGGCGCGTGGCAACGCTGGAAGTATCCTTGTCCCATGAGCATGAACCGTCGCGATTTCCTAACAAATTCCGCCAAGGTGGCCGCCGTGGGAGCGCTCGTGAGCGCCGGTTTAGTCGATTCTCAGCTTGAATCAGCCCAAGCCGCAGCTTCCATCGTGGCTCATGGCTCCCGAACCAAGCCTGAAGTTGCGCTCACTTTCCACGGGGCTGGGGATACGAAGATTGCCAATTCACTCTTAGATATCTTCAAGAGCACCAATACGCCAGTCTCCGTCTTCGGAATTGGAATCTGGCTCCAGGCAAACCCAAGCATGGCTAAGACGATATTGGATGGCGGACATGACCTTGGCAATCACACGATGCATCATTATGAAATGCGAACCCTGAGTTCCAATAGGGTCGATAGCGAAATCCTGCAATGTTCCAATGTGCTGAAAAAGATGATCGGAAATCATGGCTCTTGGTTTAGGGCTTCTGGTATTCAATATGCAACACCTTTAATACAAAAAAGCGCTCTAAAGTACGGGTACCCACAATGCATTTCTTACGATGTCGATTCAACTGACTACTTAGATCCAGGAAAAAGTGCGATCGTGAAGCGGACTATGGCAGGCATTAAAAATGGCAGCATCGTCAGCCTTCACTTCGGTCACGCTGGTACCGTGCAAGCCTTGCCCACTCTTCTTGAACAACTTCATGCAAAAGGTTTGACCCCCGTAACGTTGACAACTATGTTAGGAAAAATTTAGTGAAGAGGCTTTTTGGACCACTTGCTCTTGCTTTGATATCCATCACCGCTCCGGCATTTGCAAGTTCACCGCTGGCAGGAATGCCCGCCGTTACAGATCCGAAAGATATCTATGCGGCCGATCGTGCCAACAACTTAAGTGATGTTGTCAAAGATATGCCAGAACGCGTATACGTTCCCAACCACACTTCAAATACCATTTCCATTATTGATCCGAAGACTTTTAAAGTTATCAAAACAGTGAAGGTTGCTGCTGGTCCGCAACATGTGGTGCCATCATGGGATTTAAAAACGTTGTGGATTAACAACAACGCCGGAAATGTATTGACACCCATCGACCCCATGACTGGTGAGGTCGGTAAACCTATTGTGGTTCACGATCCTTACAATTTGTATTTCACTCCAAATGGAGAATATGCAGTAGTGATGGCCGAAGCAGATCGACAGATAGTTTTTAGAGATCCGCATACTATGGCTATTAAGAAGATCTTGAACGTGCCCTGCGCTGGTGTGAACCATGCTGACTGGACTGCAGATGGCAATTTCTTTGCCGTGTCCTGCGAATTCAGCGGCAAGATCCTTTGGATCAATACCGCCAAGATGACCCTGGTAAAGAGCGCGGTTTTGCCTCATACCTACAACAAGACTCCTATGCCACAGGATGTAAAGATTTCACCCGATGGCAGCACTTTCTATATCGCCGACATGATGTCGGATGGTGTGTGGATTATGCGAGCCAACGACTTTGGAAAATTTACTTTTCTTAAGACTGGTCGAGCCGCTCATGGACTCTATGTAACTCGAGATTCCAAGACCCTATTAATTGCCAATCGCGGCGAAGGCAGCGTTTCAGTTCTTCGATTTTCCGATAACAAGCTAATGGCTAAGTGGAAGATCCCAGGGGGCGGAAGTCCGGATATGGGTGGAATTTCTGCCGATGGTACTCAATTCTGGGTTTCCGGTCGCTATAACAATGTCGTTTACGTCTTCGATATCGTGGCTGGAAAGTTCCTCAGAAAAATTAGTGTCGGCAAAGAACCACATGGCTTGGCCATTTACCCCCAGCCAGGTCGTTACTCACTTGGACACACGGGAGTCTTCCGCTAATGAAGATTGGCGGCAATGTTCCAAAATGGATCGGGCGCCTAGCTTATTTCGTCGGGCTCTTTGACATCGCAGCAAATATTTTTCGTCCCGTAAAATTGCGCGCTGGAAGATTTGAAAAATATGTTCCCCTAGCGATTCATTCGACTGCCTTCGCAACGGTATTTATAACTGGGATCGTTACCTTGTTGCTCGCTCGTGGACTTTCTAACCGAAAGCGACGTGCCTGGTCAATGAGTTTGGCGATTCTCTTTATCAGCATTTTTGCCAATGCGCTGCGCCTGCGCGAGCAACCTTACGAACAGATCTTTTCTATTATCTTAATTATTTTGCTGATTGTTTATAGAAAAGAATTTTATGCAAAATCAGATCCGACTACTCGGCTACGTCCTTTATACGGATTTGTCTTGGTCGTAATTATCCTATTCTTCTCGGGAATTATGCTTCTTTATTTTAGACACGGTGGCGATGTAGTCGGCTCACCTTCCATAAAAGATATCGTTTTGACTGTTGTAGAAGGTTTTGTTGGAATCACAGGTCCAGTTCAGTTCGCTTCTGATCGAATTAATGATGCAGTGGGATTCACTTTCGGAACCTTTGGTTTCTTCATCATCATCGTTCCTATTTGGCTCTATTTCCGCAAAATAGAAGCGGTCCCAACAATGACAAATGAAGAGTTGGAGAACGTTAAGAGCTTGATAAAGCATGACCAAGAACAAGACTCTCTAGGTTACTTCGCAACGAGACGAGATAAGAGTGTTATTTGGGCCAAGAATAAGAAAGCTGGGATTGCTTATCGGGTGCAGGGTGGGGTGATGCTTGCCAGTGGAGATCCTTTTGGTGAATACAGTCTTTGGAGTGAAGCAATTTCCGAATTCCTGGCAGAAGCTCAGAAGCATGCATGGACTCCGGCGGTAATGGGTTGCAGCGATCATGGTGGTCAGGTTTGGGTGGAACAAGCGGGAATGCTTGCGGTAGATATCGGCGATGAAGCGATTATAAATGTGGCATCTTTTACTTTAGAAGGTCGCACGATGAGCAATGTGCGACAGATGGTCAATCGCATTAAGCGAAAGGGTTACTCAACATATACCTCGCGTTGGGCCGACCTGAATAGCGAAACTAAGCGAGAACTTCGAAGTCTGGCTAGAAAATGGCGTTACGGCGTTCCAGAACGAGGCTTCTCCATGTCAATGGATCGCTTCGGCGAAGACTTTGATCAAGATACTTTTGTAACTATCGCAGAACGAGAAGGGAAAATTAAAGGTTTCCTCTATTTCGTTCCGTGGACAACAAATAGATTATCGCTAGACCGAATGCAGCGGGATAGAGAAAACGATCCGGGCGTGAATGAACTAATGATTGCTTCCTCAGTTGAGTATGCCAAGGAAAATGGAATCACTCATATCTCCTTGAACTTTGCTGCCTTCCGTTCGCTCTTCGAACGCGCAGATAAAATTAGCGCCGGACCCATAACCCGCGGAAGCCGAAATTTGATTCGCTTCTTTTCAAATTGGTTCCAAGTTGAATCCTTATATCGATTCAACGCAAAATTTCAACCCGAATGGGAAACTCGTTATGTCCTCTATCCAAAAGCTAGCGATCTAGTGAGTGTCGCCATCGCTGCGCTACGGGCCGAAAAATTCATCACGAGCTATCGTTCACATGCGGTGAAACGAGAAGCAGAGAAGTAATTTCGTTGCGATCTAATTGTTAACTGCAACTTCTGGCGAGCAACTGTAAAGCGTCACTCCAGCAGGAGCGCCGGCATCCAATAAGCAATTAGTGGTGACCCAACTTTGAATCTTGGAGGTATTTACTTCGTTGCCATTGTTATTACCGCCAGCGCCTCCAATCAGGACATATTTCAATTCGCCGTTTTTAATAAGTTCTTTAAATTGTGACAAAGTTGGCGAAGGATCTTGGCCGTCAAAACCACCAACGGGCAAGACTTTATCTTCGGTCGCCGTTATGAATGGCGCTGCCGCCATTCCGCCAAAGGTTGCCAAGAGGAATTTGCTCCCATTTCGATTAGCTTTTAAATATTTGATAAGCGAAGTATTTGCATCCTGACCAAATCCACCGCCAAATCCAACCCCCGCTTGAAAGCCGAGTGGAGGATTTGTTCCAGTCATAGGATCATGGTGGCCCGGATCTTGAAAACTTCGGGGGTCGAAATTTGGTGGTGCCCCTGAAGGTGCGCCAGGCATATTCGGCATTGAGGCGCCATTTTGCAGAGCTTTTGCGTTAAATCCGCCACCGCCCGGACCGCCAAAACCATTGGCGCTTGCAGGGCCTGCGGTTGGATTAATACTGCTAGGTTGATTAATTACATCTAGCGCCCAAACTGTTGGCGTAATCATTACTGAAGCAACTATGGAAGCTATAGCCACAGTTCTTACTCGTGAATTTGATGTTGCTAGCCAACCAATTGCGCCAACCAATGCCAATCCAAGCGCGACTTTAGGCGCCCATGTGTAGAAGCCACGATATTTTGCTGAAATTAATAGCGCCCAGATCGCCGAACTAGTGACTAATAGAGCTAAAAGGGCTTTTGCCAAAAAAGTTCTCTTGGCGATCAAGTACTTAAATACTCCTGCAATAAGAACAGCCATCGGAATGGCTAATGTGGTTGTGTAGAACTGATGCATGCCTGCAACTTTGGAAAACATTACAAAAAATGTTACGAACCATAATGTAAAGAAAATGAAATTTGCCTTGTCGGATGAAAAATCTTTCACTCTAAAACTTGCTGCCAGCCCGATGATGATGACCAAGATCGTTAATGGAATTAACCAAGCGATTTGTCCGGAGAGTTGATCATTAAATAATCTGGTGATCGAAGGAGTTCCGCTGAAGGGGGGCGTGAAGGATCTATAAATTGGATTATCCGTTGCGGAAGAGAGCGATTGGGTTGCACCAAAGCGACCTAGTCCGTTGTAACCAAAGACCATTTCCCAAGCGTTGTTTCGGTAAGTCCCACCCACATATGGTCGAGCAGTTGCAGGCGTGAGCGAGACGATCATTATCCAAATCAGCGATACAGCCAGTGAAGTGACTCCGGCAATCATCAACGATTTAATACGTTCTAGCCTTGGCACCGGTGCAAAGAATATCCAGGCAATGGCTAATGCTGGCCACACCGCCCACGCTTCAAGCATGTACGACTGGAAAGCCAAACCGATCCAGACTCCGGCCCAGATCAAAGATTTTCGGTTTCCAGAGGTCATCGCAGCGCTGGCCCTATCTGCGGCGATAGCCATCGCCAATACAAAGAACATTTGTGGTTGATTTGAACGGGAGGCTGCAGCAATTATTGGAGTAGTTGCAATAAGCGCTCCTGCAAAAAGACCTGCATAACTTCCGAATAATCGGCGAACCGCGATCGCCACAACCACTGCTGCAGCAATTCCGGCCAAAGCATTGGGCGCATCAACTGCCCAGGTGCTAAAGCCAAAGAACTTCACAAAAATAGCGGGAAGCCAATATGAGCCAGGAATTTTATCTAACGAGACTGTGCCAGCCGGATCCAAGGCACCAAAGAGGAAATTGCTAAAACTCTTGCTCATGCTCACTGCAATAGCGGCGTAATACTCTGACCTAGCTCCTGCGGCTAACCGCCAGAGGTTGATCCAGGCGGAACCGATAATAAGAAGGAATAGGCCAATGCGCCACGACATTCGTTCGCGCGAGGATGCCAGCTCTGACGCACTCATTGACCTATTACACCGAAACAATCTGAGAAAGGGCTAAGAAGAACAGTAATTAAAGAGTATAGTTTTGACACGTGCGTTTCTTAACAAATCCCGCTTATGACCTGACCTATGACGATGTCTTCATGGTCCCCAGCAACTCCGATGTAGTTAGTCGAATGGATGTTGATCTTTCCACCCAAGATCAGAGCGGATGCACCATTCCCATAGTCGTTGCCAATATGACCGCAATCTCTGGTCGACGAATGGCCGAAACAGTTGCCCGCCGAGGTGGCATTGCGGTAATTCCCCAAGACATTCCGTTGCAGATTGTGGCCGACGTTATTTCTTGGGTGAAATCCCGACACACTTTCTTTGACACTCCAGTCACTCTAGCTCCGCACGAAACCGTTGCCGATGCCATGGACTTGATCAACAAGCGCGCGCACGGGGCATTGATCGTTGTAGAAAATAAGAAACCAGTCGGAATTGTTACCGAAGAAGATTGCCAGCGCGTGGATCGCTTTACCCAACTTAATTTAATTATGAGCAAAGACCTTGTGACTTTGCCAGATTCGGTTTCTCCTCGCGAAGCATTCGATTTCCTACATGCCAGCCGGAGAAAATTAGCGCCGGTGATAAATAGTGCAGGTGAATTAGTTGGAATTTTGACTCGGGTCTCTGCGCTTCGAGCCACACTCTATAAACCCGCACTTGATTCGAACGGAAAACTTCGCGTCGCTGCAGCCGTAGGAATTAATGGAGATGTCGCCACGAAAGCACAAGCGTTAATCGATGCTGGAGCCGATGTCCTTGTCGTTGATACTGCACACGGTCACCAGGCAAAAATGATTGAAGCCCTTAAAGTAATTCGCGCCTTAGATCCAAAGATTCCTATTGTCGCCGGAAATATTGTTACTGCCGAAGGAACAAAAGCCTTAATTGAAGCCGGGGCAGACATTATTAAAGTTGGCGTTGGACCCGGTGCAATGTGTACAACCAGAATGCAAACGGGCGTAGGGCGACCTCAATTCTCAGCAGTTATGGAGTGTGCCGCCGAAGCAAGCAAGTATGGAAAGCATGTTTGGGCCGATGGCGGAGTTCGACATCCGCGCGATGTAGCACTGGCTTTAGCGGCTGGCGCCTCGCAAGTAATGATTGGTTCTTGGTTTGCTGGAACTTTGGAATCTCCCAGTGATCTCAATAGAGATGCCAACGGTTTGCTCTATAAAGAGTCTTTCGGAATGGCTTCAGCTCGCGCCGTTGCTGCTCGTACTGCCACTGAAGATGCTTTCGATCGAGCCCGAAAGGCCTTATTCGAAGAAGGAATTTCTTCCTCGCGTATGTACATAAATCCAGCGCGCCCTGGTGTAGAAGATTTGTTAGATGAAATCATTGCTGGACTTCGTTCATCATGTACTTATGCGGGAGCAACCAGTTTGGAAGACTTTCACCAAAAGGCAGTAGTAGGAATCCAATCCGCAGCTGGTTATGCCGAAGGACGACCGCTGCATACTAGCTGGCGGTCTTAAGGTTTTATCGGTCCGCTCGGACTCATCGGTCCGGTGGCTCCGCTTGCAGCGCTTGCTGA
>JBAXSZ010000039.1:0-15692 GCA_037130455.1 Actinomycetes bacterium | reverse complement strand
TGGTCGACGAGTTCTCGATAGAAATTTGGGATGTCGGGAAGCGTCAATTTAAGAAGAATATTTTTAGATTCAGGTAGTGAATTCAATTGATCAAGCAGAACCTTCTTCAAGAGAATCTCTGACTCAGATTTTGATGCGCTCTTTATATCAACTTCCGGCTCAATAATAGGAACTAGACCGCTTCCTATAATCTGATCACCAAACTCGAATTGCTGATTCACTACTTGAGAAACGCCAACAGAATCTGCTTCGGCAATAATCGAACGCATTTTTGTGCCGAAAACTCCATGGTTAACCGCCCGGCTCAATTTGTCACTTAAATCCGCAATCGGTTTCATCAATTGAACGCCGTTGGATTTCTCCTGAAGGCCAATATCAACTTTCAAGAAGGGCACAATCCCCTTGCGCTCCCATAAATATTCTGCCGTGCCCATTCCTTCGATCATCCGCTCCATAGTCATATCAAAAAGAATGACCCCAAGAATTCGATCCCCGGAAAAGACTGGGCTGGTGATAATTCGGGACCTCATCTGATGAACGAGGTCGAACATCTGCTCATCTCCGAGGTAGCTATCCTCAGGTATTCCATAAAGCCGCAGCGCTTTAGGCGTACTTCCACCACTCTGATCGAGCGCCGCGATAAATCCGCGGCCTTCACGCATTTTTGCTAATTGTTCAATATTCGGATTTGTGCTCATTCGAAAAGGCTACTCTGGTTGGTTCACCATGGAATGGGCTGCGTATTGAAAATACTCCCAAAGTTCTTCTTTAAGTGCTTCCTCTATCTCCACATCAATAATGGCGGCATGGGCGCAGCGCAGCCAGGCTTCCTTCTCCGCTTGGCCAATATGAAATCCACCATGGCGCATCCGAAGCCGTGGGTGGCCACGTTGATCGGAATAAGTCGTGGGACCACCCCAGTACTGCTCTAGGAAAAGCAGAAGGCGTTCCTTGGCGCCAGCCATATCCTTCTTGGGATACATTGCTAAAAGCAATGGTTCATTAGCTAGTTGGTCGTAAAAACCATCCACGATAGTTACGAATGTTCCGTGTCCACCGACTTTTTCATAAAGAGCCTGGCCTTGATTTTCACTCATGCCGCTAGCGCTTTCTCTCTTCGTTTCCCTATCTGCAAGACAAAATATGAAGTTATTACACAGAGGATTCCGCTGATGTAGAAGGCGCTGGAATAGTTTCCAAATTTGACTCGCAAGACTGCTGCTCCAAAGGCTGCTATTGATCCACCAATTTGATGCGCGGCAAAGACCCAGCCATAAACCACAGTTCCATGCTCTGCACCTAAAACTCTTCGGCATAGAACGATGGTCGGTGGAACAGTTGCAACCCAATCCAGACCGTAGAAGATAACGAAGACCACGGTTGAAGCATGGATGCTTGAAAACAAAATAGAAGGCAAGAGGAAGAGCGAAAGTCCACGAAGCAAGTAATAGAAGAACAACAATTTTCTTGGGTCGATACGATCGGTTAACCAACCTGAAAAAATCGTTCCAATCACATCGAAAACACCAATCATGGCTAACAAACTGGCGGCGGTTACCTCCATCATGCCGTGATCGTGCGACGCTGGAATAAAGTGAGTACCGACTAAGCCGCTTGTGGATAGCCCACAGACGAAGAAGGATCCAACTAAATACCAAAAATCGCTCTCCTTCATTCCGGCTCGCAAAGTGTCGATCGCATGCTTGGCGGCATTTCGTCGGACTTGCGGATGTTCAAACCAATCTTCTGGCGCCCCGTAAGGAGTAATACCAGCTGTTGCTGGACTCTCCTTCAAGAAAATCGCGATCAGCGGAACCATTACCCAAGCGGCAATCGCAACTGTCATGGAAACAGTTTTCCAACCATGATGAACTGCAAGAGAGGAAAGTCCTGGAAGAAATATAAGTTGTCCTGTGGCCGATGCGGCAGTTAATCCCCCGATAACCAAGCCTTTGCGTTTAATAAACCATCGATTGGCAACAGATGCGGCAAAGACCAAAGCCATAGAACCTGTTCCTACGCCAACCACCACACCCCACAGCGCAATTAAGTGCCACGGTTTTGTCATCCAGATAGTAGAGAAAGCGCCAACTCCGACAGCGGTTAATGCACACATGACAACACGACGAATCGTGAACCGCTCCATGAGCGCGGCCGCAAATGGGGCGGTTAAACCGAAGAGCAGAACATTGATGCTGATAGCTAGAGAGATTGATTCTCTACCCCACCCAAAAGCATCTTCCAACGGCACAATCAGAATGGATGGCGCAGATCGAAATCCGGCAGTCGCCATTAAGGTCAGAAATGTAACGCCAGCAGCCGTCCAGGCTGGATGTACTTTGGCAAACTTCACTTAGTGGTGCGCAACCAGACAGTTGTGTCGGTTGGAATCTTTTTTCCATCCAACGGCGAACTGGAGTGAAGAACTTCGGTGCCTTTAGGTACCTTGATAGGGTCTCCAAAATTCACTAAGCATAGGAAATTGCCAGCGCGAGAAAATGCAAGAACATCTTTACCCAAGTCGACCCACTTCAATTTGCCATCGCCAAGACCAGATTCGCTCTTTCGAATAGCTAAGGCCTTGCGATAAATATTGAGTGAAGAATCAGGATCATTCTCCTGAGAGTCAGCGCCATACTTGCCCCACCATGTTGGTTGAGGTAACCAAGAATCTTCAGCGGATAGCGCCGAATTGGTAGAAAAGCCGTAGGAACCAGAGCTATCTGAAGACCAAGGAAGAGGAACCCGACAACCATCGCGGCCTGGATCCTTATATTCGCTCATCTTCCAACGAGGATCGGTCAGACGATTATGCGGAATATCGGTAACTTCTGGCAGTCCCAACTCTTCGCCTTGATAAACATAAGCGCCACCAGGAAGGGCGAACATAAGCATCGCACCGGCACGAGCACGACGTACTCCTCGTTCAGCATTGAATTTCTTAGTATTTCCAAATCGTTGTTTCAGATTGCTGACGCCGCCACCTTTAAGACCTAGATCAAAACGGGTAACGGATCGGGTGACATCGTGATTATTAAAAACCCAAGAGGCAGGAGCATCAACGCCCGCTAGATTTTTAATAGTTCTAACGATGCTCTTCTTCAAGACCTTTCGACTCCATTTTGAATCAAGGAAATCGAAGTTGAACGAATTGGCAAGCTCATCTTTACGTAGATACAACGGCAAACTTGTTGGTGGCACCCAGGCCTCGGCAACGGCCATTCGATCATCTGGGTAAGAATCTAGAATCTTGCGCCACGCTCGATAAATTTCGTGCACGCCATCTTGATCCCAATAGGGCATCTTCTGAACTTTTAATAACTCTGGGTCGGTTGTGATGTCCGGAAGGCCTTGCTCTTTGATCATTCCATGAGCAACGTCGATACGGAATCCATCGACGCCACGGTCCAACCAGAATTTCAATACATCTTCAAAGTGGGCCCTGACTTCGGGATTCTCCCAATTGAAGTCTGGCTGCTCTACTGCGAACAGGTGTAAATACCATTGGCCAGCAGTTCCATCAGCTTCGGTAATGCGATGCCATGCTGGCCCACCAAAGACCGCCTGCCAGTTGTTGGGTGGAAGTTCGCCGTTGGCACCTTTACCTTCACGGAAGATATAGCGAGCGCGCTCTGGCGAATGAGGTGCTGCCTTGAGTGCATCTTGAAACCATTTGTGTTGATCAGAAGAATGGTTGGGAACGATATCGACTATAAAACGAATTCCCATATCGTGCGCTTCTTTTATTAACTGCTCAGCTTCTGCCAATGTCCCGTAATCAGGTTCGATATTCATGTAATCAGCAACGTCATACCCATGATCATTTTGGGGTGATGGGTACCAAGGGGTGATCCATATGGCGTCAATGCCCAACTTCTTCAGGTACGGCAATCTAGAACGAATACCTTCGACATCGCCTTTGCCATCGCCATTGGCATCGGCAAAGGAGCGAATATAAATCTGGTAGGTGACCGCATCGCGCCACCAAGGCCGTTCAGTTCGGGAAGGTAGAGAAGTGGACATGGGATTCCTCTCGGTTCGTGCTAAACGGGCTCTTCTAAATACTGCGACAAGAATAAACGCTCTGCATCATTTAAAGGTCTCGATTTGTTCTTCGCATCTGTCACCGCCACTTGGACGGTCTTAACCCGTGCGTGCAATCCATTCTTACTGGTCAATTCATATTCCAGCGCAAAGGATGCGGTTCCAATTTTTGTAACCCAAATGCTGACATCCAGATCAAAACTGCCCTCAAATATTGGGATCAAGTAATCAACTTCTGTGCGACCAACCACCATGTCACTGAGAATGGGTGTCAACCCATCCCGAACTCGAGAAAACCAGAAGAAATCCGACCGAGCTTCTTGGGCGTAGGTCAGATATGTGGCGTTGTTGACGTGACCAAAAGCATCCAGGTCATCCCAGCGCACATGGGCCTTACCTTGAAATCGCATTACCTGGTCAGCTTTCGATAGGTGACTCGGTGTGGCCTTGCTGCTTCGGCACCAAGGCGGGAAATCTTGTTCTGCTCGTACGATTCAAAGTTTCCTTCAAACCAGAACCATTGCGAATCGCCTTCGTAGGCCAAGATATGAGTGGCGATCCGGTCCAGGAACCAGCGATCGTGAGAGATAACAACAGCGCAACCAGGAAATTCCAGAAGAGCATTTTCTAGAGAACCTAAGGTTTCAACATCCAGGTCGTTGGTGGGCTCATCCAGCAGCAACAGGTTTCCACCCTGCTTTAAGGTCAGCGCCAAATTCAGTCGGTTTCGCTCACCGCCAGAGAGGACTCCGGCCGGTTTCTGTTGGTCCGGGCCTTTAAATCCGAATGCAGAAACATAAGCGCGGGAAGGTACTTCGACATTTCCCACTTTCATGTAATCCAAACCGTCGGAAACTACTTCCCATAATGTTTTCTTTGGGTCGATGCCACCGCGGGACTGATCGACATAAGAAATCTTGACGGTTTCGCCAATCTTTACCGTGCCACTGTCGGCAGGTTCAAGACCAAGAATTGTTTTGAAGAGCGTGGTCTTTCCCGCGCCGTTGGGTCCAATGACTCCAACGATTCCGTTCCGCGGCAGAGTGAAGGAGAGGTCATCAATAAGTAAGCGTTCTCCGAAGCCTTTCTTCAGATGATCAACTTCGACAACAATATTTCCAAGACGCGGCCCCGGTGGAATTTGAATTTCTTCGAAGTCCAACTTGCGGGTCTTATCTGCTTCAGCAGCCATCTCTTCATATCTAGCCAGACGAGATTTAGATTTTGCTTGGCGGCCTTTGGCGTTCATTCGAACCCATTCAAGTTCTTCACTCAAGCGCTTAGCTCGCTTGGCATCCTTTTGGCCTTCAATTTTCAGACGAGTCGACTTGGTCTCCAGGTAAGTGGAGTAGTTGCCTTCGTATGGATAGGCACGACCTCGGTCCAACTCCAAAATCCATTGAGCGACGTTATCTAGGAAGTATCGATCGTGAGTGATCGCGACAACGGTTCCCGGATACTTGCTTAAGAATTGTTCCAGCCACAAAACGGATTCGGCATCTAGGTGGTTAGTTGGCTCATCTAGCAATAAGAGATCAGGCGCTTGCAGAAGTAACTTGCAGAGCGCTACCCGGCGACGCTCTCCACCGGAGAGGACGCTCACATCGGCATCAGGAGGTGGGCAACGCAGCGCATCCATGGCCTGCTCTAATTGAGAATCTAACTCCCAGGCATTTCGGTGATCTAACTGTTCTTGGAGATTTCCCATCTCGGCAAGCAGTTTGTCATAGTCGGCGTCGGGGTTTCCCATTTCATCGCTGACCTCGTTAAATCGATTGAGGATGGCAATGGTGTCAGCCACGCCTTCTTGAACATTTTCCAGAACTGTCTTGGAATCATCCAGGTGCGGCTCCTGCAACAAGATGCCGACGGAATAACCTGGCGTCAAAAATGCCTCGCCGTTGGAAGGTTGCTGAAGTCCAGCCATAATCTGAAGGACCGTGGACTTACCGGCACCGTTTGGCCCGACCACACCAATTTTGGCCCCTGGTAGGAACATCAAAGTGACGTCGTCCAAAATGACCTTGTCACCATGCGCTTTTCGCGCCTTTTTCATTGTATATATGAACTCAGCCATAGTGAGAAACCTTAGTGGTTTGACTAGGTAGACTTAAATTATTGCGCCTGTAGCTCAGTCGGATAGAGCACCCGCCTTCTAAGCGGGTTGTCGCAGGTTCGATTCCTGCCAGGCGCGCTTGCCTTTTTTACTCTAAATTCCTCACCACATCACCTCACGAAGGAGCGTCATGCCTATAACCCCCACCGGTCCCACAAGGAATTTGATTGCCGTCGTCACAGGTGCCGCCGGTGGAATTGGTGGAGGTATCGCCAAAAAGTTGGCCAGCCAGGGCTACTCAATAGCGCTGACCGATCTCCATCAAGATGCTCTAGAAATTGCCGCAGCGCAGATTCCTGGCAGCGTAGCAATCTCGTGCGACCTTCGTCATGAAGATCAGGTCATTAACCTTAGAAATCAAGTTTTGGAAAAATTGGGTCAACCTACGCTCTTGGTCAATGCCGCCGGCGTTTTCTTCGAACACGATTTAACCCAAACAACCGTCGAACAATATGACTTACTGATGGATGTCAATGTAAAAGGCATTTTCCTAACGTGTAAGTCTTTCATCCCGGGAATGATCGCCAATGGTGGCGGTTCAATTGTTAACATCGCTTCCACTGCGGGATTACACGCAGGTTCAACGCGCCCCATTTATTCGGTATCAAAAGCAGCGGTCATCATGATGACTCGCTCCATCACTGTGGACTTTGGTGGCAAAGGAATTCGAGCCAATGTTGTCTGTCCTGGATTGATTGACACACCAATGGCCGACTGGATTACCTCTCGTCCAGATGCCTTGGAAAAATGGGCTCAATCATTACCTGCCGGTCGCATTGGAACAGTCGAAGATATTGCTAAGGCTGTCAGTTTTCTAGCGTCAGAAGATTCTGACTATATGTTTGGAAGCGTGGTCGTCGTCGATGGTGGAAGTCGCCCATAATCCAAACTATCGTTAGAGGCTAAGGGTCCACCTAGGGAGGCCGACGATGCAGGAGTTCACGGACTTTCTGGCCAAACATCCTTCTTTTAGCGCTTTATCAACCGATGATCTAGAGCGGTTGTCTTCCAATATTGAAGTTGAATATTTTGCCGAAGGCACGGTAATAGTCGTTGTGGGATCCGACCCGTTAAAACATTTTTACCTTGTCAGAACTGGCTCAGTAGAAGTTTTGGACCGTGGCAATGTTGTCGATCTTCTGGATTCGGGAGATGCTTTTGGGCATACCTCGCTATTGGCGGGGTTACCTCCCCAATATTCGTTTCGGGCCGCTGAAGATACTTTGTGTTACCGACTGCCAGATCCGCGAGAAATTGTCCACAATCAAAGTGCCTTAAATTTCAATCAGTTTGGCACTACCGTCACCAGAAACCGCTTAACTGCCACTGCCGTGATGTCAGATGCGCAAGCGCTGGTAACTAAATTTATGCGCGAGATCGTTTGGGTCAACGCTACAGATTCAATTCGCGAAGTTGCAATTGCCATGTCCGCGGCAGAGCAGTCCTGTGCAATTATCAAATCGCCACAAGGGCTGGGAATTATCAGCGACCGCGACTTTCGCAGTCGAATCGGCGTTGGCGAAATCAGCATCGACTCCCCCGTTCATACGATCATGAACTCCCCGCTCATAACAATTCCCCACAACATTTCTTTGGCAACTGCATTTCTTCGGATGGTGGAATCAGGAGTACATCACTTAGTCGTCTTGAATGATTCGGGTCATCCCATCGGTGTTGTGCGCGCTATGGATCTGGCTTCAGTGGAACTTCGCAATCCTTTGATGATTCGGGTTGCAATCGAATCTGCTAAGTCGGATGAAGAACTTTTCGACGCTTCCAGATTGCTAATGCCAACTTTGGTAGAGCTTCACGACAGTGGCATTCCTTCGTTGCATGTAGGTGCATTAATGTCTGCCATTGTCACTGCAATTCTGACTCGCTTAGTCAAATTGGCACCAGAAAAGAACACACTAGTTGACCATTCGTGGCTGATCTTGGGATCCATGGCCAGAGGTGAACCGTTGCCCATCTCTGATGTAGACACCGCGATCGTTTGGGCTGACCCACTGGATGGTGCCGACCCAAGTCTTGAGATTCAAAAGAGCGCACAAGAGTTTTTGCTGCTTATGGAAAGGTGTGGTCTGCAACGATGTTCCAATGGCGCCAATGCCGACAATTTGCTTTTTAGTCGCTCAAAATCATCCTGGATAAAGGCTTCCAGCGGTTGGTTGACCGACCCCACTTTGGCTGGAGCGCTTCTTCTGTCGGCTATGGCTGCAGATAGTCAACCGATTACGCAAATGGCCCTGGGAAGAACTATCACGGAAACGATTAGGGAAACTTCCAGAACTCATGCCTTCCTTCAACAATCACTGCTCTTTGCCGTTGCCAAACGCCCTCCCATTGGCTTCGTTCGCGAATTTGTCGTTCATCAAATCGGAGAGAACAAAGGCGAGCTCAACTTAAAAGATGGTGGATTAACGCCTATCTCATCTTTGGCTCGTTGGTTAGCCATAGCCCAAGGAGATGTCCGCGGCGGCACGATTGATCGGCTCAATCGAGCAAAGGTGGCCGGCATCTTGCTCAACGACGAAGGCGATATTCTCGTCAATGCTTTTTCCAGCATCCATCAAATGATTTTCGAACAGGAAATTTTGGCCATTCGAGAAGGCAGGGCTGGCTCTACCTGGATTTCTCCAGAACAACTAGATTCTTTGACGCGAAGCCACTTGAGAGAGAATTTCCGAGCTATTTCAACAATCCAAAACCGAATTCACAGTGAATGGGAAATTCGGTTGAGATGAAATGGCCAAAGAGGTTTGCTCAAATTTCGCCTAATATCTTGGATTTACCCTGGAAAGAAATTGATTACTGTTCGATAGATCTGGAAGCGACGGGGTTGAACCTCAAGCGCGATGAAATCATTTCCATCGGCGTTACCCAGATTCATCTTGGTCGTATCGCTAGCAAATCCAATTTCTATCAAGTGATCAAACCGACCGGCCATCCTTCGATTTCCTCAGTGCTTATCCACGGGCTGCGCTCGGTTGATTTGGAAAGCGCCAAATCCTTACAGGAAGTCATTCCAAACTTAGTCAATGAATTAACCGGACGAACCCTAATTGCTCACGCTGCTTGGGTTGAGCGCGCATTTTTAGCTGACAAGTTCAAAGGGACTGGTTTCCCATATCCCAAACAGGTATTAGATACTGCCTCTTTGGCGCGGGCGTGCGGGATAAAGGCGCCAGGGACAGGTAAAGAACCTTCGTTGGAATTTATAGCTCGCCACCTAGGGCTGCCCGTGTACTCGCCCCATCATGCACTTGGCGATGCTTTAACCACTGCTGTGGTCTTCCTTGCCCTGGCTACCGATTTAGATCGAAGGCACCGAATCCACCGCGAGCGAGGTCTTACTCTTCAAGACTTATTCGATATTTCCCGTCAGCATTCTTCTTGATTTTCGAAATAAAAAAGCGGGCCGCCCCCTCAGGCAGCCCGCTTTTTCTTTTAACTTAGTTGAGAATTAAGCGCCAAGCTTTGCAAGCTGAGCCAGGAGCTTTATTCCGAAGACACTTGTCTCTGTGGTTTTAGCAAAACCAAGTTCTGGGTGAAGTCCAGGGCAGTTGAAGCCAAGGAAGCTAATAGCCTTCTTGACGGAAGCAGCCTTTGCAGTATCACCATAGTTAGTAAGCGCTAATGCATAAGTGGTAGCTGTGAACGGATAAACAGCTGGATCCTTGGCATTGTAATCAAACGCTACGGTACCGTCTGCGTTCACGGTTGCTTGCGCAGCCATTGCAAGAGCGGAATCTGAGTTTGGAGTGATTGAGTTACCGGCGGCGTTGATGACGTTAGTCAATTGAAGACCGTAGGCAGCAGCGAAAGAAATTTCAGAATAGGTAATCGAATACTTGGTGTTCTTTGCCAACTGGGAAACACCAGCTGAACCTGAAGCTGAACGGAAGTGAACTGGATCCTTGGTGATGTCACCAGGGAAAGCAGCACTGAAAGCATCAGCAGGAGCCTTGGTCCAAATTGAAGGAACTGACTTGTTCAATGCGCGAACCAAGTTATTGGTGGTACCTGAGTTGTCGGCACGGTAGATAACGGTGATGGCTTGGTTTGGCATGGTACGGCTGATATTTGAAGTTTGGGTACGTAGAACAACTGGATTGCCTTGCTGGTCCTTGACGACAACGCCGTTGTTCTTCTTCAAAACAACAGTGGTGATTGTCTTGTTGTTATCTGCAACGATTGCTGGGTCATTCCACTTTGTGATAGTTCCAGCGAAAATTCCGGCGATTGTTTCGCGGGAAAGGTTCAAAGGCTTTGCGGTGTTGAGGTTAGTCAAAATTCCAACTGGCCAGATGACGGTTGGGATGTGGATTTCGTTGGCAACAGGTGTTGCGTGAACTGAATCAGAGAATGCAAAGTCAACGGTCTTGTTTTGCATGGCAGTCTTGCCAGCGCCAGAACCGCCGCCTGGATAATCGTAAGAATCACCAGTGGCAGCTTGATATTCAGCCTTGCACTTGTCGATGATTCCAGAAACAGAAGTTGCGCCTGCGGCTTTAAGAACAGCGGCATTGGCGATAGGAGCAAATGCTAGAAGTATTGCGGCTGCACCAGCAGTGGCAATCTTGGTTGATCGTGAAAGTTTCATTCAAACCCTTCCAGGTTAAGTACATAGGAATAAGCGGTTACGTATCCAAACTGTAAAGTTCGCAAGAAACTCTTCCTAGACAACACCTGAAGTGCCGGCTAACTCAAAGTGAACAAATGGTGAAGCGATTTGTGGTACTTCGGTCTAGAACGGTCTAGCCAAAACGCCCAGAAACGTAGTTCTCGGTGCGCTCATCGCGAGGTCGGCTGAATATTTCATTAGTTGGACCAACTTCAATCATGGAGCCTGGGCCGCCGTCTGACAAGAAAAATGCGGTGTAGTCGCTCACGCGTGCTGCTTGCTGCATGTTATGAGTAACGATGATGATCGTCATGGTTTGAGCCAATTGACCAATGGTATCTTCGATTCGTAGTGTTGACCCAGGGTCAAGAGCAGAACAAGGCTCATCCATAAGAAGTACTTTAGGTTTTACTGCCAGGGCTCGGGCGATACAGAGGCGTTGTTGTTGTCCGCCAGAAAGACCGCCAGCGTGTGCGCCTAAACGGTCCTTAACCTCTGACCACAATCCAGCGCGCTCCAAACATTCTTGCATCAAGTCGTCGCGATCAGAGACTTTTAACTGAGCCAATTTCAAACCAGAAAGTACATTTTCACCAATAGTCATCGAAGGAAATGGATTGGGCTTCTGAAAAACCATTCCAATCTGCAGCCGGACCTTGGTCACGTCCGTGCCTTTTGCATAAACATCTTTGCCATCCAATAGAACTTCTCCGGCCATTGCGGCGCTTGGAATAAATTCGTGCATGCGATTGAGTGTTCGAATAAAAGTGGACTTACCGCAGCCGGAAGGACCAATGAGCGCGGTTACAGTTCCAGCAGCAAAATCTAAGGAAATATCGGAAACCGCATGGTGCTTTCCAAACCAAGCGTGAATGGATCTTGCTTCAAGTCCGGAACCTAAAGGAGCATTACCAGGAGTCTTCGCGGCAGCTCGCTCTTTAGCAACATCTCCGAGCGATGATTTCGAAAGGGCTATTTCTACAGACATATCGTCTCCGTCATCTTTGTCATATGAGAAAGTCATTTCGATTTCATCCTTCTACCACCAAGAGTTCTAGCCGCAACAAAAAGTAACAAAACTAAAATAAGCAAAATCAGAATGCCAGTCCAGGCGCGTTGAATGGATTCAGGTGTTCCCATCAACAAGCCTTTCCAGACGTAGAAAGGAAGTGCCCCTTGGTAGTCCTTGAATGGGTTCCAATTCAATTTATCTGACCCACCAATTGTAAAGAGAAGTGGGGCGGTTTCACCTGCGATACGTGCCACACCCAAGATTGTGGCCGTGATTAATCCATTTCGAGCGGCTGGAACGACGATCGTTGCGACCGTCTTCCACTGTGTGGCCCCAAGGGCCTGGCCGGCTTCACGAAGATCATTCGGAACCAATAACAACACTTCTTGTGCTGTTCTAGTAACAGTTGGAATCATCAAAATTGAAAGTGCAAAGGCGCCCGCTATTGCTGACGCTTTTATCGGGGTAGTCACAATGATGGATGCAAAGATAAAAAGACCAGCTACAACTGAAGGTACGCCAGACATGGCCTGAACAATGAACTGAATAAAGTTAGCGCCAGGACCTTTGATTTCGGTCAGATATAAAGCAGTCAAAATTCCCATTGGCACTGAAAGAATCATTGAAATCAAGATGAGGTAGAGAGTTCCGACCAGCGCATGCAACAACCCGCCAGCTGAAATTGGATCTTGATAAGAAGCGCTAAACATAGTTTGCGTAAAGAGCGACCAGTGCAAACCCTTCACGCCATGAGAAATAGTTGTCGCCAGGATACTTATAACTGGAGTGAACACCAGAGTTGCGCCGGTAAGAGCAATCGAGGAAACAATGGCATCGGCTGCGGCAGCGCGTCCGCGTATTCGCCATTTTCGGATGGAGAGAGAAGCAGTTCCAAAAATAAAGAAGAGGAAGGCGTACGCCAACTTTCCCTTCATCGGCGTAATCGCTACGACCGCAACTGATGCAGCTAACGAAGCTAACAACAAGAGGAAGGTTGGAGCCATTTCTTTTGGTGATGATTGCCAAGGCTTTTGTGGGGCGACCTGCGCTGCAGACAATGTCATCTTATTTACCAGACTTCAAAGTTCGCTTGACGATGGAGTTGGCCGCCATATTGATCAATAATGTGAGCACAAAAAGCACGAAACCTGCAGCCAAGAGAGCTTTAGTTTCATCGCCCACGGCCTCGCCCCATTTTAAAATAATCATCGAAGCGACGTTTCCACCGGCTCCATAAAGAATGTGGAAGTTCGCTTTGAAGACCACATTAAGGACAGAAAACACCGCCACTGTTTCGCCGAAGGCACGGCCCAAGCCCAACATAGCCCCGCCAACAACTCCGCTGGAACCAAATGGCAGCACAACGGTCTTGATCATGGCCCAACGAGTTGCACCCAGTGCATAGGCAGCTTGAATTCGGTCTAAAGGAGTTTGGGCGAAAATTTCTCGCGAAACTGAAGTCACAATGGGAATGATCATGATGGCAAGAACTAACCCAGCAATAAATGGCGAGCGCTCGAAGAAGGGTTGCGGAGCATCGAAAATCGGGATCCATCGTAAATATTTATAGAGCAGCTTTGCCCAATATTCGGCCATCGGCATCAATACGAAATATCCCCAAAGGCCATACAAGATCGACGGGAAAGCCGCCATCAAGTCGACAACACTGACTAGCAATTTCTTCAATCGGTCCGGAACATAGAAAGTTAAGAAAAGCGCGCACAAGACTGAAAGCGGCACGCCAACAAAAAGAGCAACAAGCGCAATTAACACGGTTCCGATCAACATAGCGCCGACGCCAAAAACATTGGTTACTTTTCCAGAGTCGGAAGTCACTGATTCCCATTTGTAACCAGTAAGAAAACTAATGCCTTCAGATTTAAATGTTTGAAATCCACGCAACGCAAGAAAGAGTCCAATTAAGGTAAGAATGAGCAAAGACAACATTCCGACACCGGTCACCGTTCCACGAAAAACCCGATCGGAAACCCGGGGTTTTGTCGTGATTTCCCTAGGGGAAGGAGGGGCGACTTTTTCAGCCATCATTGAACTCACACGCGGATAGTGTCGGTTGTGGGGTGGAAATATGTGGAACTCAGGTGAACCGAAGGTGAACGACAGGTGAAATCGAACCCAGCCCGATTCCCCGATTTTTAGCCAGCGTAGGGTGCCCTAGGCTTGACCAATGGCTTCTGACTCCCCCAACCTGATTTGGGTCGACTGTGAAATGACTGGCTTAGACCTTAATAAAGATGTACTGGTCGAGATTGCAGTCTTGGTCACCGATTCCCAGCTCAATATTTTGGGCGAAGGCGTGGATCTTGTCATCAAGGTGGAGCAAGAACACTTAGATGGGATGAATGACTTCGTTCGCAATATGCACACTGAATCTGGGCTGATCCTGGAAATCCCGAATGGGGTTTCGTTATCCGAAGCCGAAACCAAGATTTTGGAATACTTGAAGAAATATGCCCCAGAGGCCGGAAAATCTCCGCTAGCCGGAAATTCCGTCTCCGTAGACCGGACCTTCATCGCTCGCGATCTGCCCGCCGTGAACGATTACCTGCATTACCGAACCGTTGACGTCTCTTCCATCAAAGAATTAGCGCGCCGCTGGTATCCCCGTGTTTATTTTGCTTCACCAAAAAAGACTGGAAATCACCGGGCACTTGGTGATATTCGCGACTCCATAGATGAATTGGACTACTACCGAAGTTCCATCTTTATTCCTTCCTAACCAGCCTAAATCAACCGGATTCGATTAAAGGCCCTTCCCTAGCGTGCGCTAGTATTACCCCCTCATGGTGGGCGTAGCTCAGCTGGTAGAGCACTCGGTTGTGGTCCGAGATGTCGCGGGTTCGAGCCCCGTCGCTCACCCCACTTTTTTGCCCTAGAGCTTGCCTCGCAAGCAGATGGTCAGGTGTTCGTGGAAAGCATGATTTTCGACGTCGTCATCGAAATCCCTGCGGGCAGTCGCAATAAATACGAAATTGACCATGAAACTGGCGAGATTCGCCTCGATCGCATGCTCTTTACATCAACCCGGTATCCCTACGACTACGGCTTTGTAAAAAGCACCCTTTCCAATGATGGCGACCCGCTCGACGCGCTCGTAATGTTGGACGAGCCCACCTTCCCTGGCTGTGTGGTCTCCTGTCGAGTGATTGGCATGTATCGAATGGAAGATGAGGCTGGCGGCGATGACAAACTTCTCTGTGTTGCGGCCGGAGATATTCGAAAGAACCATATTCAAGACTTGGCAGATGTCGCTAAATATGAACTCGATGAAATCCAACATTTCTTTGAGGTTTACAAAGCGCTGGAACCCGGTAAAAAAGTAATCGGTGGCGAATGGGTTAACCACGACGATGCCCAAACAGAGATCAACAACTCATACGCCCGTTACGGCAACCATTAATCGAGTAAATGAGTAAGTCAACGGAGGCGCAATGAAACTCATTACTGCAATAGTTAAACCACCCAAAGTTGAAGAGATTAAGAGCGCGCTGCAGGCACATGGAATTCAGGGAATGACTGTTTCCGAAGCATCAGGTTTTGGCCGCCAAAAAGGTCATAAAGAGGTTTATCGCGGAGCTGAATACAACGTCGACTTCATACCCAAAGTTCGAGTAGAAGTCCTCGTCGATAACACCGACTTGGATCGGATTCTTGACTTAATTGTGTCAACTGCATTTTCGGGTTCAATCGGGGATGGAAAAGTCTGGGTCACCCCCGTTGAAACCGTAGTTCGAGTTCGAACAAATGAACGTGGGCCAGACGCTCTTTAAGGTTTTTGCTCGGCTCTCTGAACGCTGATAGGGTCTCCTCCGCACGTAAAAGTAGTTTTTCCCGCGTTGTTAGCTCAGTTGGTAGAGCAGGTGACTCTTAATCACCGG
>JBAXSZ010000038.1:0-15920 GCA_037130455.1 Actinomycetes bacterium | reverse complement strand
ATGATTTCATAATGACGCATGCGTTAACCCCACCTCCTCTGGACTAAAGCGGCCGCGGGATTTCCGCGACAGGAGGGTTATGCGCTCTCCTGCTGGTTTCACGGTGTGATCCCGGTTGGAGAGGAAGGTTAAGCGTAGCCGTCCGTGGCGGTGGAGAGAAATTCCAACTCTTGTGGATCAATTTCCCGTGTGGATGAGCGTGAAATCACTCGGGCAACCAACCAAAATGTGGTCCCGAGCCGGAGAAATATTGCCGTTGCATAGGCTTTTGTCGGAAGCCCAAAATGAGCTCCGGTGTAACTGGCCAAATACTCCCACACGGCTAAATGGTAAATCAGCTCACCAGCCTGCCAGATCCAGAAATCTTTACGAAGCTCCCGAGCGCGTTCACCCAGGCTAGAGATTGCCAAGATGGCCACCGGGGTCAACCACAAGACATATTGCGGCGAATACACCTTACTAGCCGAAGTAAATGCCACGACATAAAGAAATGAGCTCGCAGCCAATGTTGGCACTTTTTTCAGAAGAAAAAAGATGTAGATCAAGATTGCAGTCATAATTACAAAGAGAAGCAAAGCGAAATTATTTACCGATGATACTTTTATTCCAAATAATTCTAAGCCGTACCAAAGCGAGCCGAAATCAGCACCTCTCTCGCCGTTGAGTTTAAAAAAGCGCCACCAGCCATGTGGAGTTGTCACAATGAATGGCAGGTTTAGGAGCAACCAAGTAAAACCGGAGATGAAGATGTAATTTATAAGATTTGCGATTTCTTTTCGTCGATAAAAAATTAATGCAACTGGGATTAGTAACACGACCGGGAAGAATTTGGTCGCAATGGATAATCCCAACAGAGCCGCACTCCAAAAATATTTTTCCTTATCAAAGAAATAAATGGCCGCAATTGCCGAAATAACCGCCCACATATCCCAATTGATATAAAGAGATGCCAATACCGCAGGACTAAGCGGAAGCAAATACCACAATTCCGGATTCATTCTCGAAATAAGCAAAGCTGTCCCTAGGAAAAGTAAAGCGATTAACAGCGCATTGATATCGAAGTAATCAGTAAAACCTTTGGGTGAATGTGGAACTAGCCAAGAAGTTGCCCACATAACCATGGCGGTACCCGGTGGATACTCCACAGAGTCGGTTAAATCCGAATACGGCCAGGCATGATGATCTAATCCTCGGGCGCCGAATAAAGCTGATAAATCGGAGTAACACGCATGGACATAAACATCTGGTGTTCCCCAGCCGCTGACGCGGCAATGTTCGAATTTCGCAAAAGAGAAGAGTGAAGCGACTAAAGCAAGAATAAGCATTGATTTAGTTGCGTACTTAATCATGCGCTATTGCTTTGCTTTGGTCTTTTTTGTTGGCGTAGGAGTTGGTGTAACAGCTAGAGCAGGATCCAGTGTTGGTACCGCCGATTCGAATGAAACTGGATCTAACCCACCGATATCCGCTGATGGTGGGAAGTCCACAATTTTTACGCCTTTAAGAACATTTTTCATATACAGATCCCATATCTTGGCGGGAAATGATCCACCGGTTACTGCATTAAGTCCACCGATTCCATTTAAGGATTGTGAAGCGTTGTCTCGGAACATTGCTACTGAAGTTGCCAATTGCGGGGTGTATCCACTGAACCAGGCAGATGCATTATCTGTAGTAGTTCCGGTCTTTCCCGCCGAAGGTCGACCAAAATCGGCAAGCGCTGCGGCGGCGGTGCCTACTGTGGTGACCTCTTGAAGTGCCGAAGTTAAATCAGCCATTACATCTGCTGCAAAAACCTGCTGGGCTTGGACTCTGGCTTCGTAGAGAACACCAGAATTAGCACCCAGTACTTCTTTTACGATAAACGGTTTGGCATATATACCTTGTGCCGCAAAGGTAGCAAACGCTGAAGCCACATCTACAACGTGGGGGCTTGCTACACCAAGGGTCACTGATGGAGTTGCCACCATGGCTACAGAAGTTGGAATACCGGCTCGTCTAGCCACGTCAACAACTTTATCTGGACCTACTTTAATTCCAAGTGGAACGAAGATCGTGTTCACTGACTCTGCCGTTGCTTCTTTGAGATCGATCAATCCATACTGCTCGTTTCCATAATTAAAAACTGGATAAGGCTTTCCGATGTCATCAAATACTTGAGGGGACTGGCCATCCCATACTGATGTCAATGGGATTCCTTGTTCCAAAGCCGCCACCAAAGCGAATGGTTTAAAAGTTGATCCGGCTTGAGTTGTCGCTTGAGTTGCATTATTAAATTGATTTGCTAAGAAATCTTTTCCGCCATAGAGCGCAACGATTTCACCAGTACCTGGGCGGATAGAAACTAAACCAATATGTAAATTGGTTGGAACCTTTGCAGGAGTTCTGCGATCAACCGCGTCGACGGCGGCTTCTTGTGCTTTCTTCTCAAGAGTTGTCTTGATGGTGTAGCCACCAACTTGTAATTGTTCGTCGGTAAATCCCAAGAGATTGAGCTGACGCTGCACCCACGACATTACATAACCTTTAGGGCCAGCCAAAGAACCAGAAGTAATGCGGCTTTTCACTGTTGGAAATTTTTGCTTGGCAGCATTTTCTGGTGAAAGCCATTTTGCTTTAACCATTCCGTCGATTACATATTGCCAACGGGCTTTTAATCTCTTTAGGTTGTTAGGGCCATAGGAAGGATCGTAATAACCAGGGGACCGCAAAATGCTCGCTAGAACTGCGGCCTGTGAGACATTGAGTTGATCAACAGTTCTTCCAAAATAAACTTCAGCTGCAGTTTCGATTCCATAAGAGCCTCGGCCAAAATAGATTGTATTTAAATAGTTTTCCAATATTTGATCTTTAGAAAATTGGTTCTCTAGTTTAATAGCAATGACTAATTCTTTGATTTTGCGTTGAATACTTCTGGTTGGAGTCAGAAAGGCAGTCTTCGCATATTGTTGCGTAATTGTGGATCCGCCTTGCAAGGATCCTCCCTTTAAGTTATTCCACAACGCGCGTGCAATTCCAGTGGGACTGAATGCTCTTTCGGAATAAAAATTTCTATCTTCGGCGGCCATTACTGCGTGGCGCACATTTAGTGGGATATTGGCCAACTTAACAATCGTTCGATTTTCTGAACCCATTCGCCCTAATTCGCTACCGTCGGCATATTGAATGATGGTGGTTTGGCTATTCACAAAGGCATTGGGGTCGGGGATTTTGACGGTGAAATATGCATAGGCAATTCCACTGGCAAGAAGAATGAAACCAAATCCAGCCAAAAAGATGGTTATCCGAATGATCGGTTTCTTATAGTTCGCCACGGCTGAAAGGTTACCGCTTCACCCAATCGTCATCTTCTACGGTTCGGACTTTTCTAGGGGGCTTACGCACCTTGCCATCTCCGAGCAAATAGGAGTAAATCAGATGGTTCCAGCCGCAATCTAGGCAGATCTCCACGGTGTAGACCCGAAATTCGCCATATTCATTCTCCATCTCTGCCAATTCAGCCAAAGACTTAATCCGGCCTGAGTATTGCCCAAGTTGATCGCCGAAGGCGTAGCGTAATTCCATCATTTTCGTCTTTTTGCAGACCGGACAGGGGCGCTTGCTCAACTCACCATGGTGTTTTGCTGCTCGGCGAAGATATGGGTCGGCATCGCAGGCGTCCATTGCCGAAGCCTTGCCTTGGAAGAGCGCCACCAAACTGGCACGACGATCTAAGGAATAATCAATTGCATCGCGCCGAGACCACATAGGGGCTAAATAATAATCCATTTGGGCAGGGGAGTTCTTTTTAAAGTAACTACTCTTACCGTCATGAAGATTCCCCGGGTGGTTGCAGCTGGTGGGCGATTCCCGCGTTTGCTTCACATTCGCTGGCTGGGGCAGATCACAGATGGCATCTTTCAATCGGCGTTGGCCTCTTTTGTACTCTTCTCGCCGGAACGCCAATCAAATGCAGTTGCTGCCGCCCTAGCGTTCGCGGTGGTTCTCCTGCCTTACTCTCTTGTTGGGCCATTTGCGGGTGTATTTCTAGATCGTTTTCCTCGGCAACGAATCGTGCAACTTGCAAATTTCTTCCGTGCAGCTGATTTGATCGTGATCGCAATTCTGGTGAAAAGTGGAGCGACTGGTTTGCTTCTCACTCTTTTCGTTCTCATCGCCTTCGGCACCAATCGCTTAATTTTGGCTGGGTTATCTGCCGGGCTTCCACTACTGGTTTCTAAAACCGAGTTGATCGCCGCTAATGCTCTTGCAGTAACTGGAGGAACCATCGGAGTAGTTATCGGTGGCGGAATTGGAATCGGCATTAAAAATTTCTTAGACAAATCCCATGGGACCGATATTTCAGATTCACTACTGATTGTTTTGGCCTGTTTAGGGTACTTAGCAAGTGGAGTTATTACCTCTCGGCTAAAACGAAATGAAATTGGCCCAATAGAACAGATACCCTCAACTGCAGGTTGGCGAGAAATGTCAGAGGGATTCAATTTACTGAAAGAACATGGCGATGCCTTGCGAGGAATTTTGGCTACAGCTTTCCAACGCGGAGGTTTAACCGCTCTAACTTTAATGGGACTACTTCTGGAGCGAAACCATTACCACTCACCTAACAATCCAGATGCAGGTTTGCGCGGATTCGCAATTGCGCTCGGCATTGCTGGTGTTGGAGTGGGACTAGGTTCCATTATTAGTCCATTTGGTGTTATGAAAATGGGAAGACATCGGTGGATAAGGTTGATGATGGTTGGTGCTACTCCAGCACTTATTCTTTTTGCTTTTTCAACTAAAGAAATTTTTCTAGTTGTTGCCGCATTCTTTGTTGGATTGTGTGGGCAAGCCGTAAAGGTCACAAATGACGCCTTGGTTCAATCTAAAATTGAGGATGAATACCGCGGTCGAGTTTTTGCATTTTATGATGTGGCTGTAAATGGCGCGATCGTTCTTGGAGCAATCGTTGCCGCTTTCGTGCTCCCTAAGACCGGGAATTCGGCATTGTTGCCCTTACTTATCACTGCCTTATATAGCTGGGTTGCAATCTTCTTGCTTCGGCCTAGGTGTTTTTCGGCGCGTTGATTTCCCACCACTTACGAAGTTCTGCTTCAGCCAGATCTGACCCTAGAGGTCCTTGTTCCATACGTAGATCCAATAGATATTTGTAAGCCTTACCAACCAATGGTGACGGAGAAATCTGAAGGATTTCCATTATCGCCAAACCATCTAAATCGGGACGAATTTTATCTAACTCTTCTTCGGCTTTGAGTTGAACAATTCTCGCTTCGAGCGAATCATAAGTACGTGCTAATAAATCGGCCTTTCGCCGATTTCTGGTGGTGCAGTCAGCGCGAGTCAATACATGCAAATGGCTGAGTAGATGATCGGCGTCTTTAATATATCTTCTCACTGCAGCATCAGTCCATTCACCGGAATCATACCCATGAAATCGCAAGTGAAGAAAGACCAAGGTAGAGACATCACTGATGGTGTGGTTATCGAAACGCAATGCGCGCAACCGCTCCTTTGCCATTCTTGACCCGACAACTTCGTGGTGGTGAAACGAAACACCACCACCGGGAATCAGTTCACGAGTTTTAGGCTTGCCAATATCGTGAAGAAGTGCGGCTAAACGATTTACAAGATTGGGTCCACCTAGTTGATCTTCTAACGCGATAGCCTGTTCCAGAACGGTCAATGTGTGTTCATAAACATCTTTGTGGTGGTGATGTTCATCAATTTCCAGTTTTAATTTCGGTAATTCTGGAAGAACATATTGCGCCAATCCGGTTTCAACTAAAAGCTCCAACCCAGTTCGTGGATTATTCGACATAAGTATTTTGATAAGTTCATCTCGAACTCTCTCGGCAGATATTATTTTTATTCGCTCGCTCATTGATGAAATCGCTTCAAGAATTGCTAGGTCGACTGTGAAACCCAACTGGCTGGTGAATCTGGCGGCGCGCATCATTCGCAACGGATCATCTGAGAAAGAATCTTCAGCTTTGCCTGGGGTTCGAAGTCGTTTCAGCGCGAGGTCGGAAACCCCATCAAAGAGGTCGATAAATGTTGGTTCATCCGTCGTGAGTTCCAAGGCCATTGCATTCACCGTGAAATCCCGACGGAACAAATCTGCTTCTATTAAATCTCCGAAATTAACATCCGGCTTCCGGCTAGCGGGATCGTAGATTTCACTTCGGTAGGTGGTTACTTCGATGGTGTGATCGCCGTGTTTTGCAGCAATTGTGCCAAACTCCGCTCCAGTCTCCCAGATTGCATCAGCCCATTTGAGAAGAATTGCCTTTGTGGCCTCTGGTTTGGCATCGGTGGTGAAATCCAAGTCATTTCCGAGCCGACCCAATATGGCGTCACGGACTGGCCCACCTACTAGCGCCAAGGTGAAGCCCTTCTTTTTAAATTCTTGGGCAAGTGAGAGCGCCAACGGGAAGTGATCGGTCAGGCTGGAGACCGCCAGCGCCTCGGCTAGATCTCTTGGAGTTTTCATAGTTTCCCTCTCACAATGAGTAAGGCTAGAGCAGTACCATCCATCTATGACCCCGGCACCGAGTGCGGGTGGCGAAGCAAAACGGAAAAAACGTCGGAGACGGCGCCCTGCCAAGCCACACCCTCAACAAATCTCTGCATCTACGGATGCAACCCCCACTGATACGCCTGCTCAACCTCTCAAGAAGCCTGGCGTTAAGCCAAATACCAGCCAATATGCCAAGCGAGTCGACGAAGTGAGCGCTGGTGGGTTGGTTATTGATGCTTCTGGCACTAAAGGGCTACTAATAGGTAGGCGCGATTTGAAAGATCACAACCGCGAACGACTGTTGTGGTCCCTACCAAAAGGGCATATCGAACTAGGTGAAACTCCGGAACAGGCTGCAATCCGGGAGGTAGCCGAAGAAACTGGAATTGAGAGTGAGATTTCTCGTTCCTTAGGTGTTATTGATTTTTGGTTTATGGCTGGAGGAAAGCGAATCCATAAAACCGTCCACCACTATTTATTCAAAGAAGTGGGTGGTGCTCTGGCTCCACAAATATCGGAAGTAGATGATGTTGGCTGGTTCCCGCTTTCAGAGATTATCGAAATGTTGGCTTATCCAGATGAGAAGAAATTGATTGCAAAATCAGGGGACTTAATCAAGTGAAAAAATACCTGATCACTTCCTTCACCTTCGTAATTTCACTTGCTCTCGGTACTTGTTCAAATATCCCAATTGCGAACGCTTCGACTTCGATTATTACTCTCTTTGAACCCACCCATCGCGAACTCAATGGCAAATTTATCGATGATGAGCTGGTTACTCAGTTAGACATGTATGGGCGATTAGGAAGTGCGATATTCAACCCACCCCCAAAGCCACGAATCTGGAATATCGATGCCGCACTTATAGAAGATGTAATTGCAATGAGCCAAGGCTCCTCGCTGACATCTAATACTCCAACGGTCGGACAGGCTATCGCTACAACATGGCTTATGCAGTTAGCGGTAGTTACAAAAACTGATTCCGTTTATGCCCTTCCATTTGGAAATCCATCTGGTTATTGGATTCATCGCCTTTCCCCCCATGATGAAAATTATTTCTTAGCAGCAGGAAAACAGAGGTTGCAGAAATTATTACTTCGCCCAGTTAAACAGTTGGCCGCCTATCCTTTGAAGCGCTATTACAAACTAGATGTGTTAGCAATGGATTCATACATATCTGCCATAAAGAACATGCAGATGGTCTCTGGTTTATTACCTTCGACAGATTTCGATAACTTGAAACTTCGAAGTGCCAGCTTCCTGACAGATTCACTGGACTCATCACGTCGAGATTTTTTAGCGAGAAATTTGACTGCGACGATCTTTGATTTGAGCCATAAGGTTCATACAGTCCCAGGCAGATTTACAATCACCTCGCCCCACCAAAAACTTCCAATTACGGTGGTAAATGATTTTACTTATCCAGTTTCAGTTCGAATCGGTGTAACCACACAAAATAGTAAAATTGTTCTAGGTCATCTTGGTAGTGTTTCTTTGTTGGCCAGTTCAAAGACTCAAATATTGATTCCAGTTGAAGTCCTTACTTCAGGCACCAGTTCGCTCTCGGTAAAGCTGCGCACCTCCCAGGGATATCAAATTGGCGATATTGCTGATTTCCCACTCACTCTGTCTGTAATAAGCCCTGTCGCCACCTGGATCACTACGGGGGCCGCTATCACCTTATTTGCTGCAGTAATTATTCAAAGTTTTAGAAGGATTCGCCGGAGAAAAGCATGAGTATTTCTGACTCTTCTTTAGCGCGTTCTTCCACCATTATGGCGGTGGGGACAATCTTTTCGCGCATTACTGGACTGATTCGAAACTTATTATTGGTTGCAGTTCTTGGAACAACTTTATTAGGTGACACATACAACGTCGCCAACACGATGCCAAACATTCTCTACAATTTACTTTTAGGTGGAGCTCTGACAGCAGTCTTTGTACCGCAATTAGTTAGATCTACTCGAGATAGTGATGGTGGTTCTGCTTTTATCTCCAAATTAATCACTGCCACCACGGTGATACTTGGTGGACTCGTACTTCTCTCAGTTCTTGCCGCACCACTTCTCGTTCGACTTTTCGCAACGGGTTACGTCGGGCGCCCTGAATTTTCCCTGACTGTAATTTTTATGCGATATTGCTTGCCTCAGATTCTCTTTATGGGCCTGTTCGCATTGTTGAGCCAAGTTGCAAATGCGCATGGAAAATTTGGCCCGATGATGTGGGCGCCAGTAGTGAACAATCTCTTAACCATTAGTATTTTTGGTTGGTTTTTACAGAACTCGCACAATCTGACCGTTTCCTCAATTTCCTTTACCGAGGTCAGTTGGTTGGGAATAGGTACGACTGCCGGTTATGTTGTTCAAGCGCTGGCGCTAATTCCGGTTGTTATGAAAACCAAGCTGCATCTTCGCCCTCGGTTTGATTGGAAAGATACAGAATTAAAGAAATCTTTCGGATTAGCTTCTTGGACATTGTTATTCGCGGCCATCTCTCAATTGAGCTACTTAGTCACAGTGAACCTTTCTACTTCGGCTGCTGTGAGAAGTGCAAAAGCTGGACTTGAAACCGGAGTTGGTTTTACGCCATATAGCAACGCATTTCTTATCCTGATGTTGCCTCATTCTATTTTTACGATTTCAATTGTGACTGCGCTATTGCCGCAACTTTCTACCTTGGTTTTAGATAAAAAAATTGAAGATATCCATGACCGGTTGGTAAAAACAATTAGATTGGTTGGGATCGTCACTGTCCCTAGTGCAATAGCGTTTCTCTGTTTTGGACCCATAATTACACATTCTTTATTTTTTGGAATTTCCCATAATGACTCGCAATACTTGGGCTATACCTTGGCCGGATTTGCCTGCGGTCTTATGCCAATGAGCATTAACTTAATTGCCTTACGAGGGCTAAATGCTTTCGAAAATGTTAAGTTGCAAGTTGTTAGTAATGCTTGGATGAATCTAATTGGTGTATTGGCTTCACTTCTTGTGGCCGCGCTGCTTCCTTCAGAGTGGGTAACTGTTGGATTAGCTGGTTCGCTTTCATTGAGCTATTTTTTTGGGGCATGGCTTACAATCCGCCTACTTCGAAGGCACCGCGTGGTAATCCGCCTGGGCGAGATCGTCTGGCTCTATCTTAAACTGATTGCTTTGGCTTTGCTTTGTGCAATTCCAGCGCGTTTAGCCATTCCTTACCTGCCAGGTGGGAATACAGTTCACTTACTTTTCGTTCTTACTTTGTGTGGGATTGGTTATCTCCTACTCGCTAGACTCTTTAAGATTGAAGAAGTTTCCAACACATTTGCCATATTAAGAAAAGGTAGGTTGTAACCAATGGGTGAGGTACATGATCTGGTCATTGTAGGTTCTGGGCCTGCTGGTTACACCGCCGCCATCTATGCCGCTCGGGCCCAACTCTCCCCGACCCTCTATGAAGGTTCGGTAACTGCTGGTGGGGCTTTAATGAACACTACAGAGGTAGAGAACTTCCCTGGTTTTCCAGATGGAGTAATGGGACCTGATTTGATGGACGATCTGCGCAAACAAGCCATTAAATTTGGCGCTAAATTGATTACGGATGACATTGTCGAAATGTCGCTTGCAGGGGAAATTAAAAATCTTAAAGACGGTTCTGGAAATACCTTGCAGAGTAAAGCTGTTATTTTGGCGACCGGTTCTGCTTATAAAGAAATTGGCCTGGAAAATGAGAAACGCCTCTCCGGAAAAGGGGTTTCGTGGTGTGCTACCTGCGATGGATTCTTCTTCCGCGAGCAGACTATTGCCGTTGTAGGCGGCGGGGATTCAGCTATGGAGGAAGCAAATTTCCTCACTCGCTTTGCTAGTAAAGTAGTACTTATTCATCGTCGAGATTCCTTTCGCGCATCCAAAATTATGGTGGAGCGGACGTTAGCAAATCCAAAAATTGAGGTTCTTTGGAATACTGAAGTTGTTGATGTCTTGGGTGATTCCAAAGTGAGCGCGCTTCGGTTGAAGAACAATCTCACAAATGAAACGAGTGATCGGGATTTCACTGGCCTCTTCGTTGCTATCGGACATGTTCCTCGGAGCGAACTTCTCTTGGGACAAATAGAGTTGAACGAAGAAGGTTATGTCCTTGTTGAAGGCAGAAGCACCCGAACTAATCAAAGAGGTGTTTTTGCTTGTGGTGATTTAGTGGATTTCACCTACCGCCAGGCAATCACCGCGGCCGGCTCTGGATGTTCGGCAGCTCTTGATGCTGAGCGTTTCTTAGCGGGCCATTAATTTAATTAAAAGTAAGATTATCCTTTAACCCAAGAATGTAACGGAGTAAATAACATGAGTGCAGCACAGCCAGTCACCACTGCTACTTTTGATGAAGTAGTGCTCAAAAGTTCCACCCCAGTGCTAGTAGATTTTTGGGCGGAATGGTGTGGTCCGTGCCGCGCTGTTGGGCCGATCTTGGATGAGATCGCCACCGAGTATGCGGACAAGATTAAGATCGTGAAACTTAACACCGATGAAGAATCAGCCATCGCGATAAAGTATGGAATTACTTCTATTCCGACTTTGAATGTTTATGTTAATGGCGAAGTTGTTAAGAGCATTGTCGGAGCAAAACCAAAACCTGCTCTGCTCAAAGAGCTCCAAGCTTTTATCTAAATAATGTCTACCTCCGATCTCACTTGTGGCGATCAGGGTGATGTTGTTCTCTCTATAACTTCAATATTGGTGCGGTTGGGATTTTTGACTCATGCCACGCCTGAATTTAACGCTGTTGTGGAGAGTGCGGTTAAAGCTTTCCAACAGGAACGTGGCTTAGTAATCACCGGGATTATAAATCAAGTAACTTTTCGAGCTTTAGATGAGGCTCGTTGGAAACTCGGTGATCGCGTGCTTGATTTCCTGCCTGGTTCACTTATGCGCGGAGATGATATTGCGGTCTTGCAAGGCCGTCTCACCGAGATGGGCTTTAATGCCGGGCGCGTTGATGGCATTTATGGCGTTGTAACTGAAAGTGCAGTTCGAGAATTTCAAAAATCGGTAGGTGTCAAAAGCGACGGCCAGTGTGGCCCGGCAACCGTTATTGCGCTGATGCGCCTGACAAAAACAGTCACTGGCGGAGCGCCTTCGCAGTTGCGTGACAACGCCCATCGTGCCAATCGTGGCCCTGCCCTAGCAAACAAAATAATTGTTCTTGACCCAGGTTCAGATACTTTTCACTCGGACTTAGTTTTTGATGTGGCTCAACGTTTAGAAGGTCGTCTGATCGCACTTGGGGTCTCAGTCTTTCTCACTCACAATATTGATAGTCGTCCTTCTGAAAATGAACGAATTGAACTTGCCAATTCTGCAGGTGCAGATTTAGTCATTTCGCTCCGTTTAGATAAATATAAGAATGAAAGCGCTCATGGGGTAACAAGTTATTACTACGGAAGTGACCTTCATGGTGTTCATTCCGTTGTTGGTGAGCGATTTGCTACATTGGCTCAACGAGAAATTTGTTCTCGGACCGATTTATTAAACTGCCGAACTCATGCCAAGACGTGGGATTTACTTCGGCTCACCAAAGCTCCTACAGTTAGGATAGATCTGGGTTACAGCTCTAATTCGGCAGATATGAAGCGTCTTTCAGATGCAAATTTTCGTGAAACAATTGTAGAATCTTTAATTATTGCGATCCAACGCCTCTATTTATCGGCAGAGAATGATGCGAAAACAGGAACTTTAAAGATTTCTGATCTTCGCAAGGCTGGTCTTCGCATTTAAAGTAGTGACACCTTAATCCTAGTTTTACTCGTCACTTCCAGTGGTCAAAATATGGGAGACTGTGCAAATGAGTAGCGAAATCAAACGCCTGCAAACTGGTGAACCTGAAAACTTGACCGAGCGCTTTGCCTCGCGCGCGGCGCATATGAAAGCCAGTGAAATTCGCTCGCTCTTTGCAGTGGCATCACGCCCAGATATCGTCTCTTTAGCTGGTGGAATGCCAAATCTTTCGGCCTTGCCAATGGAGATGATGGCATCTGTGGTGCAAAAACTTATTTTGGAAAATGGTCAGGAAGCACTTCAATACGGCAGCGGACAAGGTCACCCGAAATTGCGAGAGCAGATTTGCGATGTGATGGCTTTGGAAGGAATCCGGGCCCATCCAGACGATGTAATAGTTACGACCGGTTCCCAACAAGCCTTAGATCTAATTTCTAGAATTTTTATCGATCCAGGCGATGTGGTTTTGGTGGAGGCACCTTCTTATGTAGGTGCATTGGGAACCTTTAGCCAATATGAAGCGCAGGTTGTCCATGTGGCCATGGATCAAGATGGATTGATTCCTGATGCCTTACGTCAAGCGATTACTGCAACTCGTGCCACTGGAAGACACATTAAATTTCTTTATTTAATTCCAAATTATCAAAATCCTGCCGGCGTGCTCTTGCCTGCGGATCGGCGGACAGAAATTTTGGAGATTTGTCGAAGTGCCGAAATATTCGTGATCGAAGATAACCCGTACGGTCTCTTGGGATTTGATCGGCCAGCACCAAATGCTATGCGGGCGGAGGACTCAGAGAATGTTATTTACTTGGGTTCCTTCTCCAAAACCATCGCGCCAGGATTTCGAGTTGGTTGGGCGCTGGTTCCACAAGCACTTAAAGAAAAGTTAGTGATCGCCAGCGAATCATCAATTTTATGTCCATCAAATTTTTCTCAATTATCTATTTCCTCATATCTCTCCGACCAACCATGGCGAGATCAAATTGCATCTTTCTGTGAACTTTATAGAACCCGTCGTGATGCTATGTTGGAAGCAATGGAACAACATTTTCCTAAGGAAGCTAGTTGGACCAAACCTGAAGGCGGTTTTTATGTGTGGGTGACTCTGCCACCAGAAATCGACACTAAGGCTATGGTACCTGCAGCAATTGTTGCCAAAGTTGCCTATGTTCCAGGAACAGCCTTTTATGCCGACGGATTCGGTAGTTGGTCGATGCGACTTTCATATTGCTATCCATCTCCAGAAAGAATTCGTGATGGAATCAAGTCATTAGGTGGAGTAATTAAAAAGGAGATGGAACGTAGAAGTATTAGCTAAAGTTATTATTTTTCAATGACTTTAGTAATCCGCTCCAAATCTTCCATGGTGGCAAATTCAATAACTATTTTGCCTTTTTTGGCTCCGAGTTCTACCTGAACTCTTGTATCTAAATCATCAGCCAACTGATCGGCAATCTCTTTAATACGTGGGGATAAATATTTTCCCGCCCGAAAAGTCGCCTTCGTTATTTTGGGTTGGAAACTGGAAACTATTTCCTCTACCGCTCTAACACTTAAGCCCTCTGCGACAATTCGATTGGCTAATTTCTCCAACTCGGCATCATCGGTCATTGCTAATAATGCACGGGCATGTCCGGCTGATAAAACTCCAGCAGCAACTCTACGTTGGACTGATGGTGGCAAATTTAAGAGACGTAGTGTGTTAGTGATTACTGGCCGTGATTTTCCAACTTTGACTGCCAACTCTTCATGGGTATAACCAAAATCGTTAAGAAGATTTAGATATGCCGCACCCTCTTCCAATGGGTTTAACTGACTGCGATGAATATTCTCTAGAAGCGCTTCCCGAAGTAATTCATTATCTGAAGTTTCTCGAACAATAACCGGAATGGTTGTAAGGCCTGCTAATTTGGAAGCGCGTAAGCGACGTTCTCCCATAATTAATTCGTATTTGCCATTACCAAGCTGGCGAACCACTGGTGGTTGGAGAATGCCCACCTCTTTGATCGAAGCAGCTAAATCATGCAACTCTTCTTCGTTGAAAGTGATACGTGGTTGCTTTGGGTTTGGCAAAATCGAGTTGATATCAACTTCATTTCGATTAGCGATGGTTACACCAGTGTTGGAAGTTATCGCTGTTGGGATGAGTGAGGTGGGGATTAATGAATCTAACCCTCGACCTAATCCACCTTTTGAAGAACCGGATTTCATGCGCTAAACACCTCATTATTTATAGCTGGGTTTCCACGTCGGGCAATTTCTCGAGCTACGGTCATGTATGCCAGCGCTCCTGGCGAGGCCGAGTCGTAAGTCATCACGGTTTGGAAAAAGGAAGGTGCTTCAGAAATTCGAACTGCCCGTGGGATTGGTGTATCTATAAGTTGGGTGGGGAAATATTTCCGTACATTATTTGCCACATCATTGGCTAATCTGGTCCGACTATCAAACATGGTCAGAATTACCGTGCTGACTACTAAAGCTGGATTTAATATTTGGGTGATTTTTTCGATTGTTTCCAAAAGTTGGGTTAGCCCCTCAAGGGAGTAGTACTCACATTGGATAGGAATCAATACCTCTTCGGCCACAGTTAAAGCATTTACGGTTAAGAGCCCCAGGCTAGGTGGGCAATCAATTAGTACATAGTCAAATCTCTCGCCGGCGACTTCGCGCTCGTGGAGAAACTCTAAGAGCGCTTTTTTGAGCTGAAGTTCGCGGGCAACCATTCCCACCATATTGATTTCCGCTTCGGCAAGGCCGCGATCCGCTGGAGCGCACTCAAGATGTGGAAATCCAACAACTTTCTGAACAATGGCAGATATTGGACGTTCTTTTACCAATACTTCATACATTCCAGCTTGTTGATTTCTATCTATACCTAAGGCAGTACAAGCATTGCCTTGTGGATCTAAATCAATAACTAAAGTTCGCAGCCCACCCATCGCCAAAGCGGCGGCAATATTTACCGCAGAAGTAGTCTTTCCTACCCCACCTTTTTGATTTGCGACGGTAAAAATTCGAGTTTTAAGTGGCGTCGGCATTGGCTCTTTTAATCGGCGCACGCCAATAACTTTCTTCTCCCCGGATAAAGCTGGGGGTAATGTTTCACGTGAATCATCCACCTGCTTAGTTAACCACCCCTTCGTACTTCAATAACACGGGATATTGGTAACGAATTTAAGGTAATTTCGTGGACTTTGCCGGTAATTCCTTTTTTTAGGCGGCAATGTGCTAGTTCTTCCGCTGCCGATTCACCTTTGATGGCTAAAAGCGCTCCTTGAGGCGCAACCAAGTGCCAAACCCACGGCACTAATTTAGCTAGAGGCGCCACGGCGCGAGCTGTGACGATCTCCCAACTTCCCTTTACCGTCTCCGCCCGACCACGAAGGATGGTTATCGGCAATTGCAGTTCGGCAACAACTTCGGCAAGGAAGGCCACCCGCCGCTCGAGTGGTTCAACTAAAGTTACCGTTAAATCCGGTCGGCTTAGCGCAATAACAATGCCGGGCAAGCCAGCGCCAGAACCGATATCAACCACTCGAACACCGTGTGGGATCAGGGTGGTAACCGGCAATGAATTGGCAATGTGGCGGTCCCAAATTCGCTCGCCTTCCCTAGGGCCAATTAACCCGCGCTCAATCCCCCAACTT
>JBAXSZ010000037.1:0-16359 GCA_037130455.1 Actinomycetes bacterium | reverse complement strand
TTCTGATCCGTAGTCAGATGCTCTATCCGTTGAGCTACAAGCGCTAGTTGCGAAGGCAAATAGTACCTTGTCGCTCGCATCTTGACCAAAATCGGTCAAAAATGCCTATTTTGAAAGGTTACAATTCAAAATCATCGTGATCACCGCAACATTCATGTGGCGATTCTGTTTCAACTGGGGCAAAGAAACCCTCGGCAATTCTTTCAACCAATAAACGAGTTAGGCCGCCGTGAAAAATTGGACGGATGTAGCCATTCGTTTTCAACATCGCATCTGCCGGAAGTTCTTCGCCGATAGCCAAAACCTCGTCAATTTCAGAATTGGCAATCAGTTCTGTTGCACTAACGTGTGATGAAATTTCGATCGAAAGGGGGAACTTTATAAGTCGCCCTGATTCTTTTGTTTGGCATTGATTAATCAACTCTCCTAATTGATATTCTCCAGAAAAGGAAGGGAATTCACTCTTCAGAAGATCAACAAGTTTACCAAGTAAAATTCCATCTTCAGCTGAAATGGCAAAAGCTATACGACGCATTCCATTAAGTAATTGAAAAGAAACTAAATACTCAACTTCTAAGCCTAACTCTTTCGAACGTTTTAAAACTAATTGCTCTAAATGCTTTCGAGAAAAGGAGGTGACTCCTGAGTCAAAACTGACCCAGGAGCGCTCCTTAGTAAAAACCAGGTTCATTGATTTGAACTAAATTGCATCAACAAATACTGGGTTGGTGTAGAACCAGAGATCATTCCATGGATCTGAATCTCCGACTACATCCATCGCTGGATCAATTCCGTTCTTTGCAAGAACTTTACCGTCGCTCCCTCGATAGCGAAGATAAAAGGAATTTCCAACATTGGTGAAAGTGTAAGTAAGTTCAACCAGCCCACCGTTTTGCGTAATTTCGAATGTCTTGGTGACGTTGGTATTTGGTGCATACATTGTTTTGGCATCCGTGACTGGACCAGTAATCGGACCAGAAATTAGGTCAACCTTTTTCAACTTTGGAATAAAGTCAGCATAGTTCGCTCGTGAAGCCAGGGTAATACTGATTGTTGCAGTTACCGTTCCACCTTTACGAACGAATGTACGTCCGCCGGTTGTCACACCCTGCTTATCGTCATCGGTCTGTACGCGAATATCAGCACCTGCAATGATGCCTCCGTGGGTTGTAAGGATTTGACCAGATTGCATCGCCTTCATTACACCTAGATAGGAACGACTCTTTGAGGAGACAATGGTGCGTGAGTAGTAGCCTGGAAAAAAGTCACCGTAGCTTGATTGAGCAATTTTTGAGTCAACTGGGTCGGCATACTTTCCGGTGGCGTTGTAAACGGCGGTATCCAGTGCGCCAGCCTTAGTTAGGCTTCCTCCGACTAATGTTTCGTTCCACATCTGATGTGAATCTGAATTCGCAGTGATCCACCAAGGCTTACCTTCTGCTAATAAAGAATCCCAAAGCCCACCCACACGAGCTGTTCCCCAGTCAAAACCCCCGTAGGTACGAAGGGGGTTTTCGGTAGCGTTTGGACGATAGCCTTCATATGAATATTTCTCATCGAAGTTGTTGTCATAGTATCCGCGACCAGAAGCTGGTCCGCCTTTTGCTTTTGAAATTCCTGCCGCCTGGTGTCCAGGAGCACCTTCCCAACCCATTGCAATTCCTGGTGCAGCATCACGCCAGGCACGGATTTCTTGTGGGGAATCTAAACCTTTACGTGTGGGGTGATTAGCAAACATCAGTGCCATTGGCACAACACCCGATTTAACTTGGCCAGCCAACCACTTTAGACCTGCAACAGCATATGGTTCACCGTCGGAAGCATTGGCATTTGTAATGGTCTTCGCATCCGCTAAAACAGTTCCGTCGAAGAGAAGTTCAAATTGCTTGAGAACTGCCGGGGTAGTTACGTGCGGTGGGAGAATTACGGTTGCATGTTCTGCACCAGGCACGTTCCACTCGAGTCCTTGAAAAACAGCAGTAGGGAAAGCTTTGCGCGCGGCCGCAATATCTGGAGTGATCTTGTCGATCGAATATTTCTGATGGGCAGTGCCGCCGTGATCGGTAATAACCATCCAATCCAAACCATATTCAGTTGCTTTCTTAACCTGGTTATTAACAGTATGCATCGCATCTCGTGAATATTGAGTATGAATATGGTGATCACCAGCGAGTTGATAACGCGCAGGCTTCCATGGGTTTGTGACGCGATTGTGTGCCTCAGTAAAAGATGTTGCTCCGGCTGGTGCCGCACCTAACGGTGATAGGGCGGCTGCACCGGCGACCGCACCTAAAGCTCCAATGAGTCCGCGACGAGAAATTTCTAGTTCATTTGGAGCAGAATCTTCTTGCCAAGTTGTGTTTTCAGCCTGACCGTGTTCGTGTGAATGACCTTCGCACATGCTGGGACCTTTCCAAAAGTGAAGTTGACTTGTGGAAAGTTAGGACACTAATGGAAAATCAAATTGAACTCCGAAACATTGTTAAGTGAAAATTATGTTACGAGAAGACGAAAAAAGGTCACCTTTGTTAACCTAAAAGTAGTCCCATATTCAGAAGCGCTTCTATAGTAATTCCCTTCGCGCGAGGTTTTCCTACCGCTTCCCCAGCAGCGATTTCGGCAGCGTTGATTCGCTCCCAATAAGGCTGGTCGACTACAACGTGGCCAGGCTTGATTAACTCGGTTATGTCTCCAGAAGTTTTTGGTTGGGATAAATCTTCAACTACCAGTTTCACTACTTCTGATGCGTCGCTCTTGTTGGTACCGATAACACCTGATGGACCGCGTTTCGCCCAGCCCACAGTGTAAATATTTGATCCTGCAACCCGACCTTCTTCGTTTTCGATTCTGCCTTTAACGAATTTCACGCCGTCTATGGGCACTGCTTCGTAGCCAATGGCCGAAATAACCAGGTCACACTTAATTGAGTAGGTTTCGCCGGTATCTACAACTTTGTCATTTTCGATTCTATTGATTCCGAAAACTATTTCTTCTACGCGATCGCTGCCTTTAATCTCTTTCGGAGTTGATAAGAAGCGAAGCTCTAGCGCTCTGCCCCGATTTTCCGGTTCCAATTCAGCAATGATGCGCATAGCTTCTAGATTATTCCGAACATCCTTTTCAATCTCTCCAGCAGCCTCAGCTCGAGCAAGGGCCTCTTTAATAACTTCGCCATCAATAGCCACATCGGTATGTTCCAACTTAGGCAGGTCACGAAGTTCGGGGGCGGTAAACGCAGCATGCTCTGGTCCTCGACGTCCAACTATATAAACCTGTCGGATATGACTTGCATGAAGTTTTGCGAGCGCGTGATCGGCGGTATCTGTTGTGTCCAACTCAGTGGGATCTAACGCCAAAATTCGACCACAATCCATGGCCACATTTCCGGCACCAATAACAACTGCTACGGAGCCATTGAGATCAACGTGAACGTTGACGTAATCCGGGTGGCCGTTGTACCAGGGCACAAAATCTGCGGCGGAAATAGAACCAGCCAGATCTTCGCCGGGGATGCCTAACTTTTTACCCAGAGATGATCCGGTACACATAATGACCGCGTCATATCGAGATGTTAAGTCTTCCATTGAGAAATCCGTGCCAAGTTCACAATTTCCGAAGAGGCGAAAGTTTGGATGGGTTGCTACCTTTTCAAATACTTTGGAGACCGTTTTGATCTTGGGATGATCGGGTGCAACTCCAGAGCGGACCAGACCCCATGGGGTTGGTAGGCGTTCGATCATGTCTATGGCAAAGGACAGATCTTCGGTCTCGGAATTCTGAAGCGCCTGGGCGCTGAAGTAACCGGCAGGCCCGGCACCAACAATGGCAATCTTAAATCGGCTCAACCAAGTCTCCTTTGAGTAGGTCGTTTGCTCGTACTTTACCGACAATTATTACCAATGGATTGAGAGATATATCTAATAAAATAGCCGGGATTCGCCACTTGCCAAGCTCTTACCTTGAAAACTCTGTGCTGCCTTTGTTGGGTTGTATGCCAGGAATACGGACCTTGGCGAAACTGGAAAAAAGTCGGTCTTCGAAATCTCAAATACGACCACTCCGGTTGGCTCCACTTTAGAAATCAAGCCGCTCATGACACCCACAAGGCCAGACCCATAGATTCCAAGGTCAGTCTCTGCCCAAGTGCTTCGGCGTGAATCCGCTGTGGCAAATGGGTACTTGAAGGCCCATTCTTTTCGAATCCCTTCATACGCGATGCCACCACCGTATTCCTTCATTAATTCAGGTTGGCTTTGATTCTCAGCGGGAAGTTGATCAGGATAGAAGAGGCGAGCCGAGAGCGCCACGTTGTATAACCATTTACCAATTTCCTGGGTGTACTCCGGCGCGTAAATTGGGAGCGGCGCAAGTGCGGCAACCATGTTAAAGGTGTTAAACGCGAAGGCATAGCCGCCAGAGTCTACGACGCTTCCTTGTAGTCCATGAACCTCATACACACCCCAAACATCGGAGATGATCCCCCAACCCGCGCGGGTACTGGAGAAGCCATCGAAGATCCAATCGAAGAATTTGCCGACGTCATAGTCACTTTTCTCTTCCAGATTCATCCTCGCTGCGGTAATTACGCCATAGGCAAGGAGTACTTCATAAAATGGATTCTCATCGACCGTTTTCTTCTCAAGATAATCCAGCGCAGTCTTTGCACCCTCAAGGTACTTCTTATCCTGATATCGGAAGTAAGCCATGTAGAGCACCCATGCGATGCCAGCAGCGGAATCCGGTTCTTTCCACGATCCATCCACGCCTTCTTTTTTCAAGAAGCTATATCCGGCATACTCGAAAGACAATTCGCCCGCAATATTCTTTAAGTTAGCCATCATCAAGAGAAACTGATCTGCAATCTCTCTCGATATGTCATCGAAAATTGGCTCAGTTGGATAGAGGCTATTAACCGCATAGAAGGCAATATTTGGATAGATCATGTACCAGAACGAAGCCTCACTGCCACTGTCCTGAGTCTGGTTGAGAAGAATCTTGGCAATTCCATTTTGCTGGTGATAGCCCAATATTTCTTTCACGAAATCTCGACCTTGATAGTTTCGCATATCGATTCCTGTGAGAGAAGCCCCGAGCACGGCACCAATCCCAGATAAAGATTCGTGAGAACCTTGGTGTTGTGGATTTTGTCGATAATCCCCAAGGTACGCGGGTAGTGCAAACATATCGAAATTATAATTTCGTCGTTCCGTATCCACCCAAATAACGGGCAGGTTAGGTCCTTTTGCTTTGAAATCAAAGAGAACTGCATAAGTTGCTATTGCTCGAGCTTTCCAATCAATAAGAACGCCGGTCGCTTGATTGATGGGCATGCCACCGATTTTTGTGGAAGAAACGAATTTTCTAGCCACTTGACCGCCTTTTAACGTCACTTTTCCCACAACGCCAGCAACCACCAACCCAATAGAACCAACTAAAACATTTCTGCGATTAATGCGGTGGCTCATCCCTTGATCCCCGTTCTGGCTACGCTTTCCATGAACTGCTTCTGGGCGAACATAAAGAGAACCATCACTGGAATCAACGAAAGAATCGTGGCGGCTGAAACTAAGTTCCATGGCACGATGTAATCGCGTGGTCCGAGATTGAATATATCTTCGATGGACTTAATTCCTTGGGCCATTGTCCATTTTCCAGGTGAAGATAAGTAGAGCAAGGGGCCGTAAAGATCGTTATATGTTCCGGTGAAATACAAGATTAGGCAGGTCATGATTGCTGGGCGGCTAAGTGGTATCAAAATCCGCCAATAAATCTTAAATTCAGATGCGCCATCAGTTTCAGCTGCCTCAAAGAGTTCCTTCGGGATCGACATGAAAAATTGACGGAACATGAAGATCATAAAGACATCCGTGGCAAAGAAACAAGCAGTAAATAATGGGTAAGGGGTGTCAAACCAGCCCACTGACAAATAGAATTGGTATGTTGGAATTGCTAGCAGTTCTCCGGGGAGAAGAATTACCGAGAGCAGAAGTATGAAAAAGAAGTTCTTGTACTTCACATTGAATCGGATGAAAGCATAGGCGGTCAACGTGCAAGTGAGGATAGTTCCGATAGCCTTCATGGCAAAAATCAACATCGTGTTTCGAAGGTAAATCCAATAGTGGAAATTCTTAAGTGCGAATACTTTTTCGTAGTTTTTGAAATTGAACTGAGCTGGAATCCATTTATACACGCCAATGGCTTCATTGAATGTTTTGAATGAAGTCAGCATGAGAGAAATTAGCGGAAGCAGCAAAGCAAGTGACGTAATGGAAAGTGCAAAATAGAGCATGAATGTGACGGATTTGGTCCGGGTGCGCATATTAATTCTCCGTCTTCACGTACAGCCGACTGAGCAAGAAATTCACTCCAGTTAAAGTTAAGAGAATTACGAAGAACATTAAGGCTAGAGCAGATGCGTAACCCAAAGACCATGGGTTCTTGAATGCCTGGTTAAAGAGGTAGACCGAATATAGAAGCGTTGAATTCGCTGGATAGCCTTCGCCGTGACCCATTAAAAAGGCCAAGTCAAAACTCTTTAGCGAGTCAATTGTTGCCAACATGATGTTAAAGAAAAGCACGGGACTGATGGCCGGCATAGTTATCGCTTTGAATTTTTGCCATCGCGTGGCGCCATCCAATTCTGCGACTTCATATAGATCCCGCGGCACTTGCTGAAGGGCGGCTAAAAAGATTAACATTGGGACACCGAAGCCCCACAAACTCGATACAACTAAGGTGATTAGTGAAGTTCTGGAATCGGCATACCAGCCGCTAGGTTTTAGCCCCAAATTGATAAAAATACGATTTACTAGCCCGTTTGCCGGATGGAAAAAGAATCGAAAGACATAAGAAACCGCAAAAGTTGGAATAACGAATGGCATGAAGAATACTGAACGAAAGAATCCAATGCCTTTAATCTGATTATTGAGCAGCAACGCCGCAAAAAGAGCTAAGAGCAGTTTTAAAATTGCAACGGCAATCGCATAACGAAAGGTGTTGCGAAGGGCTAGATGAAAGACATCATCGTAAACAATTGCACGTTTGAAGTTCTTCCATCCGATCATGTCGTGCATCGGATCCATGATGGACGTATTCGTAAAACTCATGTAAACAGTTCGAATAATTGGATATAGATAAAAGGTTGCAAAACCGATCATGGAAATTCCAGCGAAGGCAAAGAAGTTACGAGTATCTTTCCTATTTCGAACGCTCATATTCTCTCCTTTCCACTGGGTTTTTGATAAAAGTACCAAGGAGACCGAAATCCCCTTGGCACCGACTTAATTGGACACTTTCCTATTCCAGACTATTGGAGGATGGAAAGTGCCTTATTGGCTGCAGCTGTTGCTTGACCAGCAGCATCTGCAGGTGACAAGGACCCCTCAAGCATCTTGTCAATGAATGGTTGAACTACTTCTTGAGTTACCTTAATGAATGGAATGGTACGCGGAAGTGTCATACCAGTCTTCACACCAGCAAATAGTGCCTCAAGGTTCTGGGGCGACTTGCGGCTTGCAAATGGAACCGCAAGCGCAGCGTTTGCAACAGAAATTCTCGTTGGAGGTAATCCTAGAGAATTCCATTGAACACTAAGGAAGGCAGTTGAAGTCAAGTACTCAGCAACTTTGTAGGCAGCAGCAGCGTTGGCAGTCTTTGCGTTTACGCCCCATGCTTCGAGAGCAAGTTCGCCACCGTTAGCTGTTTTGGATCCGCGGGGTAGAACCTGGATATCCCAGTTCAATCCCTTAACGGAGTTGTATGAAGGCCAGTTACCAGTGTGTCCACCATATTCCATGGCAGATTTTCCGCCAGAGAATCCACCAAGTGAATCATCCTTTGGTCCTGGTGCAACCTTGTATTTAGTTACTTTGTCACGGAAGAAGGTAAGTCCCGTGATTGCAGCTGGTGAATCCAAGGCAACCGCACCGTCTTGTAACCAGTCTCCGCCTGCTTGACGCACGTGAATCAACCATTCTCCCCACCAACCGAATGTGGAAGTAATTCCCCATTGGGTTGCTGTGCTTCCTGATGCTGAAGTCAACTTGGTTGCTGCAGCAATGAGGTTCTTTTGAGTCCAAGATTTGGCTGGGTATGCAACCTTGGCAGCATCAAAGAGAGTTTTGTTGTAATAAAGCAGGCCGACATTAAAGCGATAAGGAAGCGCTAATTGCTTTCCTTGGAAAGCAAGAGCTGAATAGAGATTTGGATAGAAATCTTTTACATTTATGGTCTTGCTCTTTTTTACAAAAGGAGTCAAGTCCAAGAGAAGATTGCGCTGAGCAACAATATAAAGATCGCCGGTGTTAATGATGTCAGGAGCCTTGTTGGCGGCTATGAGCTGATCTTGCGCAGCTCCCCATAGAACGTTGATGTTGACATCCGAGTTTGCAGCATTGAATTTTGCAATCTCCGGAGCCAAAGCATCTTTCCATTGATTAGGCATAACCACAGACACTGATGTTGGTGCTGCGTTACTTATTGCCGTTTGAGCAGAGGTTAGGAGCCCGAATGCAATGGCTACAACCGCTATCTTCTTGAACTTATTCATTATTTCCTTTCGTAGGTGGTATTCGTAGTGCGTGATTTGCAGCCAAATAATGGAATTGTTCACACCCCCTTTAATGAAGCAAGGATCGTGGAGATGGAAAAACGCGCACCGCAGCTGTATGAATCTGCTGCTCCGTAATAGAGAAGAATTTCGTCGCCTCGGACAACCTGGCCGTTTGAAAATACTACGTTTCCGAAGAAGCCCTCGATTTCGTAATTAGCTTGTGGACTCATAATTGATTCTTCAGATCTAGCGATAACTTTTGAAGGGTCATTCAAATCCAACAAGATCGCACCCAAACTGTAGCGATGTGAAAATTCACTTACCACTTCCGCACCATGATAAATCTCTAACCAGCCGGCAGAAGTTTTTATCGGTGCAGATCCTGCACCAACCCTGGCGCTATCCCACTTATCAGCTCGTGTTTGAGCCACGCATTTGTGTTCACCCCAATGAATCAGGTCGGGTGATTTTGCGATCCACATATACGGCCCGCCCAGCCCTGTCCCGGTAGGACGGTGCAACAAATAGTACGAACCGTTAATTTTTTCAGGAAAAAGTGCTGCATCTTTATTGAAAGGAGGAATTACCACTCCGTGTTTTTTAAAAGTCTTCCAGTCAGTGGTGCTTCGCATGCCAACGCCATAGCCATTTCTAGATACCGCCGTATAGGTCAGGTAGAAAGTGCCTTCAAGTTCTGTGACCCGTGCATCTTCAATGCCTAAAGTTTCGTACTCGGTTTCTCCCGTAAACATAGGTTGGTCTTCGACAACGAAATCTTCACCATTGTCACTCCATGCCAATCGAAAATGTGAGATAGTTGTTAAATAGTTTTTTCCTCTATAGGAGAATTCCCGAGAATCGCCAGTTTTTAAACCTGGCGTTGAGAGATCAAAAGTTTCCACTTCAAACTCGCCCGAGCTGGAAAGAGAAATTGACTCAACTGAACCAGCTTTAACTGGTGGACGTTCGGCGATTCTTAACACCAAGCCAATTTTCCCGTTGTAGCTGAATGCGCCAGGATTAAAAGCGGAGACCACCTCGAATTCTTCGATGCTGGGCTTAACATCTTCAGCACGGATAAGCGGATTTCCCGTAAATCGTGCGGCCATGTCAGTCGTCACTATTTCTTCTCCTTGAGGGCTTTTATGGGACCAGTAGAACTTCTAATCATTAATTTTGTGCCGACATCAACTCTTTGGCGCGGAGCAATTTTGTCGTCAATGCGAGCCCACAACAAACGTCCAGCTGCTTGGCCAATAAATTTCTTTTGCACTTGCACTGTTGTCAACGGAACGGTCCAATTTGCAGCGCTGTCTATGTCATCAAAGCCCGTGATGCTCACATCTTTTGGAATATATATTCCCAACCCATTGGCAGCATCCATCGCGCCCATTGCCATTGCATCATTTACAGCAAGATAAGCAGTGGCTTTCTTTTTGGAAGCGATCTCAAATAGCGCTTTTCCAGTAGCGAAGGTTGTGTCATCAGCGTTATAAACAATTGGTTCGGCAATTCCAGCCTTTTTAAAGGCATCCTTAAATCCGGATACTCGTTCGGCATTGGAGTACCAGTCCTCTGGTCCAGAAAGTATTGCAACTTTTGAATGCCCTAAAGAAATGATGTGCTCGGCAACTTCGCGCGCACCTCTTCGGTCGTCAGCCACTACGGCATCAACTGGGACTCTTTCCAGGAAATTGTCGATCAAAACAACCGGAACACCAATGGAATGTAATTTTAAAATGAATGATGCGGGGATAAACGGTCCAATCAGAATAATTCCATCAGCACGCTTTTCACGGACGATGCGCCAATTTTCTGGATTAGCTATCGCTTCTTCTGGGATTGTTTCTAAGGTTAGATTGAGGCCAGCCTTGCGGATCTCTTCTTCTAGCCCAAGAAGGACTTGGAAATAGAATGGGTCGGTATTGAAGGGCCCGGGCAGATGGTGCACTGCGAAACAAATATTTTGGCTTCTGGAAGTGGCCAGCATTCTCGCCGCTGGGGAAATGTAGGTATTTCGTTCCGCCGCCTCATTAAGGATTTTCTCACGCAATTCAGGCGAGACGCCGGGCTTACCATTTAGCGCCCTGGAAATGGTCGCGATCGAAACTCCAAGCTCACTTGCGAGCGCCTTTGCAGTAATCATCACAACCTTTCCAGCATTTACGCAAAAAGTACGTAAACGCTTACTTTTGATTTGCTGATACTCAAGGGTTTACTGGGCTGGCGCAATAGCGAAAGAGTGTTTGCGTTAATTTACGCTATAACGATTTCGTTACGTAATTCTACGTAACGACTTCTCCAAAACTTTTAACACTTGGAATTCGCAAGACAATCACACTAATAATCAAAAAAGTTAATGCAGTACCTGCCAAATAATTTTTCTCACCAAAGTATTCGCTTGCTGGTCCTGCCAACATCATGCCTCCTGGAATCAAGGATCCCGTGATCATCGCATCCAAACTCATGACTCTCGCGCGAAGTTCAGTCGGAACCTGACGCTGCAATGCGGTGCCATAGAAAACTCCCATCGGTTGCGTTGCAACTCCACCGACGAAGTAACAGCAAATCACAAATATTTTGGAAATGGGAAATATTAAAGCAAGCGGCAAGATCACGAGAACTGTCCACGAAAGAAATGAGATCAAACCCTTTTTATGACTTTCAATTTTCGAGGCAAAAAATGCGCTCAACATTGAACCAATACTCAATGATGCAATCGCCATTGGGTAGACACTAGTGCTTTCAAATTGCCGGGCGGTTATAACTGGAAGCAAAACCATTTCAGCACCGAAAAGAATCGAAGTCTGCAAGGCCAACGCAATCATTGTGACGAACAGCCACTGACAATTCCTTATGTAGTAATAACCAGCTTTCGCTTGCTCTATAAATCCTTCAATTTCAGGGCCAGGGTGATTAAGTGACTCTGCGTCCGGGACTCTTAGTAGTCCTAAACCAGAAATCAAAAAACCTAACGCTGTTAATAAAAATCCTTGTCTAGAGCCGACTAAGGCAATTAGTGCAGCAGCAATTCCAGGTCCGGCGATCGAGCTAACGCGTCCAGACATTGCTCGAAGTGCATTTGCGGATTGAAGGTCCGAATCCTTGACTAACGACGGTATTACCGCCCCAGATGCAGGACCAGAGAAAGCCTCAGCCACACCCATAAGAAATACGAGTAACCCGAGAAATTGCAGATTTACGTGCGCGCTCGAGAAATACACACCTACACATAGCGCAGATCTAAAGAACGAGGAGGAAATCATCACCTTCACTCGCGGTAGGCGATCGGCCCAAACGCCACCTATTGGAGCAAAAAGCAGGAATGCAATAACTCGAATCGACATTATGAACGAAATTGCCATGGCACCAGATCCACTATGAAGTACGACCACAGTCGCACAGATTGGAAATATCTGGTCTCCTAATGAAGACACTAAAGATAAAATCCACAGTCGTCTAAATGTTGGTTCTTGGAGGGGCTTAAAGATTTGGTGCAATTTATTGTCCTCGATTAGAAACTGTCATTGGATCGGTGCGGAATAAAAATGCATTTCTTCAATTCCTCTTGGGGCATCCCAACCTTGAGCGAAGAACCACTCGCCTTGATATTGGCTCATCCCACCCCAAGAAAGACAAGAGTTGGTTGTGAAATCCAGTACGTTGAATGGATCTTTGATGTTATAAAGAGCTTGGGCGCCACTGTGGTGATCATTATTATCGTTATATAGGAAATCCAAAACGAGCTGGTCTCCATTTACAGTCGCGCTGGCTACCTCATAAATATTCTTTCCCATAGTCGCAGGCAACGGTAGATACTCGGTTTGAACGAAAGTCCAATTTTTCATGTCTTGAGAGTGTCCCACATACTGCTTATCGCCACAGCCTTCACTGAGAAACATTAGATATTCGCCATTTATTTTCACGGCGCTACCGTCGCCAGACCTTGGAATGACTGCACCTTTTACCCAAAGTCGAGTGATTTCGTGTGGAACCACAACTCCCTGTTTGGTCCAATTGATTAAGTCAGTACTTATTGCAGATTTAATATCCACTGCCAGATTTCCGTAGGGTTTTTGGAATTTTTCGACTAGTTCTTCCGAAGCTTCCCATGCTCCGTTGTAATACATTACATATTCAGTTTGTCCCGTAGTTTCATTTATGTATCTATAAACTTTTGGATCTTCAACGCTGAGCACTTCATCCACATCCGTGGGATAAATAACTGGATTTGTTCTCTGATCAACCCAGCCACTCTCTGGTGAGTAAATGGCCAAGCCAATTCGCGAACCTAACGATTCCTTTTTAACGGTCGCTCTGTAGAAAAGGTAAATCTTTTCGTCGTCTATGAGAACAGAGGGATTGAAAATCGAGGAGGAAGTCCAACCGATTCCAGTCGGATCAGGCATTTGAGAATTTTTATGAAACGTTAAATCTTCACGTCGGCTAAACGGACCTATAGCCCATGGCTTACTCGCCTCATATAAGGAAATGAATTGCAACTGCGAGAGTCCAGAAATTTCTTCTCGAATTTCCTGATTCACTGCCTTTTCGTAATTCGCTTTTAAAACGGAATTGAATCTGTTCACAATTATCCCCATTCTGATGTCTACTCGTGAACCATACTGGAGTCACTAGTCAGTAAATGGGTTTACTCAACAATTACGTTTTTTGGAAGTCGAACACTTATCCTATTTTCCTAGGCAAAATTTGCGCAAGAACTACAATATGGCGGACCAGCCCGGAAGTTTTCCATCTCTACACAAAGATCGGATTGCCGATGAAGATCGCAGTATTGAGCAACGAAAATAGCCCGCACCAACTGACGATTCACGACGGCGATTTATTCACAACTCTTCCTAAAATTCCCACACTGACCGAAGCCTTTCATTTGTCACTGGCCGATTTTCGTAGTGCGGTAGAAGGCAATTTCGGCGCAGAGGTAAAGGGCACGTTGGTGGCTCCTATTGCACCTGAAATCGAATTATGGGGTGCTGGAGTTACCTATCTTCGTTCACGTGATGCCCGCAAAGAGGAAAGCGGCGTTCCAGATGTTTATCAGCGGGTCTATGAAGCTGACCGTCCAGAACTTTTCTATAAAGGAAATTCGAAGCGGACGCGTGGCAACGGCGCAAATATTGGAATTCGCTACGACTGTCCGGCATCGGTACCCGAACCAGAAGTTGCCATCTTCATCAATCGTTATAAAGAGATCATCGGTTATTCCATTTGCAATGACGTGACCGCACGAAGCATCGAAGGTGAGAATCCTCTCTACCTTTCCCAAGCAAAGATCTACGTCGGATCTACCGCTCTAGGTCCTGAGATCACGCCATCATGGTTAGTTCCAGCACCGGCAGATATGACCATTGATGCCTGCATCATTCGCGGTGGAGAATCTATTTGGAGCGCTTCTACTTCCTTAGCCGCACTCAATAGAACGCTCTCCGATTTGGTGGATTACCTCTTTCGTTGCCAAAGTTTTCCAGATGGTGTAATTCTCTCCACTGGAACTGGCATTGTGCCTCCTATGAATATCGCTCTTGATGAGGGAGATCTCGTAGAAATTACGGTTGCCGGGATGGGCACTCTTTCAAATCCTGTTGTTCTCATTCCAGAATCCCCTCAAGAATAAATGGAACGGTCGATGGAAAATGTTGGTGCTCCTGTGAATATTCAATCCATTAATCCGCGTACTGGAGAAGCTTTCGGCCCAGTGTTCAATGAAACAACTCCGGCCGAACTTGATGCCGTGATTGAGAACGCCGTTTCTGCCTTTTCATCGTGGTCGCAGAGTGAACCTTCAGATCGAGCCAACGCCTTAAACGCCGTCGCAGATGCACTTGATGCGAATATTGAATCACTGGTGGAGATTGCTGATCTTGAGACGGGTCTAGGTAAGCCACGTTTAACTGGCGAAGTAGGGCGAACCACTTTCCAAATTCGCCAATTCGCCGATGCGATCTCGCGCGGTGAATATAAAACGACTTTCACGGATGCCGCCGTAGACGGGCCTCCTCCCGTTGGACATCCAGAGTTAGTTCGTACATCGGTTGCCATTGGTCCAGTCGTTGTATTTGGAGCGTCGAATTTCCCCTTCGCATTTAGCGTATTAGGTGGCGATACAGCATCTGCACTTGCCGCGGGTTGCCCAGTTATAGCGAAGGCGCATCCGGCGCATCCACAAACTTCGCAAATGGTTTTTGAAATTGCCGCCAACTTGCTTCCCATTGGCGTGCTCACACTTATTCACGGAGTAGAGGCCGGTACATCAGCTCTTGCCGATCGTCGCATTGCTGCTGGGGCTTTCACTGGTTCTCGCGCAGGGGGCCGCGCCCTTTTCGACCTTGCCAATAAGCGGGACATCCCTATTCCTTTTTATGGCGAGCTAGGAAGTGTCAATCCCGTTGTTGAATTAAAGGGCGGTGCAACTGATTCACCAGCCTTTGCAACTGCGTATTTAGATTCACTTCTACTGGGCAATGGCCAGTTCTGCACCAATCCTTCGATTCTCTTTGCTCCTGAAGGTTGCACAATTCTCCCCGAGATAAAGGCACAGATCCTCGAACGTGAAGCAGGTGTATTCCTCAGTGAAGCAACGAAGGTATTGCACGACAAGAATCGAGCCCTTTTGGCCACTTTGATTGATGGCGAAGTGTTTGTCGGAAAGAACTCTGCAACTTCTGGATTCTACAGCGAGCCCCAAATATTCGTCGCACCTATTACTTCGGTAAAACCTGAAGCCCTCATGATTGAGGCATTTGGTCCAACCGGATTAGTTCTAACATTTACTGATGTTGATCAATTGATCGCAACGTTGCTTCACATGGAGGGTGCCCTCACATCTTCTATCTTCGCTCCTACTGACGATCCTGACGTAATTCGGGTTAGCAAGGTTTTGGCTTCCATGTCGGGGCGGGTCTCATTTAATTCATGGCCCACCGGTGTCGCCGTTACTGCGGGACAGCATCATGGAGGTCCGTATCCAGCATCAACATCCCCGCTTCATACTTCGGTTGGATTGGCAGCTATCACACGTTTCCTGCGGCCGGTCACATTCCAAAGTTTTCCTAAAGCTATCGGCCTTTTCTAGGACTTTCACAAGAGTAGAAATTCATGCTTGGGTGAAAATATCTTTACGACTAAGTCAGAATTTCTTCATGAGATAACTGTTTGGGAATTCCTTCACTTGACCAATTAACGCAAATGGAGCGGCAAACCCAAAATCAATTAACATATCGACCGCTGGACGCACTTCTGGACTGAATTGATAATCATCATAATCATCAAGTACTACGTACCCGCCAGACACGACCAATGGCGAGTAAAGCAAGAAATCCAAAACAACGTTTCTGGACTGATGCCCGCCATCAATGTGTAGAAGTTTCACATTTCTGGTTATGCCCAAAACTTCTTTTATTGCGATTTCGGAAAAATCCTGCACAATCACCGAATTGCTAAATATTCGATGGCGAAAATACTCTAGCTCTTCTCTCTGTTGATCAAATGAAAGCGGGTCTACCCCCACTATTTTTGCATTTGTGGTCAGACGTGACATTAATGCCAACGACTTACCTTTCCACACCCCGATTTCAAGAATATCTCCTGGAAGTGCTGCCAATTCCAAACACAAGTGGCCAAGTAATTTCACGTCGGAATGAAAAGATAACTCCTCTCTGCGCATCTTGGGGCGATCATGAACCGCGGCATAAGCCTCGAATTCACTGGTGATTTCACGCCACGTTTGTTCAACAATCTCCCAACTTTCCTTAGTGATGAAAGAGGAATCTCCACTAAGCGAACTTCCA
>JBAXSZ010000036.1:0-17204 GCA_037130455.1 Actinomycetes bacterium | reverse complement strand
CGTTCTCAAATTGTGTTTCGTAAGGAATCGATGGATCCAGGCGATGGTGTTGCCATAGTTTTATTTTATCTAGACCGAGCCGAAGTGCTGAAGCTTCAACGGCGCGGTAGAGGTAATGCTTGGAAGCATTTCGGCCCCCAATTCCAAAGGCATCTACTCCCTTATCTCGTGTCACTCCTCCCTTCGTTGCAACCACAATTTTTGCCTTTGCTTCATCATCGCCGGACCATGTACGAATTGCTTCAGCGATCAGAAGTTCATTGTGCCCAAAGGTATTCCAGGTTGGCGCATACACATCAGCGGTATCTATGAGGGTGATCCCAAAATCCAGGGCGGCTTGAATAACGGCGATTGCGCCTTCGCGGTCTTGAAGAATATGACTAGCTGACTTAGGAACTCCCGAAAGCGGCCAACAACCTAATCCAACTGCGGAAACTTCATAAGGACCAACTCTTCTGGTTGGGATTGCCATTTCAACACCAATTTCTTTAAGTGTAAGAATCGCGACTTTTCCGAAGTTTAGCCTGCAAGGCTGACCGTAACAGTATCTCCATCACTATTTGCAGCGGTAACCGTAATTTTGACACCCTCGACCTTAATGGAATCGCCGGCGTGTAATGCAGCGTCTTGGTAGGACGTTTTATTGGTTGCTCCATTGCGAGGATGAACGACATAGCCACCTCCCAATTGTCCGATGGAGGTGTTTACCGTATAGACGAGCAAACCTTCCTGATTTGCCGGCAAAACATCGAGGCTCTCATTTCTTCGAGACTCCATAACCAAAATCTTGGTAGAAGAGAGAACCACCATAACCGCCTTTAGATTGCTATTTTGACGAACCAAAGGATCAATTTTGAATGAAGACCCGGCCGAAGTTATTGAATCTTTCGAGGTGCATCCGATTTGATCATTTGTTAGCCAACCTTCTAAATAACGATCCCATGCGACCAGTTCGATTCCCTGATTGGACCAGCTCATCGCCATGATGTCCCAGAAACCCAATGACTGCGATTTGTGTTGAAAATCTTCATCATAGAGACCGAAAGCATGGCCAGTTTCATGGGCCATCCACTTCCAACGCCCACCAACGATTCCGTTATTTTCATTGAGATACATATCGGCGCCTCCGGTGGCTCCGTTAACGATGGCACCGGTTGAAGTCATGTGGGGAGAAGTTATGGCCGGTCCCCATCCCATATTCGCCATTGGCATTTCCTTTGGAACCAAGTAATAAATTGCGTCGTATTGACTGTAATCAATCTCAGGGTCAGTAAGCGAAATTATTTCATTAAGGTATCCATTTGGATCTCCGGCACCCACACTTCCGCCTGTCCCATATTTTGTGGAAGTAAATGGAACACGTACCCAATTAGGAATTATCGTGAAATCAAAAGCTAGTCGACCATAAGACTGTTGATAATAGAAATCTCTAACCCCGTTTGCTACGGGTGTGAAATAAGTAACCGTATTGTCTTTGCCCTGGATGTCCGTGAAATCAATAGGAACAATCAGCGCCCGAATTCTTCCGTAAGAGGGAAGGCGGATTCTCACTTTCGGAAATCCTGCGGAGAGATCGGTATTTAAACTTCTAGCAGCAGTGACGGAATCAAGAATCTGACAAGGTGAAGTTGGTTGAAAAGCTGATGCGGGAATTCCTGCTAATTCCCAAAGCCTGGCAATCTCAGCAACGCCACCAGATCCGGGCTTTATGATGAGGTCGGTTGTAATAGCGAAAACTCCATGGTTATCGGCCACAAGATCCTGAATGGTTACCACACCAGAAGCGCTTACTGTCATCGCGTACCTATGTCTTGACATTATGTTGGCTAGCCCCGGACCTTCCACAGAATCAATTGAATATTCGCCCGCAGGTACGACTAAATAAATGCTGCCATCGTTATTGGCCGGAACAAATGGAAAATTTTGTGTGGCGTTCCAATAAAAGATTCCACCACCGGATAATCCTGACTTAACGTCCCGTGGATCTGAAAGCCAGAGTTTTAGGTTCGCAGCTATGGGCTCGGGAGTTAGTACCGCGGGTGGAACAATCACTGCAGCCCCTTTTGATTTATCCGTGGCAACAATGGAATGCGAAAAAGCTATTGGCTCTGATTTCGTCACCGAGTTAATTCCAGGTATTTCTGAAACTGTCTGAGTGGGAGTGGGAGTGGGCGTGGGAGTGGGAGTGGGAGTGGGCGTGGGAGTGGGAGTGGGAGTGGGAGTGGGAGTTGGCGTGGGAGTTGGCGTGGAAGTGGATACTGGGGAGGGTGTGGGAGTTGGCGTGGAAGTGGATACTGGTGAGGGTGTTGCCAAATCAGTATGAGCGGGCGTGGCAACTGGTGTCACTGGCACCGTGCTTCCATTTGGTTTCGAAGAAGTCTTGCCGATCAAGACACCATGGTCCCAAATCAATTTCTTACCGACTTTTATACAGGTAAACCTTTTACCACCAAAAACGCTAGTGGTGCTGGCTTTCGGGCACTTTCCTCCCGCTACAGGTTTCGCGGTGCTGGCATATGAAAATGAAGAACCGATCGTTAAGCAAGCTAGGAGTGTGATCGCCAAGGTTTTACGCATTTGGAAATTTTTCCATAGTGAAAAGCGGATTACGACATTGGAGGCATTAAATTTCACAAAATTTTCCCAATAAAAGTGCAAAACGTTAGACAAAAAGTATTACATGCAACGAAATGCTTCATCGGCTAAGAAATGAAGTGGGCAAATATCTTTCACATAAAACAAATAATTTGATATGAGATTTGTGCCTATCTCAATCGAAGGCATCAGAAGTTGTCTCACATTAGCAAGAATTAGCGAATATTTCTAAGCATTCAAATGGTGTCTTGGCTGAAATGAAAAGCGAAGGCAGTGAGATTGAGTGGGTTAATAGTTTCGCAACTGGCGACAAGATTTATTGTGTTTATAACGCCGCTTCGGAAGCACTAATACGTGAACATGCAGAAAGAGGCGGATTTCCTGCCAACAAAATTACCCCAGTTGGCGGAGTACTTAATCCGGCAATGGGAAGCTAGATAAAGCTCAAGTAATAAAGTCAAGATTCCTGGTCTCTTTATGGTGGGCCATTGCCGGCCAAAGCAATAACAGAAGCGGTTAGCCCTACTGCCGAAAATATCACTATAAAGAGACCCCGCTTGAACCGCGATGTTCCTACAAGCCAGGTACTCAATGGGATTAATAGCGGATAGGCGGGCATTAAGTATCGTGGTTTGGATCCGAAATAACCTTGAGTTGTGAAAGAAATAAAAATGAGAAATCCCGAGAAAACTAGGAATTCAATGGGCTGTTTCGTTTTTATTGAAGCCCGAAAGAGAAAAAATGGAATAGAAGAAGCGATGACTATCCCAATGCCGGCAAGTGGATTTCCAGCGGAGAAGTAGTGCCAAATCCATTGCAAGAATGCACTTCCACAATCAAATCCATTCTTCCAATCTTTTTGAAGCGCAAAATAGGCAAGGGGGTCGTGATGTTTCAACGCCAGATATATTAGAAATCCAAGCCATCCCAAGGGAGAAAGAACGAGTGCTAGCAAATATTTTAGTTGCATCCGTATTTTAGAACTTTTTCGCGATTGCATTACTACACCGATGGATATCGCCAGAGCGATGGCCAGTCCACTGGGCCTTGTGAGTCCAGCAAGAATGCAAAAAAGTGAAGCTAACAAAAAGTTTTTCTTCAAGGAATAATAGAGGGCGAAGGCGCAGAGGGCGGTGAAGAGAGTTTCGCTATAAGCCAGCATTTGAACATAGCCGACTGGTAGTAAGCCCCAGAGCAGAACTGTAACTAGTGCCGCTTTCGGTGAGGAAATGATTTCTACCGATTTATAAATCATTGCGGCTGCCACAAGCCCAAAAATCGCTGAGATCAAGATGCCGCTGTCAATGTAGGAAAATCCAAAGAGTCTAGTTATCGCCCGCTCCAAAGATGGAAATAGCGGGAAGAAAGTTTCGTTAGTGAGAGTTCTTCCCTTCGAAAGAACCGTATGCCCGTAACCATTTTGGGCGATGGATTTGTACCACTGCGAATCCCAGCGATAGAAAACTCCCAACCAACTTTGGTGGCGTAAACCCATGTAGAAATAGAAAAGTAAGAAATTCGAAATTCGAATCACTTCGTAAACTAATAACGCTGTCAGAAACCTTGATGAAAGAATTCTTGATTTGATTGCCAGCACATATTGACTCTACCTCGGATAAAGGCCGGCATTGAGGTTCCCGCTGAAGTAAAGGGTTGAAACCAAAAAAGTACATTGTTAACTGTTGACCAGGAGAGCGGTTCAACTTATGCTTTCGGCATGTCTAATTCCATTGATCTTTTCAATCTCACTAATCGAACTGCAGTCATTACTGGTGGCGGCGGTTCTCTGGGACGAGCCATCAGCCTGGGTCTCTCTCAGGCTGGTGCCCGGGTAATAGTGATCGATACCAACTTGGAAAGTGCCACCCGAGTTGCCAACGAAGTTAATGCGCAGGGCGGTCATGGACACGCTTTTGGGGCGGATTTGAGCACCGAAGCAGTGGTTGAAAGTATCTTTTCCCAGATAGATGAGATTTCCCCCGTCAATATTTTGATTAATGCGATTTCGGCTCCGGTCAATCGCTATCCGCCGGAGGAGTTTCCGGTTGAAGAGTGGAATGCCACCATTGCCGCGGATCTGACGAGCTTCTTCCTTACCTCCAGAGCTGCCGCACAGCGAATGATCAAAGCCGGAAACGGCGGAAGCATTATTAACTTTGGCTCCATAGCTGGTGTCACCGCCCTAGGCCGTGGCAGTTTGGCTTATGGGGCTGCTAAGGGCGGAGTCATTCAGATGACTCGGGACTGTTCATTTGCCTGGGCTGAACACAACATTCGGGTCAATAGCATTTTGCCGTGCCAATTCATTAACCAGGGCTGGACTAATTTCATGAACGATCCGGCACATGCGAAGTTGGTAAGTCGCGTTAAATCAGGCATTCCCATGGGCCGCTTAGGCGATCCTGGCGAAATGGTCGGTCCGGTGCTTTTCTTGGCATCAGATGCGGCATCAATGGTTACGGGCATTGCCCTTCCAGTGGATGGCGGTAACTTGGCGATGAATCCCGGCGGAAGTTTGGATTGGTAAGGAAAGGATCAAATAGATGAGCGAACTTCACTACCTTCACGATATTCCTTCGCCCTACGACGCCCATTCGGTGCCGCTAGATAATCCGTTGACTGGCCCACCGCCGGCTCGATTTAAAGATTCGGAAGTGTTGGTGGCACAGTATCGAACAAACCCGGAAGCAATCGCCGCACTGGTTCCCGAACCACTCAAACCAATCAGCGACGTTGTGATGGTTCAGATTGGGCGGTGGGGAGATGTTGCCGGAATGGGAGCAAATACCCAAGAAGTAAATGTGATGGTTCAAGTGGAATTTGATGGTCCAAATGGAAAAGTAACTGGCGCATATTCACCTTATTTCTTTGTTGATAGCGACCGTGCAATGGCTGGTGGGCGAGAATTTCACGGCCAACCCAAGCGAATTGCCAAAGTGCAGTTGGAAACTAGAGAAGATCTGATTGTTGGTACTCTGGTTCGAAATGGCATCACGGTTTTTACGGCCACTCTTCCTTATAAAGCTAAAGCATGCGATATCTCTGAAGTTTCCAAACGGGTAAATTTCATTAAGAACATCAATTTGAAATTAATTCCGCAGATAGACCGAACTCGGGGAATTCGCCAATTGACTGCCCGTGACTTCAACGAAGTTGACGTAACCGAATGTTGGACTGGTCCAGTTACAAGCAGGATCGAAGAGAATGTTCAAGCACCTTTGTATAGGCTTCCAGTCTTACAGCATCTAGAAGGTTTTTACTGGAAGGGCGCATTTTCCTTAGTCGGAGGTGTAGTGCTCCACGAATATTAAATGCCTAGCTAACAGAAAAGGTTGAGATGACAACTCCAACGGTTCGCATAAGTAAAGACCAACACATTTGGGCTTATTCGGCAGATATGGAGGCAGTTGTCTCTGTGGATCCAGGCACGGTGATAGAGATTGAAACTTGGGATTGTTTCACCGGACAGGTACAAAGCGAATCTGACACATTAGAGAAACTAGATATTTCACGAATTAATAGTGCTACAGGCCCCATTCATGTCAATGGTGCCGAACCAGGGGACTCACTTTCAGTAACACTTATAGATATTAAGCCAAACACTCAAGGCGCTGGAATGTGTATTCCAGAATGGGGTCAGTTGATTGACCAAGTAAAGTCACCGGTCACTCGAATTTTCAAAGTTATCGACGGCATCATTCACATGAATGAAAAAGTTTCTTGGCCAGTTCGCCCAATGTTTGGCGTTATTGGCGTAGCCCCAGCCGAAGGTGAAATCGCAACCTTCCTTGCTGGTCGTCATGGTGGAAATATGGACGATCAACTAAATGGAATTGGTGCAACGATTCATCTTCCAGTTTTTCAACCTGGCGGAAAATTGGCCATAGGAGATATGCATGCATCTATGGGGGATGGAGAAATCTCCGGAACTGGTGTTGAAATAGGTGGGAGCGCCATAATCAAAGTAGACCTTATTAAAGGTAAACATGGTGGCTGGCCAGTAACCGAAACCGCAGATTCATGGATCACCCACGGGATCAGTGCGGACAGTTTGGACGATGCGCTAAAAAGTGCTTGCGAAGAAGCAGCAAAATTGCTGGTGGATCAATGGGGATTCACAATGGAAGATGCATTTATCTTTTTATCAGTGGCTGGCGATTTAGGAATAGCTCAATATTGCCACCCGTCACCAGGTAGCATCATTGCAAAAATGCGAGTTCCAAAAATTGCGGCAGCTCCGCACCCATTTAGTTAAGCGGATCGATTGTGATCTGGTACTGAACCATGTTTGCCGGCGCATAGGTGTCGTACAGTTTTCTAGCCGTCGCGTTATCAGGAGCTGTCGTCCAATAAAGTCTGGCCGCGCCAGCGTCTACTGCTGCTTGTTTAACCTCATCGATAAGCGCCCGACCAACGCCCTGACCCCTGACCTCTGGCACCACAAAAAGGTCTTCTAAGTAACAGTAATCGCCCTTTGACCAGGTGGAAGGTCGATAAAGGTAGTGGGTGATGCCAACCATGTGATCACCGTGCATTGCCACGAAACCGAAGATATTGAAGTCCGGATTCAATAAGCGTTGCCAAGTCAACTCCGTCTGTTCAGGACCGATTGTTGTTTTATAAAATTGGTTGTAGGCATGCCAGAGTGGGAGCCAAAAAGTTTTATCCATCTCCGTTACGGGCCTAATGATTATCGACATGCAATTCCACCTTTCGATATGAGTCACAGTCTATGTTTATTGCCGGGTTCATTCTTTGATTAGTGGCGAATGGGTGGTTGAATTCTCAAGTGATCAAACTTTTTCGTGCTCGCAACTTTGAACTTCGCAGGTGTTCGAAAATTGGCCACGCCTTACACCTGCCTTCAGATAATACCGAGTTAGCGAAAATCCTCTCCCCTTACCCAACTTTTATCCAGTGTCTGCGATGCCAAGACTTTATTAGTACCCAACTGCCAAGCTCACAACCAGTTTCCACTTTTCCGCTTATTCCAACTGGGTCGCACGGCCGCAGACATTCCTTGATTAGATTATTGGCTATTGAGCGGATTGCTCGCGGAGTCATACTTTTTGCTGTTGCTGGCTTAACCTTAAAATTGAGTACATCTTCTAACCCGGTTATTGCCTATCTGGGAAGGCTCTCTAATAATTCCAAAGCTCTTGCTTCTCAACTTGGGGTGGATTCAATTCTTCACCGGGTAATTATCAAACTCCAACTTATTCTCCATCGTTCTCCCTCTTCTTATCGATGGTTAGCCTTCTTCTTAACAATCTACGGTCTCATTGAGTTAGTGGAGGGCTTAGGCCTCTGGTTTAGCAAACGCTGGGCAGAATATCTAACAGTCGTGGCGACCTCATTATTTGTCCCATTGGAAATTTACGAAATCTTTCACCATGCCACCATCACCAAAATTTCCGCGCTTATTGTCAACATCATTGCGATTGGCTACTTGCTTTGGAAGGGCCGATTATTTGGCTTGCGCGGCGGGCATGAAAGACTCAAGGAAGAGGAATATCAATCAACATACCTTTTTCGATTACTTCAAAATTCCGCCACAACATCACACTAGTAAGTGCCGGATTAGATTGGTTCAAAGGTCGCAGTAAAGTGGCGAAGTGCAGCAGGCTCTTGCACAATTCTGTAGCCAGACAACTGCGAGGCCTTCTCTTTCACTGCTAAACAGACTTCGATCACATAGTCGATATGACTTTGCGTGTAGGTACGACGAGGAATCGCCAGGCGAACCAGCTCCATCGCTGATGGGACTTCTGAACCATCCGGCTTTCGGCCAAACATCACGGTGCCGATTTCGCAGCCGCGAATTCCACCAACTTTGTAGAGTTCAATCGCCAAAGCCTGACCAGGATATTCCAACGCTGGAATATGCGGCAGTAACGCCTTAGCGTCTATGTAAACCGCATGCCCGCCAATAGGTTGAACAACCGGAATTCCGCCTGTCAAGAGAGCATTTCCCAAGTAGGCCGTAGATTGGATTCGATACTTAAGATAATCATGGGAAACAATCTCGGTCAGTCCAACCGCCAGCGCCTCAAGGTCACGCCCGGCCAAACCTCCGTAGGTAGGAAACCCCTCAGTAAGAATGAGTAGATTTCGACATACGGCCGCAAGTTCATCATTATTTAACGCAAGCCAGCCGCCGATATTACCCAACGGATCTTTCTTCGCGCTCATGGTCATGCCATCGGCAAGTGAGGCAATTTCGCGAACGATATCGGCCACGTCACGATCTTGTTGGCCGGGTTCGCGCTCTCTAATAAACCAGGCATTCTCTGCGAATCGGCAGGCATCTAAGAAGAGCGGCAAACCATATTTCTTGCAGATGGCACTTACAGCACGCAAGTTTTCTAGAGAAACAGGCTGGCCACCTCCAGAATTATTTGTGATTGTCATCATCACAACTGGGATATTTTCAACGCCCTTTTCTAGAATGAACTTTTCCAAAGCGAGAACGTCCATGTTTCCTTTGAACGGATGCACATTGGCAGCGTCTTTACCCTCGGCGATAACGAAGTCAAAAGCTTCAGCGCCGCTATATTCAACATTCGCTCGCGTCGTATCGAAGTGAGTGTTATTTGGGATAAATTTTCCTTTCCCGCCCACCGCAGTGAAAAGTATTTTTTCGGCCGCTCGACCCTGGTGGGTAGGAATAATGTGCTTAAATGGAAAGAGGTTTTGAACCGCATCGCGAAAAATTTCCCATGAAGGTGAACCAGCATAGGACTCATCACCATGTTGAATAGCAGCCCATTGGTTTCGACTCATGGCTCCGGTGCCAGAATCTGTAAGCAGATCGATCAGAACATTGTCAGATTGCAGCGAGAAGAGGTTGTACCCAACTTCTTCGATGTATCGCTCTCGATCTACAGCGGTAGTCATCTGAATGGGTGCGACCGAATGAATCCGAAATGGCTCGATTATTGTTTTAAATTCCATTGGATAAAGTCCTTTAGAGAGTCGAGAGTGGTGAATTGTCTGGAACTGGATCTAAGCCATCAGGATTATTTAGGTAACCTGCAATTTTCCCTGCGTGTTTGATATGACCGTACTGCCAGATGATGGAACTTGTGGCTGGGTCAACGATGATGATTCGGTGGTTGGCATCGTCGGTGGCAATTACCTTTCCATCGGGTAGCGGAAGTGCAAGTGAAGGATGGTCCAGCGCCAAAGCACCCTTTGGTTTGAATTTCCAGAGTAATTTTCCATGGGAATCAAAAATGACAATCTGACCATTCTTAACGAAGTCCACGGTGAGATATTTGTCAGGAGTAATTTCATTTGTATCTGATGGGTAATAAACCCCTGGGGCATGAATGGAGCTAAGAACTTTTCCGCCCAAAGTTACTTCGTCAATCCAATCCCCATTAATTTCAGTTACCAATAAATTTCCATTAGCCATGGGGAAAGCGCCATTTGGGCTGCCATATCGCTTCGGTGGTTGGTGGTAACAGGATCCGGTTTTGCCATATTGAGTCGTTTTGGAAGTCGCCGGATCTAGGAAAAGGATTCGGCAGTTAGCAATGTCTGCGATCACTATGCGCCCATCAGCCAACATCATCGCATCATCGGGATTGTGCAAGCTCCCAGCTTTTGAGGATCCTTTATCGGCTACTCCATATTGATAAGTGATCTTGCGCGTTGCGATATCGACGATACTTATTAGTTGATGCTCGGATTCCGTAACTATCAGTTGCTGACCATCGGGAGAGAAGAAAACATCATCTGGAGTCTTGAATGTCTGCCCTGGCAATAAATCGCCCTTATCCGGAAAGGTCCATTTAACCCTGCCAGTGTTATCTATAAGAACTAAACGATCATTTCCTTCATCGGCGATGATGATATTTCCGTCGAAAGTCTTTGTCTTCGAACTTGCTTTTGCTAGCCCTGGGAGGAAAGCCATAAGAGTAAGAGACATGACAATGGGAATTATTACTTGGATGCGTTTCATCTCTACCTCAATATTAGGACGCTGAATCTGCTGTTGTCTTGGGAAACTTAGTACCTGCCTGAATGCTTAAATAGTGAAAAAGAAAGAGCCAGCACTAACTCTGGCAGAATCACTTGTTGGCGGTAATTTTAAGTTAATCTGCTTTCTTGAAGTGGCTAGTGATAAGTGAACTCAATATTTAATAAGTAGGAGCCCTTGGCACAACGACCAGAACGCCTAACGATCGGACCAGTTGCATTTTTGGTCGCGGGGTTAGCTTTCATGGAAAATTTAGATGGGGCGATCCTTCCGACCGCGGCTCCGACGATTGCTCGCTCGTTTCATATCCTCTCTTCCCAACTCGGCATCTGTGTCACCGCCTACATCGTGAGTGTGGTTAGTTTTATTCCAGTGGCGGCGTGGTTGGTGGAAAAATACGGAGTTCGACCGGTCCTTTTTTCCAGCGTTCTGGATTTTGTGGTGGCCTCACTGCTCTGTGCCGCCAGTACAAATTTGACCGAATTGACCCTTATGCGAATCTTGCAAGGGGTCGGTGCTTCGGCGATGGTCCCCGTGGGTAGGTTGGTGGTTTTTCAATCAACGACAAAGTCGGAGATGGTTCGGGCTGTTTCCTATCTGGTCTGGCCCGGCCTAACCGCCCCGGTAATCGCCCCAGTCATTGGTGGACTTATTGTTTCGAATACCTCTTGGCACTGGATTTTCATCATCAATTTACCCATAGGAATAGTTGCCCTAATTGTCGGATACAAGATCATTCCGCGGATTGGACCAGGTCAAGCTTCGAAACTGGATTGGTTCGGTTTTATTGGGCTGACGATCTCCTTGACCTCACTCGTATTTGCAGCTGCACAGGTGGGCCTAGCTAAAGTAAATGTGCCACTAGCTACTTCACTATTTTTACTTGGAATTCTTTCTGCCTTGCCAACTATTCGACATCTCATTAGATCGAGTGAACCACTTGTTGATCTTGCCGCATTAAAAATCCACACCTTTCGAACGTCAAATGGAACCGGAACTATTTACCGAGTCGCGCACAGCTTCGCACCCTTTCTATTACCACTACTTTTCCAAGATAAGTTTCATTGGAGCGCTAGCCGTTCGGGGGCAATCTTGTTCTTTTACATGATTGGCAATTTAGGATTCAAGGTTGCAACTAAGCCATTGATGCGCCGATTTAGATTCCGTCCGTTATTGATTGCGACCACTATTTTGTCAGCGCTGGCCATTTTCGGCATCGTCCTTATAGGCGCAAGAACTCCGATTTTTTGGGTCGGAGCGCTATTGGTCGCCTGTGGCAGCATCAGATCTTTAGGTATGACTTTGTACGCAACGCTGACATTTGCTGACATTGAATCCGAAATGCTGCCTCATGCAAATACGCTCTACAGCATGATTGGGCAGCTCACCACTAGTTTTGGCGTAGCCCTAGCTGTGGTTTCCTTGAAATTAGGTGGCTCATTCTTCGCACCAGCCCAGGAGTTCAAGGTCGCCTTTCTCATCGCCGTGGCGCTTATGGTTATTTCCTTTATTGGGCTTATTCCACTTTCGCGAACGGCGGGAGATTCGCTGCGTTAGGAGCGCAATGCCCCGCAGGCAAACTCGTTTAAGATTAAGTATGAGCGAATTCGGCGGTTTAAAGTTTGGTTTGGACACCTTTGGTGATGTGACCGTTGATGATGCTGGCCAGCCAATTTCTACGGCACAAGTCATCCGGAACATAGTGGATCAAGCCAAATTAGCTGATGAGCTGGGAATATATGGCTTCAATGTGGGTGAACACCACCGCGCAGATTTCGCAGTAAGCGCTCCTGACACAGTTCTAGCTGGTATCGCAACAGTTACGAAAAATATAATTTTGGGTACGGGCGTAACAGTGCTCTCCAGTGATGACCCGGTACGTGTCTACCAACGATTTGCCACTGTTGATGCGCTGAGTAATGGGCGTGCTGAAATTACCGCCGGCCGTGGATCCTTTATTGAGTCATTTCCGCTTTTTGGATTTGATCTAGGAAATTATGGATTGCTCTTCGAAGAAAAGTTAGATCTCTTGGTGGAACTTCTTTCCGAAGAAGCGGTTACTTGGAAAGGGAGTATGCGCTCGCCTCTGGTAAATCAACAGGTGTATCCAAAGACGGAAAAGGGACGGATTCCCCTTCGAGTAGGCGTCGGCGGTACACCAGAGTCGGTAATTCGGGCAGCTCGAGTCGGTGCGCAATTAGCATTGGCCATTATCGGAGGAGATCCAGCACGATTCGCACCATTTGCTGACTTATACCGAACTTCACTGATGGAGTTTGGCCAGGAACAATTACCTATTTCGATTCATTCGCCGGGGCACGTTGCGGCTACCGACGAAAAAGCACAAAATGAATATTGGCCTCATTACCAGGCAATGCATTCCCGAATCGGCCGCGAACGGGGTTGGGGTCCACTCACGCCACAACAATATCTAGGCGAAATCGTTCATGGTTCGCTCTATGTTGGCAGTCCGGAAACTGTAGCTCGCAAGATTGCTAAAGCGGTGACGGCGGTTGGCGCTCAAAGGTTCGACTTAAAGTATGCCTCAGGAACTACCCCTCACAGCGCTCTAATGAATTCGATTGAGTTATACGGTTCGGCAGTGGTTCCCTTGGTGCAGTCATTACTCTAACGGTCTGCAACAGTCATAAATCCTGACCAGGCATGAAAGTAAATTCCTGTTTGAGAGGATTCTGATTTATATTGACGCCTATGACTACTGGCATTTTTGGAGTGGCGACTCCTTATGTCTGGGAAATAGTGGAATCACTGAAGCGAACTAATCAAGAAATCCGTTGCATCGATAATTTAGGCAATGCAGATAGACGTTTACCAAATTTGGTAACTGAAACAGATCTCAACACCCCCATTGTTTTTGGACCATCTTCGCCCAAGGCAAGAAATAGCTGTGCCACAGCGGCATTCCAATTAGGTTTTCTCAATATAGCTACCGTGATTGATCCAACGGCCGTTATCGCCTCAACAGTAAAAATTTCTCACGGAGTCTATGTAAATGCTTCGGTAACCATTGGTTCTCATTCAGAGGTATCTTGCGGTGTTAATATCAATCGAACTGCATCCATTGGGCACGATTGCTTGATAGGTCAATTTTCTTCAATCGGTCCGGGAGCGATCTTTGGCGGACATGTTGTGATAGGGCAGGCAGTATTTATCGGCGCTGGTGCAGTTATTATGCCGAAGGTGCGTATAGCAGATTTCGCAATTGTTGGAGCCGGAGCAGTAGTGACTAAAGATGTCGCAGCTGGTGAAGTAGTTGTGGGCAATCCCGCAAAGTTCTTAAAGATGAATGAAGAAATGGCGGAATATCAACAATGCCCATGGCACTAGATTGTAAATTTCCTTTGGTTCTAGCTCCCACAGGAATGGTCCCAACGAAAGCAATCACACCATTTGTTCCCATAACTCCCGAAGAGATTATCGCTGATGTAAAAGCATGCTATGAAATCGGGATCACCTCAGTGCACCTACATGCCCGAGATAAATCTGGCGCGCCCACTTGGGACAAAGATGTCTATTCCGAAATTATTTATGGAATCCGCGAATTCGCTCCATTGCTTCCGATAAATGTCAGCACCAGCGGTAGAAACTGGAGTGATCTTGAAAAGCGTGGCGACTGTTTGGCATTGATGGGAGATCTAAAGCCAGATTTGGCTTCACTCACTACTTCTTCCCTCAATTTTATTTCCGGCGCTTCAGTAAATTCACCCGATACTGTTCGGCAATTAGCAAGAATCATGTTGGAGCGAGGAATAACCCCTGAGCTGGAGCTATTTGATTTGGGAATGGTTAATGCGGTTTCTGTGCTCAAAAAGGAAGGATTACTTCCTGGAGCAGTTGTAGCGAATCTTTTCTTTGGCAATATTTATGGCGCCCAAACCAGACCCATTGAAATCGCGGCAATGATTTCTGGTCTGCCAAGTGGGGCGATTTGGTCGGGAGCGGGAATTGGAGATTTTCAGGCACAGGCACATGCACTTTCTCTTGCAAGCGGCGGTGGCGTTAGAACGGGAATCGAAGACAGTATTTATCTTGACCGTTCAAAAAAGAAACTGGCCAAAAATGCAGATTTGGTTTCCAGAGTTCATGCAATGGCAGCCACGTTGAATAGAGAAGTAATGCCCGCCAGCGAATTTAAAGCGCTCCTTTCGTGAGCGAACTAATATCGGTGGCTTCGGCTCTTCCAGGTCGGATTGATCCGGCCGAGTGGGAAAGCATTCAAAGTGCGATTGCCTCAGTTCTAGCCAGCGGGATTTATATCGGTGGCGCGGAGGTCGCTAATTTCGAAAATGAACTGGCAGCTTTTCTGGGTCCCGAACTTAGCGCCGTAAGTACTGGTTGCGGCCAGGATTCATTGGTTCTAGCTCTTCTAGCCCTTGAACTTCCTGCCGAGAGTTGGGTAATTACGCCACCAAATGATGGTGGGTTTTCGGTGCTTGCGGTTCAAGAATCTGGGCTCGTTCCTTTGGTGGTGGATGTAGACACCCAGGGGCTTATTTCGATCGAATCTTTAGCCACTATTCCACAGAAGCTGCTTGCTCGGGTGAGCGCCTTGATTGTTACTCATTTACACGGCCAAATGGCCGATATTGAGGCAATTGTCGATTGGGCGAAAAACCTAGGCATAAAAGTTATTGAGGATTGCGCCCAAGCTATCGGGGCAGAATATGACGGAAAGAAAGCAGGGAGCTTTGGCGACGCCGCAACCTTCAGTTTCTATCCAACCAAGAATTTAGCGGCATTGGGAGATGCCGGCGCAGTGGTGACGGCTTCGCCAGATCTGGCCGCCAATGTAAGAGAGATAAAGCAATACGGATGGAATCCCAGGTATCACTTGTCGAGACCGAAGGCTATGAATTCACGAATGGACACAGTCCAGGCAGCAATTCTTAGCGCCCGTTTTCCTTTTCTCGATAGCAACAATAAAAAGCGCAAAGAAGTCTTCTATAGGTATGTCCAAGCATTTCCAGATTACAGATTCCTCGGAAGTAATGATTCTGGATTTGTGGTTCACCATGCTGTAATGGTTTTGGAGGATCGAGATGGAATTGCTGAAAATCTTTCCCGCGCTGGAATTGGGGTGGATGTTCACTATCCCTATTTAAATAACGAAATGAAAGGAGTAGTTGCAGTTGGAAACAAGGATCTGCCGAATGCTCGATATCTTTCCCAGCGGATTATTTCCCTTCCTTGCTTCCCCACAATCACTAAAACAGAAGTAGATTTCGTTATCAAAGTTTTAGGTAAAGAGATCGGATAACTGATGGAGTTTCAAGAACTTCAAGTGCGCGACGAATTAATAGCGGTGGATTTTCAGAAGATGCCATGGACTCCGGTCAGAGCATTCACTGTAACTGCATCGCAAGATGAACAGGAACGCGGTAACCACATCACGGGATCCAACGAATATGTGATTCTAGTTAACGGAAGCGTTTCCTTCGAAGTAACTTTGTCGGATGGCACAAAAAATGAAGTTCAATTAAATTCTTCTGGAGAAAGTTTCTATATGGATGCAACCAGTTTTGTAAAATATACACTTCTTGAAAAAGGTTCAACCATTCTTGTTTTCAGCGACCGTTCCTATGAAGCCAGAAAATAGTACGACATGCCTAAAGCCACAGTAATTATTCCGACGCACGATCATGCCTCGACTTTACCCATGACAATCGCAAGTGTGCAACGGCAATATGAGCAAGATTTCGAAGTTGTGATTATCGGTGATGGTGTCACGGATGAACTTCGTCAGGTAGCGCGCGAATGCGAGAAGTCCGATAGCCGAATTACTTTTCTGGATTTGCCCAAAGGCCCTCATCATGGTGATACCTACAGGGATGCGGTAATTCGAGAAAGTAAATCAGAAAACATTTTCTATTTATGCGATGATGATTTACTTTTACGCTCCCATCTAAGCAACTTATTGCAGCTTTTGGAGACGAAGGATTTTGTCCAATCTCGCAACGGTTACATTCATGTGGATCAGTCAATTCACATTTTTCCAACTGACCTATCAAAACCAGAATTTATCGAATGGCACTTAAGAGAGCCCCATAGAAATGCGGTCAGTCTGACAGGAACTGCGCACAGAAAGAGTACTTACTCAGAGTTGCCGGTGGGTTGGGAAAGCCCGGCTGGCAACGAGTGGACTGACCATTTTATGTGGAAAAAGTTTTTCCGTCTCCCAGGTCTAAAAGCTGCAACACACCCGGAAATGACGGCAATTCAGCTGCCGACATCAATTGAAAGAGAATCCGTTGGTCTTGCCGAACGGGCGGCAGAATTGAAGATTTGGTTTGATAGGTTTTCCAAAGAAGAGGCAGAGGTAAATTTTCAACAAGAAGTAGCCCTAGCGACAAGTAATCAATTGAATTATGTATATGCCAGGGCTACTGACTTGCTTATCGATTTGGTCGCGCTGGAAAGTAAATGCGACGAACTTCAGAATGAAAATGACCTCCTTAAATCCCAACGAAAGAGCCTGCCCTAGCACTGGTTCGGCTTCTTTGATTTTTCTTGTTAGGCTTACCCACATTGCGTCCGTAGCTCAACGGATAGAGCTTCTGACTTCGGATCAGAAGGTTGGGGGTTCGAGTCCCTCCGGGCGCACTCA
>JBAXSZ010000035.1:0-17933 GCA_037130455.1 Actinomycetes bacterium | reverse complement strand
CTGATGATTGAAACTCCACCGACCGTTGCAGTTGCAAGGATCGCAACCATCGCAACCTGTGATGTTAGTTTTCCAGCAATGGCTGGACCGATTCCGAATTTCATACATTGTCCCCTTTATAGTCCGTGGCTGCATTGCTAGATATTCCTGGATCTGATTGATCTAGGTTGGAATCAGTCGAAGTGATACTGGTTCCAGTTGGAAGTACTTCAGTCCCCGATGACGGTGCCTGAATATCATGGTGTAGATGTGGCATGTGAAGATTGAGCGCGTGATGTTTGGCTAATGTCTTTCGGCCAAAGTACCTACCAATGCTTAAGAGCACGGCCAGTGCAATCATCACATAACTGACTAATCGCCCTTTATTGGAAGTAAAGAAGACAACTTCGCGGCCAAGGAATGGCACATGGCCAATCTCCCTAGGAATTAATTGAAGCGGATTTACCTTGACGGCGCCTGCGTCAACTACCGGGTTGTTATCGCCTTTGGTGTTAATAACGATTTGAAAATCTATATTTTTAATCGAAGTGATCCGGTGGGAAAAGAGCGAATAGTCAGATGCATTCCGCAACACCACAATGTCTCCCACACGAAGGTCTTGCGCTTTGGTCTCTTTTGTAATGAGAGCATCACCCGGATTGAAGACTGGTTTCATTGATCCACTCAGAACTGGCGAAATTGCTATTCCGAGTAATGAGTGAAGAAGAACCGGCACAAAGAGCAGCGCTAGAAATACAGCGCTAAATAGCTACCGACCTCTGGTGCGAGCAGGCATGACCGGTCCTGCCAACGGGGCGTTGCCCGAGGATTGAACTGGCGGTATGGAACTCACGAGCCGAAGATACGGAAGTTACTTTGCGGTAAGGTCTCGAAACCCTAGGTGTTATCTCACGATATGAGAGAAACTAAACTTTGACCTTTTCTCTCATTGTAGTTTCAGCGGCAGGTGCAGCTGCTATTTTCGAGTTCGATTTACGTCGATGGCCCAGAAAGTAAAAGAATCGATTGAGCCCCAAACTTGCTAGCGCAAGTAAACCAAAGTCCGCGAAGAGCGCAATTCTGTTTCGCGAGATAGTGTCTAGCAGGGATCCAGCCCATGGCAAGCGACCAAAACCTCTTGGCATGGTCTGAAAAGCGGCAACCCGGAGCGTTCCTTGATCCTCCGTTGGGTTAGCATCACCCTTGGTTTGAATAAATACCGTGCCATTTATCTCTGAGATCCGAATAATTCGATGTGCAAATAAGGTGTAGTCCTGGCCATTTCGCAAGACCACGACATCCCCAACCTTCAATTGGTGCGCAGGAACATCTTGCGTAATAAGGAGGTCTCCGACATTGAAAAGTGGCTTCATGGATCCAGAAAGGATGGGAGAAAGCGAAATCCCTAAAACCGAATGGATCAAGATTGAAACTAAGAGCACTGAGAAAGTAAGAATGGCAAGGAGGTATGTACGACTTGTTTGAAGGACTTCCTTCAGACCCATGGCTCAATTGTTACTCTTTTGTGAGGTAAACGCAATGTTTATGACATAAAGAATATAGATGTCAGATAATCGTGACTTTTCTCGACTTAGCCGCCTACTTAAGAGTTCCTTGTACCGTTCGTCACGATTTGAGCCCGCGAGACGGCAATAGTAATGACGTCGTTAACGCTGGAGGTGGATGTTTCCGAAAGAGTTAAATATCCACCCGGGGCCAGGGCCGTAGCCATTGTCGTTTGAGTCGGATAGGCACCAATCGTGATTCTTGGAGAATAGCTGCCATCTGCGCACCGGGTCTGACTACCGCTCTGAAAAGCTTGGTTCATGCAGTACCGCATCGCGGTGGAAGTCGATCCGATAAGGCTAAAACTGTTTACAGACAAGGTGCCAAAATTCCTGATGGCGTAATACCCAATTGCATTGGATGCGACTATCAAGGTATAGCTGGCGTGAGTATCTGGCGAACTAGATGTGGCAACCGCCGTCAGTTCGTAGGTTCCACTTGTGACGTTCTGTTTGGTGACATTCAGAGCACGCGCTGTCGGTCCCGCATGGACCACCGCCATGGGCACGCCAGTGAGGAGGGCAACGAGAATGGCGGTGCGACGCAAACGTCGATTACCGCTATTCATCATTCCCTCCTTCATTGACGCCATTTCTTTTTCTCAAACTGAATTAACTATTGGTGGTCGTGTTGGTACGCAATTGCTCAATAAAGGAAAGCGTCAAAAGCGCAGTCTGTCCTTGGACTGTTCCCGTTGGCCACACTCCGTTTGTGACAACTTCGCTTCCAGCAGGCAAGGTCATATTCACTTTAATATGGTTGACGCCGCCAGGAATGAGGTTCAAACTTGCCGCTGTCAAAGTCTGAGCTGTCGATTGCAATGTCGGACCTGCTACGGATGCCATGATGGTTACACCATTAATCACTGGTGTCGAAGTTCCAGATGCTACAGAAACCGCGCGATCTACCGTGGTGTTGTTCACTGTAAATTGTGTGCTCGAAGCAGTGGCAACCGTTAAGTTAGACAAGTTGAAACCTGAAGTGTACGTACCCGTCGCCGTAGAAGTTGCACCAGTTGTCGCATTGGTAACTGTAAAACTAACACCCGCATTCACTGCAAGAATAGTTTTTGCACCGTTATATCCAGCAGTCGTCGCACCTGAAATCGTAATGCTCTGTCCCGCCGAAAGTCCGGTCGTGTTTGTGGTTGAGTAAGTGACGACTGTACCTGAACCAGATATTGCAGTGATAGTAACCGCTCCAGATAATCCGGTGACAGATACTTGATCGCCGGCAACATAAGTATTGGCTGCAGTGTAGGTAACTACCGAACCAGTACCAGACGCAGCAGTCACTGTGGCAGTTGGACAGGTACCGGTATTGGACCATTCAACCGAACAGTTCGACAAGGTGAATTGCAATCCATTGGTCGCATCAGAAATGAGGCGATCTTGAACCGTGGCAGTTCCAGTTGCACCAGTAACTGCAGTTCCTGTTGCTGCGTTTGTGACAGTAAATTGAGTTGAGGTCGCAGAAGCAACCGCTACAGCTGCAAGGTTGAAAGCAGCGGTACTCAATCCAGTGATCGTCACGATTTCGCCAACTTTTAGATAATCCGAAGAATCCACTGGTGTATATGTATAGGTAACTGTTCCGCCCGTTGCAGAAGCCGCGGTGACTGTATTGGAAATGGTTCCCGTATCGGCAATCTGGGCAGTCATGGATGCGGCGGCTAGGTTTCCGCCGTTGGTGAGAGTGAAATATCTATTGACGACATCGCCTGGAGCCACGTTTGTCACTGCAAAGCTGCTAGAAAATCCGTTGGTGGTTCCGGTTGTTGCCTGGTTAGTTTCGGTCAAACTCAAGGTGCCAGAGGTAAAACTTTGGGCAGTGGTATTAAAAGCCCTTGCCGATACGCCAGCGAAAACTGCAGAACTCACCATCGATATGCCACCAATAATTGCCATGGTCATTGCGAAGAATTTTAGGAATTTAGTTGCGCCCTTTAATTCTTCTTTCGAACTTTTAACAAATTTCATTTAGGTGTCCCCTTCAATGATGAAGCATTATGTGCAATTACTTGACTCACGTTGGAGTCTTTTTTACCCGACGGTCCCAAGAGTTGTTGACGGCGCTAATAGCGCCGTCAGCAACTTCTTACGTGGGACACACACAAGTCCATATCCCTGTGAACTTGCAGATCAGGGATTAGCTATTAGTTGTTGCACCAGTTACTTGAGCCTCAGTGAAGGTCCAAGTGATTGAACCAGTTGCACCCTGAAGTGTGGTTGCAGGTAGAACGCCATTGATGGTTGTTTCTGCCAATGTGCTTGGAAGGTTCATGGAGATCTTCAAGCGCGAAACTCCACCAGCAGTAAGTGCCAAGTTTGCAGCGGTCAGGGTTTGGGCGCTTGCCTTCAAAACTGATGCAGCGGTACCGGCAAGAACGGAGTTAGTGGTACCGGAACAGACGCCAGTGGCAGCAGTCCAGGTTCCACCTGTACAGGAAGAAACTGTTACTTGAAGTCCGTTTGTTGCGTCAGAAGTCAAAGTTCCAAGCGGAGTTGCAGTTCCACCAGAGGTATAAGTACCGGTCAACGCTGAATCTACGACAGTGAACTGAGTTCCGGATGCACTGGCAACGGTTACATTGGCCTTGTTGTAAGAACCGCCAGTAACAGAAGCAATTGTGACGGTTTGTCCAACGACGAAAGAGTTAACCGCGGTGAAAGTTGCAGTTCCGCCGGTTGCAGTAGCGCCGGTGATGGTTGCAGCTGCTTGAGCATCAGCAATCTGAAGTGTCATTGAGGATCCAGCCAAGGATCCACCGTTGGTTACATCGATGTAGCGATTCTGAGTGTCGCCAGGTTGGATTGGTCCAATTGCCGTGGTGAAACCATTACCAACTCCCGCTTGAGTGAGCTTCAAGGTACCGACTGAGACATTTTGGGCCGAAGTGTTGAAGGCCGTGGCATTAAGTGATGCGAAGACGTTCGAGCTTATAAGCGAGACTCCGCCGATGGCAGCAATTGCCAGGATGGAAATCTTCACTGTTTTAGATTTTGCATTTTTTGCCGTGAGCAAACTGAGTTTCATGATTGTGTCCCATTTCATTGAGGTGATTGGTTTATATAGTGAATTGCTGTGGAGAAATTTTTCTCTCCCTCCTTCGGATGGAGACCTATTCAGGTCCCCATCCGAGCGACGAGAGATGGTGCCTATTTAGTTATTAGTTAGTTGTTGTGCTTCCAGCAAGTTGATTTTCAGAGAACGTGAAGGTCAAGTTCGCTGTCTTATCTTGAATGGTGGAATAAGAAGAACTAGAAACGATGTCGGACAAACGGTGTGACGGAGTTCCGTTTGAAGTAACTTCGTAGTAGTTAGCAGGAATGTAGAACTTCACCAAAAGGTGAGCGGTCTGGCCGGCACCGATATTGGTCAAGTGGATGTGTGGTGGAACAAGGTTTGGAGTAGTTGTTGAGTCCAAATAGTGGATCGACATCGCGTTAGCATCGATACCAGAAGTGGCATCTAGCGTTGGTGCGGTGTCGAATGCAACGTTGGCTTCATTAGCCAGCTGGGCTGAAGATAAGTAATCTGAAGTCCAACCTTGGCTAGTTGCAGCGATTGCAGATTGAAGTGATCCACCAGGAGAAGTGCTGAGGACGTGAACGACTGTTCCGCCAGCACAAACAGGTGCGTTGGCAACATATGACCAAGTACCGCTGGTGCACTCATCAATACCAATTTCAAGAACGCTGTTGAGCGCTGAATGTGCATCGGTTGAACTATTGCGAACATCGATACGTGTGCTTAGTGGATCAGCTGCGACTGCGCTTGAACCGGAGTTCTGGTTCAAATCGACCAATCGATACTGAGTATCTCCAGGTTGGAAGTTGCCCATGTTCAGGATTCCTGAACCGGTATTTCCAATTCCGTTGCCGGTTGAGCTCAAGGCGATAGTCAACTTTCCGCCATTGATGCTCTGTACTTCGGTGTTGTTAGCCGTTGCATTGAGCGAGGCAAACACTGAAGAACTAACAAGGGAGATTCCTCCTACTGTAGCAACGGCGACAATCGCAATCTTTACAGTTTTTGAACGAGTACTTCCCGTCAAAAGTTTTCCTAACTTCATTTCTTTTTTCCCATCTCTCATCTTTTGTCGTTGGTTTTTTCTTCTTACGTGTAGGGCTTACGCGTTAGAAGGTGCTGCTGCTGTTACTTGATTTTCACGGAAGGTCCAAGTCACGAGTGCGGCTTGTCCCTGAATCGTGTTAGAAGGTAAAACTGCGTTAGTGGATGTTTCGGTACCTTCGTATTTGATCGAGATACGTAAGGAAAGCGACGTACCTGAAGTCAAAGAAGAGACCGAAAGTGGAGTTCCTGAACTTGCAAGGTTTCCAACCGAATTAAATGGTTTGTACGCAAACAGCGAGGTTGAAGTGCCGCCAGTACAAACGCCAGTCGCTGGTGTCCAAGTACCGCCCACGCACTCATCAACAGCAACCTGCAACCCTCGGCTACTGGCGTTATTGCCATTGGTTAAATCACTGGTGTTGCTATCCACAGCTTGAAGGGTCAAAGCACTTCCATCAGCGGAGCCAGCTTGATTGAGCGTGACGTAGCGATTGACGATATCGCCAGGGATCAGTTTGTTCAAAATATCGGTAAAACCTTGGCCATTATTAGCAAGACTTAATTCCAAGGTATGTGTATTGATTCCCTGGGCAGAGTTATTGATGGCTGTTGCGTCCAAAGATGCAAAAACAGAAGAACTCACGAGCGATACTCCACCAATGACGGCCGTAACCAAGACGCCAATTTGAAAGAAGACTGAACCCCCATGTGTTGCAACCAGTGGGCGAACACCATTGGAAAGTACTTTCGGGGTCATGGATTTTGAACTTCTAATTTTCATTACTTGTCCCTTGTTCTGTAGTGGATTCCTGCATGTGCTTTAGAGTCAACCTTCTATGCCAAAAACGAATGATGTAGAGAACTGCTGATAGAAGAAGTGCGAAACCGCTCAGGAGTTTGCCGGTCTTGGAGGAGAGAAAGGCAATAAAAGTTCCGGCATATGGCAATGAACCCGTGACTCGAGGCAACGTTGAATCTGGGGAGATTTGGATAAATCCCGGATCTAATTTCAAGTTTTCTCGGCCTTTAGTATTCATTTGTAGCAAGCCATTAGATTGTGTGATTTTTGCTACCGAGTGACCAAAAAGTTTGTGTGTTGTTGCTTCTCGCAAGATCACTATGTCGCCCAAATGAATTTGGGATGCGACCGTCTCTTTGGTGAAGACTAAGGAACCCATGGAATATTCAGGTTCCATACTTGTACTTACCACCGGGGAAAACGAAGTATTGAAGAAGACATGCAAAATTACTGGAATCAGAAGTGTGGAGAAGATCAGTGTTCCAAGAACGTTGACCCAGCTAATCTTCTTGGCTACCACTTCCGATGTTGGTTGGAGGCGATGTGCAGTCATTGTCATGAGTTTTTCCTACTTCCCCATTGAATGATGAGAAATCGAGCCACTCCTAAAAGAACGGCGAGACCCAATAAGAACAAACCAAGTCCGGGGCGGTTGTGGTGCAAATAAAAAACGATTGGCCAACCCAAAGTTTTCATATGCCCAACAACCAGAGGCACTTTTGTCACTTGCGAAATAGTTACTGGATGCTCATCGGCGCTCGGATTGGCATCGCCTTTTGTGGTAAAGGTGACCTGTACGCCATGAACCGAAACCTCCGAAACTCGGTGCGAATAGTTGACATTTTGAACCAGGTCGGGGAGGACGACGATTTGACCGACCTTGATATCTGCGGCAAAGGTGGATTTTGTGATCAAGAGGTCGCCTGCGGAGTAGACCGGTTTCATCGAATTTGAGAGCACCGGGGCGAAGGAGAGTCCAAATATGAGGTGAAAAGCCGCGGGAAGCACCAAAACGACGAAAAGGATCGGGTAAAAGAGGTCGATTTTCTTCCGTGCGGGACGAATTTCCGCCAGATTGAGCTGCTCAGTAGACTTCATCCCTAAACTCTAGGTCTCAATTCTCGCAATTACCTCGCAAACCTATACATTGTGTATACTAAACCGCACGAAGGTCTAATCAATCTTCTGGGATATCGCAGGACTCACTTAAGGGACGAAGTGGAGAAGTTTATGTTTGCGTTGGTTAATGAATGTCATGGTTGCATCGAAATGACCGCAACTAGAAATGATTCGGTGACCATCTTGGTGGTCGAGGAAGCTTTGGGTTCACTCGGGGCTTGTCGGACTTCGCTCAATGGCTTAGGGCAAAAAACAATCTTTGTTTCCGGCTTGGACGAGGCCATGAAGAAGTTCCTTCAGACGCAACCGGAGTTGGTCTTCATCCAAATTTCCTCCCCTAAGGATTTAGATTTTTGCGAATGGGTACGAAACCAGTCAAATGTGCCGATTCTGGCGATAACAGATCGAAAATCCATCATCACCGAATATGCCTGTATTGACTCTGGCGCCAACGACTACATGGTGCGACCGATATCCAAGGCGATTGTGAATTCGCGGGCTGCGCAACAGCTCAGCCGCTCTCGTTTGCGATCTGCGATCAATCCAAATAGCGATCTTTCGGTACATGAGAATCTCAAAGTGAATCTCACTTCCTACCAGTTCTTTGTGGATGATCTTGAAGTAGCAATATCCACTTCCGAGTTTCGACTTCTCGAGGCATTTATTAAATCGCCTTACCGCGTTTTTAATCGAATGGCGATGTTAGAGATTATTGGAGTTCCATACGGCCCAGGAAGTGACCACATTATCAATTCGCATATTTCTCGACTTCGGTTGAAGATTCGACGTGCCGGCGGACCAGGTCTCTTTACCGCCGTACGAGGAGTTGGATTTCGGCTAGATAATGGCAAAAAGAATGAGAAGAATGACGCGCCAGCTGCTCGGAATTTGCCCTACGTATCAAGGTAGCGGATCTAATCTTCAATCCGCATCCGTTACTTGACCCTCAACAGTTGCTGCTGCACCTTTTTTTCGTGTCGTCAAAATTCGCATGAGGCCATACCCTGCAGCGAGAAGAATCAACATATCGCCTATCGCGGAGACTTTGTGATTGGTGAAATAGACAATGACTCTTCCTAGCCATGGAATATGACCAATCCCCTTTGGCACAGTTTGGTTCATGTAAATTTCAACTTTTCCCATATCCGTAGTGGGATTGGCATCGCCTCGCGTTGTAATAAATATTTTTGAGCCGGTTCGATTGATGCCAACAACTCGGTGGGAGAAGAGGCTGTAATCGTTCCCATTTCGAAGCACTACGACATCGCCCACATGCAACTCTGTTGCTGGGACTTCCTTGGTAACCAAGAGGTCTCCTGGATTAAATGCCGGGCGCATGGAACCGGAGAGAACTGGCGAGAGGGCAATATTGAGAACTGAATGCATCATGACTGGAACAAAAAGAATCAGGAAAACCGAAAGACCAAAAGCCACCCGCCTAATGGCCATTAGGGTTTTAGTAAGTCTCACCAATGAATTGTGAGCCTAAATTGATATAAATGCAAAGTTTTTTATGAAATCTCGAGCAACTCTCGAAGAATCCGGGATGCGACCCCATGATCGAAGCCTTTTCGCGAGAGTAGCGAGTGAATTCGTCGGTAAATGACATCAGAATCTAAATGAGAACAGGATCGGAATTTACGAGTGGCTAGATCCAAAGCCATCTGATATTCATGGTCATCATTAATTTCTGCCATCGTCTCATCAATGATCTCTTCTGCCACGCCTTTGCTTCTGAGCTCTGAAGCAATGACTCGTTTCGATAACTTCTTCTGCCGTTGTCTAGATTCACTCCACGCTTGAGCAAACTCCAAGTCATTGACTAGTCCTTGAAGTTCCAAATTCTCCAGCGCCGCATCTGCATCAGCCTGACTTACGCCACGCTTTATCAAATGCACAGAGAGTTCGGCACGGCTGCGCGCCCGAGGCGCCAGCGCATTAAGCGCCAGCGTCTGGGCAATGGAGTATGAATCAAGTTCAGCCATGGGGAGCTAGAAATCCACATCCGATGTTGCTTCATCGATAGCCGCAACTAAAGCTGGGTCAATAACCGTTGGTACATAATGCGCGCGAATCTTGCTCTCAATATCGTTAGCTAGATCCGGGTTATCCAACAAGAAGGAGCGGGCATTCTCTTTACCCTGACCCAATTGATCGCCATCGTAGGTGTACCAAGCGCCCGACTTCTTTACAACGCCTACTTCAACGCCCAGGTCAATCAATGAACCTTCGCGCGAAATCCCAACACCGTAAATAATGTCGAACTCTGCTTGCTTAAATGGTGGCGCCATCTTGTTTTTCACCACTTTAACTCTGGTCCGGTTACCAACTGCTTCTTGGCCATCTTTAAGCGTTTCAATGCGGCGAACATCTAAACGAATAGAGGCGTAGAACTTCAGCGCCTTTCCACCAGTGGTTGTTTCCGGCGTTCCGAAGAAGACGCCGATCTTGTCGCGCAGCTGATTGATAAAGATTGCCGTGGTATTTGACGAGTGAAGCGCACCGGTTATTTTCCGGAGTGCCTGGGACATCAATCGGGCTTGCAGACCCATATGTGAGTCACCCATTTCGCCTTCGATTTCAGCACGTGGAACAAGTGCTGCGACGGAGTCGACGACGACGATGTCCAAAGCGCCGGATCGGATCAACATATCCATGATTTCTAAAGCTTGCTCGCCCGTATCTGGTTGTGAGACCAGAAGGGCATCAATATCTACACCTAATTTCTTTGCATACTCTGGATCCAGCGCATGTTCAGCATCAATGAAAGCGGCAATGCCACCATTTTTCTGCGCATTAGCAATGGCGTGCAGGGCAACTGTGGTTTTACCGGATGATTCTGGACCGTAAATTTCTACAATTCGACCACGAGGCAATCCGCCAATTCCCAGGGCAATATCCAGGGCGATGGAACCAGTTGGAATAACTTCAACAACCTGAGGACCGCGATCCCCCATCTTCATGACCGAACCCTTTCCAAACTGACGCTCGATTTGGGCAAGGGCGGTATCTAAGGCTTTGGTACGATCTGCTGATTTTCGATCTTCTTTATCGATAGCCATGAGAACCTTTCTAAGTTCACCTCGCCGCTTGGTCTTACCAAGCCCGAGTCGTTGTCTGGTCCAGAAGGTACGGAAGACCACTGACGGCATGAAGGCTTCTCATACGGAACTGTGGAACCGCTCTGGTTGGGTATGAGTAGAGTATCCGAACATCTGTTCGAAAGCACCTTTTTAGGGGTGGCGACACGCCTAAACCTGCCGCACTTCGGTAAGTTGCGGATATGACACCGATGTCTCACCTGCCTTCGCGCAATCTTGCCCTTGAACTAGTCCGAGTCACTGAAACTGCCGCCATTGCTGCCGCACGTTGGAACGGCCGGGGCGATAAAGAAGGCGCTGATGGCGCCGCCGTGGATGCCATGCGAGGAATGATCGGCACCGTCTCTATGAGCGGAGTCGTAGTTATTGGTGAAGGGGAAAAAGATAACGCCCCGATGCTCTTTAATGGCGAAATTGTGGGCGATGGCTCTGCCCCGCAATGCGACGTTGCCGTGGATCCCATTGATGGCACAACATTGGCCGCAAAGGGGATGAATAATGCAATTAGCGTGATCGCACTTTCAGGTCGAGGCACAATGTACGACCCGTCGGCCGTCTTCTATATGGAGAAATTAGTCGTAGGGCCGGAAGCAGCCGACGTCGTCGATATTCAAGCTCCGGTAGCCGACAACTTGAAAAAAGTTGCAAAGGCAAAACATATGGATGTATCGGAATTAACGGTGGTAATTCTGGACCGCCCAAGACATGATCAACTCGTTCGCGAAGTTCGTGCCGCCGGTGCGAGAATTAAATTTATTTCAGATGGAGATGTGGCGGGAGCGGTGATGGCCGCCAGGCCAAATACCGGCATCGATATGTTGCTGGGTATTGGTGGCACACCTGAAGGAATTATTGCTGCTTGTGCTATGAAATGTTTAGGTGGAGTGATTCAAGGGCGCCTACATCCACGAGATGATTTCGAGCGCGAACGCGCCAAAGCGGCTGGACTAGATCTCACACAAATATTGACCACTAACGATTTAGTGAAAGGCGATGACGTCTTCTTTGCTGCTACCGGAATCACTGATGGCGAACTTCTACGCGGAGTTCGCTTTCACGACCACGGCATAGTCTCTCAATCGATAGTCATGCGCGCGAGATCGAAAACAATTCGCGTCATCGAAACGGAGCACCCAGTTGAACGAGATTTAATCTAGATTCAATGAAGATCGCTATTTAACGATACTTTGCTGGCATCTCTGGGTTGTGCTGCACAACTGCCTTCCAAATATCACCCGGGTCTTCGCCTGCAGCCAACGCTTCATTGACGGTACGACCGCGTAATTCCGAGTGAACCGTATCGCGACTATATGTATCAGCGTCAGAAAAGTAATCGCTTATCCGGGATCGCAGCTCAGTGATTCTCATTCCCATTAAATCAACGCGCGCGATAATTGATGGGATTGGCGCAGAGATTGAGCTTCGGTTAACGGCGAAGCAATCTGTCCAATCAACCAGTGAATGACTAGAGAATAATTTTCCGTTGTAAAGAATTCTTTCGTTTTTTCTATTGCCAATTGCCACAATGGATGGTCAGAAATGGTGACGAACTTTGCAATATCTAATGGATCAGTTTCCACCATTCGACGAAGTGCTGGGTCGATCGATATTTCACGAGAGAGCAAGTAAAGAGCTTCGGCGGGATTTTCCGACTTTTTTGCCAAGGCAGAGAGGCGAAGGATTTCTGATTCAACTAAAGTCATCAGCATCTCTTCTTTATCGCTAAAGTGGTTGTACACCGTTGCCCGAGAAACCTGCGCCTGCTCGGCGATATCTAACATATTAGATTCATAACTTCCCACCTGGGCAATGACTTTCTTCGCGCCAGAAAGAATCGCGGTTCGGGAACGCTGATTAGTTACCATGATTTTTCTTGCAACTTTTCCGGTGAACGCCCGCGTTAAGCCGCGTCGTCAACCACCGTAAGAACTGGGACTTCTAGGCTCTTGATTTCCACTAGGGCATTGGTGATAACCGTGGAGAGCGATAGATCGAGAGCGGCACAAATTGAATTCAATAACTCCGATGAGGCTTCCTTTTGACCGCGCTCAACTTCGGAGAGATAACCCAAGGAGACGCGAGCGGTTTTAGCCACATCGCGTAAGGTGCGTCCCTGGGCGGTACGAGCTCCGCGCAAGGTGCTACCTAAATGGGTACGTAGTAAAGTCACGAGGAAAGAATACGCGCAAATGCTGCCAATGCGCTTTCTATAGTTGCGTGGCGAATTTCGGCACGGTTTCCGCTTAATGCCAGAGCGACCGTTTCTTCGTGGTGCGGGGTAACGATGGCTAGCCATGCAGTTCCGGCGCGCAGGCCGTAAGCCTTTCCAGGACCAGCCACCCCAGTAGTGGAGATTGCATAGTGCGCCCCGAAAAGTTCCCGGACCGATCTGGCCATTATTAGCGCAACTTCTTCAGAAACGGCCGTGTGCTTGGTCAAAATGCGTTGCGGAACGTGAAGAAGTGACTTCTTGGCGGCTTCGGAATAGCTGACGACTCCCCCGAGAAAGACTGCCGATGAGCCAGACACATCGGTTAATGCGCCGGCGAGCAATCCCCCAGTGATGGATTCAGCAATGGCAAGGGTGGATTTTTTCCGCTTGAGTTTCTTAACGATCTCCGTAGCCAGCGGGTTGGCAACTGCCTGTGGCGCCGTCATTTCTTTCGAAGCACTTTCACAAAATAGTCATAGCCAGTGGTTATGGTCAGCATTACCGCAATGGACATAAACAAATCTCGCGGAATGTATAACCAATGCGGCAAGGGCAGAACAAAGAACCCAACTCCGAAACCTTGAAACATGGTCTTGAGTTTTCCGCCTTTACTGGCGGGGATGACTCCATCTTTCAAAACGGCAAATCTTAAAATGGTGACTCCGATTTCGCGGGTCATAATTACTACGGTAACCCACCAAGGCATTCTGCCCAAGATTGACAGGCCGATCATGGCTGTACCAATCATGGCCTTGTCGGCGATGGGGTCCAAGAGCGTTCCAAAACTAGTGACCTGATGGCGAGATCTGGCGATGCGACCATCGAAAAAGTCAGTGAGCCCTACCAAGAAAAATCCTACCCAAGCAATAATCTGCCAGGATGCATCTTCGCCACCGTTTTTGAAAAGCGCATAGGCGCAAAATGGCAGTGCTAAGAATCGCAAAATGGTTAAGGCGTTGGGTAGGTTGAGGATATTCATAATGGGGTGGCTATTAAGTCGGCGCCAGAAACGTCAGAGACCACTGCATCAAGATATTCACCGGCACGGAAATGTGTTCGACTAATGATAAAAGTTGAGCCATCCACTTCTGGACCTTGATGTTCGGAGCGGCCTTCTTGAGCCTCTTCATCTTCGATGAGAACGGTAACTTTTTCTCCGATTCGCTCTTCGGCTCGCTGGAACGCCAGCTCATCTACCAGCGATGACAGCTGCGCCACTCGTTGCCGAATGACCTCTTCATCCACTTTGTTCTCTAGATCCAGGGCTTCGGTCTTGTCTTCATCGGAATAACCAAAGACGCCAATGGCATCTAACCTGGCCAGGGAAACAAAATCTACTAATTCCTGAAATTCTGCCTCTGTCTCTCCTGGAAAGCCGACAATCACATTTGATCGAATTCCGGCATTCGGAGAGAGCGCCCTGATCTGCGAAAGCAAATGTAAGAATTTTTCGCCATCACCAAATCTGCGCATACGACGTAACACAGTACCGCTGGCATGTTGAAATGAGAGATCAAAGTAAGGCATGACCTTTGGAGTGGAAATCATGGCTTGCAATAACGACGGGCGAACTTCAGCTGGCTGAAGGTAAGAAAGTCTAATTCTTTCGATTCCATCGATGTTGGCCAGGTCCGGCAAGAGTTTTTCCATTAACTTTAAATCACCAAAATCTTTTCCATAAGAGGTTGTATTTTCACTAACCAAGAAAATCTCACTAACGCCGGACTCTGCCAACCATCTGGCTTCATCCAATATTTCGGTGGGGCGCTTGGAGATAAATGAACCGCGAAACATCGGGATTGCGCAGAAAGAACAACGTCGATCGCAACCTGATGCAATCTTTAGTGGGGCTAATGCAGAGTTGTTTAATCGTTTGCGTAAAATTCGGGCGCCTTGACCCATCGGTCCAGGGCTTTCGGAAATAATTTTATCTACAATGCTTGCTGCCGCCGGTTGTCGCTCCGCTGGAGAAATAGGAAGGAGCAAGCGGCGATCTTTCGGGGTATGCGCCGCGATTGATGCACCACTAAGAATTGCATTGAGCCGACCAGAAATATCTGCATAATCATCAAAACCTAGAATTGCATCTGCTTCGGGTAGTGCGGATGCGAGTTCGGCACCATAACGTTCGGCCATACATCCAACGGCGACGACTGCCCGTGTCTTTCCGTTACCTTTAAGCGAGTGTGCTTCTAATAAAGCGTCGACTGAATCTTTTTTCGCGGTTTCGATAAAGCCGCAGGTGTTGATAACCGCAACTTCAGCTTCGGCAGGATCTTCCACCAGGATCCAACCATCGGCTGCTAATCGTCCGGCCAATTCTTCCGAATCAACATCGTTTCGGGCGCATCCCAGCGTCACTAAAGCAACGGTTCTGCCTTGCTGCGTGGTCGGGTTCATTGTGCAAATCTTACTGGTTTGCCTTCATTCCAAGCCCGTCAAAAAAGAAGTTAAAGCTTTTATCCCTGAGAGGAGGATCCTGGACCGAATTCAAGGTGCATAACTTTACCTACGGCGCCTGGAACGCCTAAATCCTGACCATTAACATTTAAAGTTACGGCTCCAGCATTGCCAATCACAAATCGAAGCAACTGATTATTTGTAAAACTTTGTTCTTGGCCCATGGAGACTCGACCATTAAAAACTTGGACCCCAGAACTATCAGTCACTCCAAGCCAGGTGGAACCATTGATAGCTTTAATTTTGACTAACAAATCCGAACTCTTTGTAGCAACTACCGGATTATCAGAAGCGGATTTGCCACTTGTTGAAGTAGGAGGCAAAGAACTTTGCGATGAAGCGCTAGTGATCTTGGCGGGCGAACCGCTGGAGATCATTGAATATACAGCCGGAACTAGAATCAATAAGCCAAGAACTGAGCCAGCCACGATTGACAAAACTTTGTAACTAATCTTAGGTCTTTCCCGTTGTGGCGCAGTTGCAAAATTTTCGGTAAGTAGATCGATCATAGGACGATCAAATTCACCAGTGGTTTGTTCCATTTCGGCGACTAGCGCATCAGCATCGGCGCCCACAATATGGGCAATGGTCCTAATATGTCCCCGCGCGTATGCGACTCCACCAGCGGAACTGAAATTGTCATTTTCCATATCCGTCAATACATTTGGGCGAATTCGGGTTTGTGCGGAAATTTGCGCAATGGAGTAACCAGAATCAAGCCGTGCTTGGCGAAGCGAAGAACCAAGTGACACTTTTGCGACCTCTTTTTAGTTACTCACTGGGAAGTTGTGAGGTTCAAAGGGTACGACCAATCTGGCGCCTTGAACAAGTTCTTGGGTGAATTCTTTGCAAACAGAAGGATTTGTAAACTTCTAGACGATTGTTCTAATGAACTTACCGAATCGAATTACAAGTTTCCCTGAATCTGTTCGAGAACGTTCGGCATTTCTTCAGGGCCAATGAGGACGACCCGAGCTTTGGACCCTTCTGACGGCCCAACTATTCCTCGGCTCTCCATCAGGTCCATCATGCGTCCGGCCTTGGCAAAGCCGATTCGAAGTTTTCGCTGCAACATGGAGGTTGATCCAAATTGCGTCGAAACAACTAATTGAACTGCCTGGAGCAAGATCTCCATGTCATCGCCGATTTCATCTTCGACGATATGGGTTTTGATCGGTGCCGCTAAATCGATTCGATAGACCGGTTGCAGTTGCGCCTTGACATGATTCACCACCGCTTCCGCTTCTCGTTCGGAAACGTACGCACCTTGAATGCGAACCGCTTTACTGGCTCCCATTGGCAAGAAGAGTCCGTCGCCTTGCCCTACTAATTTTTCAGCTCCTGGTGAATCCAAAATAACTCTCGAATCAGTAAGGCTGGAAGTGGCGAACGAAAGTCGGGAAGGCACATTCGCTTTAATCAAACCGGTAACGATATCCACACTGGGGCGTTGCGTTGCAATGACCAGGTGAATGCCTGCCGCTCGGGCCAACTGCGTGATTCGGACGATGCTCTCTTCGACTTCTTTGGCGGCAACCATCATTAGATCTGCAAGTTCGTCAATGATAATCAAGAGATACGGGTAGGGCTCTAGAACTCGTTCACTTCCGGCGGGGAGTGAAACTTTGCCGGCACGGACTGCGCGATTGAAATCATCTATATGGCGAAAACCGAAGGCGGAGAGATCGTCGTAGCGCATATCCATTTCACGAACCACCCAAGCAAGGACATCTGCCGCTTTCTTAGGATTGGTGATAATTGGCGCCATCAAATGCGGGATGCCTTCATAGCTGGTGAGTTCGACGCGTTTCGGATCGATCATCACCAAACGGACTTCATCTGGTGTAGATCTCATCAATACTGAAACGATAAGCGAATTAATCATGGAAGATTTTCCGGCGCCAGTAGCACCGGCTACTAATAGGTGCGGCATCTTCGCTAGGTTGGCGCAGATAAAAGAACCTTCGACATCTTTACCTAAAGCAACAACCATGGGATGTGTATCATTCGTGGCAACGGTCGAGCGAAGGACATCGCCCAAAGCCACTATTTCACGGTCGGTATTAGGGATCTCAATGCCTACCGCTGACTTGCCTGGGATTGGCGACAGAATTCGGATATCACCGCTGGCAACTGCATAAGCAATGTTCTTAGAAAGCGCAGTAATTGCTTCTACTTTTACGCCGACTCCAAGTTCAACTTCATATCTGGTCACTGTAGGCCCGCGCATGAAACCAGTGACTCTGGCATCAACATCAAACTCTTCAAAAACTTGCGTCAGCGAAGCTACAACAGTTTCGTTCGCTTTTGATTTTGCTTTTGCCGGCGGACCTGATCGGAGCAAATCCATGGAGGGCAGAATGTACGGTTTTTCAGAATTAACAATTAATTGATGGGCTGGCTTTTCCAATGTGGATTTAATTGCGCCCGTTTGCGTGGGAACCTTTTGAACTTCGCGAGGTAGTTCCACAGTAAATTCTTCATCAAAATCTTCCTCGTCCAATTCCTCTTCCGGTGCGAATTGACGGACCAGAGGAGTTTCAAAGGGCGGAGTATCAGAAATTTCAAAATCATCATCTTCCAGGTTAGCGCGAGCCTGGGAAACTTTGTTCGCACTCCA
>JBAXSZ010000034.1:0-18630 GCA_037130455.1 Actinomycetes bacterium | reverse complement strand
AACTGGTATCGCGAAGAAGGAATGATCTTCAAAGGCGGTTCCGGTGCTGGTTTGAACTTGTCCCGAATTCGTTCTTCCAAAGAATTGTTAAAGTCCGGCGGTTCTGCCTCTGGCCCAGTCTCCTTTATGCGCGGCGCTGATGCATCTGCAGGAACTATTAAATCTGGTGGCGCAACCCGTCGGGCAGCCAAGATGGTTGTCTTGGATGTCGATCATCCAGATATCGAAGAATTCATTGAGACTAAGGTCCGCGAAGAAGACAAGATCCGCGCCCTTCGCGATGCTGGCTTTGATATGGACTTGGGCGGAAAAGACATCATCTCCGTTCAATACCAAAATGCCAACAACTCCGTTCGAGTCTCTGATTCCTTTATGCAAGCCTACGAAAAGGGCGAGACCTTCGGACTTCGCGCTCGCGCAACCGGAGAAATCCTAGAAACTTTGGAAGCTCGCAGCTTGTTCCGCAAGATGGCCGAAGCTGCTTGGGCATGTGCGGATCCAGGAATTCAATATGACGACACCATCAACGATTGGCACACCAATCCAGAGACCGGTCGCATCAACGCCTCTAACCCATGTTCTGAATACATGTCCTTAGATAACTCTTCTTGTAACTTAGCTTCGCTGAACTTGATGAAGTTCTTGAAGTCCGATGGTTCATTCGATGCCAAAACTTTCGTTAAAGCAACTGAAGTCATCATCACCGCTATGGATATTTCAATCTGCTTCGCAGACTTCCCAACTGAGCCCATCGGCGAAACCACACGCAACTATCGTCAACTAGGAATCGGTTATGCCAACCTGGGTGCGTTGTTAATGGCTTCTGGTCTTGCTTATGACTCCGATGGTGGCCGTCAACTAGCCGGTGCAATCACCTCTTTAATGACTGGAACTTCCTACCGACGTTCAGCAGAACTTGCTGGCATCGTTGGACCATATGAAGGTTTTGCTCGCAACAAAGATGGCCATACCCGCGTCATGCGTAAGCATGCCAATGTATCCACTGCGGCGCGTTCAGTATCAACACTGGACCGCGATGTCTGGACTGTTGCAAATCAGGAATGGCAGAAGGGCCTGGAAATTGGCGAGAAGAACGGCTGGCGCAATGCGCAAGCCTCAGTTCTTGCACCAACCGGAACTATCGGCTTAATGATGGATTGCGATACCACTGGTATTGAGCCTGACTTAGCTTTGGTGAAGTTTAAGAAGCTTGTCGGTGGTGGTTCGATGCAGATCGTTAACCAGACCGTCTCACAAGCACTTCGTAAACTCAACTACACCGAAGAAACCATCGAAGCAATTGTCGAATTCATTGCCGCCAATGGAAATATCATCGATGCACCTGGTCTTAAGACTGAGCACTATGACGTCTTCGATTGTGCCATGGGTGTTCGTACCATCGCCGCCATGGGCCACGTGCGAATGATGGCCGCGTGCCAGCCATTCCTTTCCGGTGCAATTTCTAAAACGGTGAACTTGCCAGAAGATGCCACTGTAGAAGAGATCGAAGAGGTCTACTACGAAGGTTGGAAGCTTGGTCTTAAAGCCCTTGCTGTCTACCGTGACAACTGCAAAGTTGGTCAGCCACTCTCTGCTGGTAAAGGTGCTAACGAAGGCAAGAGCGATTCCGCTGTTCAAGCAGCGCCAGTTGCTACTGCAGTTCGTAAGCGCTTGCCAAAGTCCCGTCCGTCGCGCACTACTTCCTTCATGGTTGGTGGCGCCGAGGGGTACATGACCGCCGGCGCATATGCCGATGGCGCTCTTGGCGAAGTCTTCTTGAAACTGGGTAAGCAAGGTTCAACTCTTGCCGGCGTCATGGATGCCTTCTCTATCGCAGTATCCATTGGCCTGCAATATGGCGTTCCGTTGGAAACCTTCGTAGAGAAGTTCACCAACCTTCGCTTTGAGCCAGCCGGAATGACCGACGATGCGGATATCCGTATGGCGCAATCCATGATGGATTACATCTTCCGTCGACTTGCTTTGGATTACCTGCCATTTGATTCCCGTTCGGCAATGGGAATTCATACCGCCAGCGAGCGAGCCCGTGCGCTAGAAACTGGGGAGTACACCCCTGATTTTGATGCAGCGCTCACTACTGCAGCACAAAGCGCCCCTGTGGTGGTTCAGACTGTCGCTGCACCGGTTGCCACACCGGTTGTCGCACCAAAGGCAGTAGAAGTAAAGATCGAAGCAGCACCTGCTGGTGTTGGATCATCAACTGAACTCTTCGAAGCAATGACGGGTATTAAATCTGATGCGCCGCTATGTATGTCCTGTGGCGTCAAGATGCGTATGGCCGGATCGTGCTTTGTCTGCGAAGGTTGCGGTTCTACTTCAGGTTGTTCATGATGCAAATTGCCGCGTTATTTTCAATGGGTTTGAAGTGTTATTTTCAGCGAAGTGACACGTTATTTTCAGTGGAATGACGTCCTATTTGCAGTGAGGTGACACTCTATTTTCAGTGATTTGATGTTGGTATCTTATTTTCAATCTGAATCACTTGAGCCTTAAAGATCCCGACTGTCTTGTCGCTTATGCGAGAGTATTCACGCCAGTGGAGTTCGTAGCGTCCACGCAGCTCAAGGGCACTTTCTCGCCCTTTTTTAGTACCACCTGTATTTGGTCCCCATTCTTTTATGCCACTAAGAACAAGTCCCTCAGAGACTCTGAAGGCCTCAGCATTGGTCGTTCTTCCATGGGTTCGGAGATTCCAATAAGAGGAGTCATTTGTTAACGTGATGACATATCCAGTCCACCCTTTTCGACCCTCAATGAATCTTTCTACCCTGGTAACGTCTTTAATGATGTCGTAACCACCAATATCGGAAGCCCCATGTGATTTGAGAGCATAACTTTCTCCGTCGGACTCGCCTTCCCAGAAAGCGGTCTTATATTTGAACTCAATGGCAATGCCACCATTAGCAATCGTGTCAATTAGTGCAAGATCAAGACTCTCGTGAGGGGTTGGATGAGATTCCAACCTGACAACAAGGAAGGGATAGAGAGTATTTGCTGTCCATGCGAATGCGAATTGAAGATCAGCCTCTGAATGGAAAACTTTGCGAGTTTCCAACAGTAAGTCGAGAACGCGGTTTGCATCGAATCTGTCAGTCATGAAACCAGCCTTCTGTAAATTAGAAATTTACTCAACTCCTTTCTCCGGCTAGTCCAGTGCCACTTGGATGTCACTTGGACTGCAAATAGGATGGCAATTTACATATGATCTCTCGCAAGAAACTAATATCAGAAAGGCCTCTCATCGGTTTCGATGGGGGTCTTTCTTTTTGCGAGTGCCCCTAGCGGGTTTCGAATCCTCTAACCGTGCGCCTTTGGTTTGGATTTTGCGCGTAAATGTATGCGCTGACCTTGTTTTCCGAACATACTTAAAATCTCTACTGGCGCACCATCTGCCGAGCCAAACCAATGAGGGTTGAGCGTGTCGAACTCGGCCGCTTCACCTTGTTCCATGATGACGTCATGTTCACCAAGAATAAGACGTAGCTTCCCAGAAAGAACAAAGAGCCACTCGTGACCGGCATGAATTTTCCCGTTGTGAATGGGAACGTTATCTGAACCAGGGATCGTGACCTTGAACGCTTGGAGTTCCCCCTGATGCTTTGAGAGGGGCACCAGAATGCGCCCGTCCGATCGCGTGGATTTTTGTAGAACTCTTGGGTCGACAACTCGGGGTGGCGAAACAATCTCATCAAAAGGCACCGCTAAAGCGGCGGTAATGGGGAGGAGAAGTTCAAGACTTGGTTTTCGCAATCCGGATTCAAGTCGAGAGAGCGTGCTTTTGGAAATCCTCGTTGCTGTTGCCAGCTCGGCCAAACTCATATTCTTCTTATCCCGTGCTCGCCGCAAACGTGGGGCGATCTGACCAAGTTCCGATTCAATTCTGGGTGAAGCGCTCATCTGCTCATTGAAGCAGCGCGTTCCCATTTCGGCAACAGATGTTGCTGTGGATTCGACATCGATGGGAATCTTCGCATCGGAGGTGGTAACGATGGCATCAAACGCAGATCGAGACGTAATAATTATTGGCGGGTCAGCAGCAGGTTTGAGCGCGGCCTTGGTTCTAGCCAGAGCCCAATTAGATGTTCTCATCATTGATGGGGGAGCACCGAGAAATGCCCCGGCGCATCAAATGCATGGATTTCTTTCCCGCGACGGAATAGCCCCAGCAGAATTTCTCGCTGCTGGCAGGGCCGAGATTCTCAAGTATGGAGCCGATATCGAGCAGATCAATGTCAGCGCAGTTGTGCTGAAGCCGGATGACACCTTTCAAGTGCAACTGGAAAACGGGGGCATTCAAACCAGTCGAGCTTTACTTGTCGCTACTGGGCTCACGGACGAAATCCCATCAATCCCAGGTGTGCCAGAACGTTGGGGGTCTCTTGTCCACCATTGCCCGTACTGCCATGGATATGAAGTTCTTAATCAAAGAATCGCTGTTATCGCCGGCAATATGAAAGAAATGTCCATCAAGCAGGCGGGATTATTACGACGCTATAGCAACCATGTTGATTTCCTTGTGAACGACCAAGAGCTAACGGCTGCTGAAGTACATAGTCTCGAAAGCATGGGTGTGAGAATCATTGGCTCGACTGTCACTCACATTCTTGGAGAAGTTGACACCTTAAGCGGAGTTGCCTTTGATGATGGAACAATCCTGGATTGCGATGCAATTTTCGTGGCTCCGAGGATGAAGCCCAATGATCATCTTCTTAAATCACTTAATTGTCAGGTAAATTCGGTGACCGATTACATCCAAGTGAATGAATTTGGACAAACCAGCGTTTCCGGCGTTTGGGCGGCAGGAAATGTCGTAAATCCATTTGCACAAGTCATTACGGCTGCTGGTGCAGGAAGTGCAAGTGCCATTGCAATAAGTGGGTGGCTGCTTCAAAAAGATCTAACTCACCTCAACACCTATTGAAAGGAAATACATTATGACTTCACGGCCATTAGTCCCCACCGCTCCACCTTCGGTTCATGTAAGAGCAATGATCACGTGGACCGCAATTTTTCCATTGGTTTCCATCGGCTTCTATGCCATCAAACCGTTCGACGCTCACTGGTCGCCTATCCTTCGCGCCTTTGTGTTATCCATCGTGGTTGTCCCGCTGGCCGTTTATATCGTTGTGCCAAAATTGATGAAAACTTATGGGATGTTTCTCGCTCGCAAAAATGTCTAGCTAAATCTAGAACTAATTGAGCCAATCAATTGAGTGCGACTGGCTACAACAACCCTTCCTACTTTTTACGTTTTCCTCGTACGGCTGACTCCAAAGGAAGGGCATTCGATCCTACGGATGGTTGCGATCTCCAACCAGATTTGTGCATTCGCTCGAAACCATCCAGAAGCAAATCCAGGGCAAACTCAAATTCAAATTGATCGTCGCAACCTTGCGTGACTGTTGATTCATCCTTGTGATTTGCTGCCGTTGCCATTTCAATGATGTTCGGATATCTGATAGACCATTGAGCAAACATGGCTGCCAATAATTCTGGATCGCTAGGTGGCGTTGGCGTCGGAAAAACTTCCTGAATAAAGCCCCACATTCTGCTTCCCAAGGCATGCATTGCATGATGGGTGAGGTCCAGCGAAAACCCGGCTTTGAGAAATATTCCGATGAGCGAATCCATGTAATCCAGAACTATCGGAGAGGCGCTGGAGCGAGACTCAATCACATGCGGCGCCCAAGGGTGGCGGAGCAGAACTTGGCGAGCGGAGAGGATTCGATGGCGAAGCGCGCCCTTCCAATCATCCGTTTCTTCCAAGGGATCAATTTCGCGCACGATGGCGTCAATCATTTTGTCCAAGAGCTCTTCCTTGTTCGCTACATGTTTGTAGAGCGCCATGGGAACAACACCTAACTCTTGAGCTAATGCCCGCATGTTTAGGGATTCCAAACCTGATTCGTCGGCCAACTCAACTGCCGCGAGCCAGACGCGCTCTGGGTTAAGGGGGAGCCTGGAGGGTGAGCTCTTCTTAGGAGTTGACATGTGTACATCGTACACCTACAGTTCTACTTCTCAAGGTGTACACCGTACGCCTCATCACTCTGAAGAGGTTCTTATGAACGCAACTAGGAATAACGCCCGCATTGCCGCCATCTTTTATTTCATCACTTGGGTTACATCAATTCTCGGACTTGCGATGTACGGCCCGATTCTTAACCACGCGGTTTATTCATTTGGATCAATTTCCAAGGGTCACATTATTTCAGGTGCCTTCCTTGAAATCCTGGCAGCCCTGGCCAATATCGGTACTGGATTAGCGCTTTATCCAATCGTGAAGCGTCAGAGCGAAAGCTTTGCCCTAGGTTATGTAGTCCTTCGTACTCTAGAGGCTGGCATCATGATGGTTGGAACCCTGCCGCTATTGTCACTGCTTACCATGCGTCGCGATCTACCCGGAACGGTTGGCACCATTGGGATTGAAAGCGTTCTGGTTTCGATGCACAACTATTCCTTTATCTTGGGACCAGGTTTGGTATGCGCATTCAATACGATGACGCTTGCCTTCGTACTTCGTCGTTCAGGATTGGTGGCTCGATTTATCCCATTGCTCGGACTCGTTGGGGGAGCGCTGCTCTTCGTCTCTGCAACTTTGCAACTCTTTGGGGTAATCGATCAAGTATCAAAGGCAACAGTTTTCGCCACAATCCCAGTCTTTGCCTGGGAGATCAGCCTTGCAAGTTTCCTATTCTTCAGAGGTTTTAAATCAAAGGCACTATCGCTGTTGAAGGTATCTACGGCTGAACGTGTTGATGAAGAATTGCTCACTGTGTAATCTCATTATCAATGATGACCTCTCATCGGTTTCGATGGGAGGTCTTTCTTTTCGCTCATACGATTGTTTTGATCAGGTTCTTCGGAGCATATTGCGGATTTGTTCTAAGGCGGTTTTAACTCGCGCTTCATACCCGTGAGTTGTTGGGTGGTAATACTCGCTTCCCACTAAGGCGTCGGGCAAGTACTGCTGCGCCGCTACTGCATGTGGAAGATCGTGTGGGTAAATATACGAATCAGATTCTCTAGCATCGGCGACCGCACTGTCTCGCAGAGCGCCAGAATTGGCATCTCGTAAATGTGGCGGAATGGGTCCGGATTTTGCGGCGCGAATATCGGCAATGGCCGCTTCAATCGCAAGGTAAGCGGCGTTGGATTTCGGAGCGCATGCCAAATAAGTAACGGCCTCGGCCAAGATGATTCGAGCTTCCGGCATTCCCACCATTGCAACCGCTTGAGCGGCAGCAACGGTTAATCCAAGTGCTCCTGGGTCGGCAATGCCAATATCTTCACTGGCGCTGATCATGACCCGCCGGGCAATAAAACGTGGATCCTCACCTGATTCCAGCGCTCGTGCCAAATAATGGAGTGCCGCATCCACATCGGAACCTCGGATACTTTTAATCAAGGCGCTGGCAACGTCATAATGATTATCGCCGCCGCGATCGTAGTTTTCTATTACTCGATCGACGGCTCGACTCAATACTTCGGTAGTGATTTCGCCGGCAGCAGCTCCAGCCGCAGCTTCAAGATAAGTCAGTGCCCTGCGGGCATCGCCTGCGGAGAGGCGAATCAGTGAGTCCAATGCTGCAGGCGCAATGGTGACTTCGTTGTTCAATCCGCGTTCATCAGTAATCGCTCTATTGATAAGAGATTGGATATCCAGATCGGGAATAGCGCGCAAAGTCAGAACGATGGAGCGCGAGAGCAACGGTGAAATAATGGAGAAGGAAGGATTTTCAGTAGTGGCGGCAACGAGCGTCACCCACCGGTTTTCAACCCCTGGCAGTAGGGCATCTTGTTGCGCTTTCGAGAAGCGATGTACCTCGTCAATGAAAAGTACGGTCTCTCTATTTTCTTGGAGCAATTGCTGCTGCGCTTGGGTCAGTACATCTCGAACTTGCGCTACGCCAGAACTGACTGCAGAGAGTTCAACGAAATTTCGGGAATCGGAGTAGGCGATCATCTTGGCTAAGGTGGTCTTGCCACTTCCAGGTGGGCCATACAGGAGGATGCTCGTGATGTGTTTCTCATCGCCTTGGATTAATCGCATGAGCGGTGAACCCGGTTGAAGCAAGTGTTTCTGCCCCAGAAGTTCTTGAATATTGGCAGGACGAAGTCGGACTGCCAGCGGTGCGCCGGATTGCGCGGCGCGAAATTCATCCATATACATCCCAACTTCGTGAACTGGAACTCTACCGCTTGGCTACTTTGGCGGGTTAGGTTCGGCATGAGCTGAATCAAAATCCTGGGAGTTCCAAGGGCTGGTAAAATAATTCACCTCATGCGAATTGATATGTGGACTGATCTAGGGTGCCCTTGGTGTTACATTGGCAAGGCTAGATTGCATAAGGCGATCGAGATTGTTGGTCTGACGGATAAAGTGGAACTGGTTTTACATTCTTTCGAATTAGATGCCAATGCCACCTATAGCCCGGAACCAATTTCGCAGATGCTGGAAAAGAAATTTGGCGAATCAGCGCAAAACATCCTGGCTATGGAGACCCGAGTTTCTGATTTGGCCCAAGCCGAAGGTTTGGCATTTAACCACGAGCGATTGCACGCAAATACATTTAACGTCCATCGCATCATGCATCTTGCTGCCAATTACGGGGTAGGAACTGAAGTTTTTGAAGCCGTCCAAAATGAGTATTTTGCGGGGGTTTCCAATCCCTATGAAGATGGAACCTTAATTCGAATCGCAAGCGCTTTCGGCGTTCCAGCGCAGGAGATCAGCCAGGTGCTTGGATCTGATCGATTCACAGAGGAAGTTCGAAGTGACGAAGCACATGCCCGTGAATTAGGTATAACGGGCGTACCGTTTACTGTCTTTGCTAGGAGCTATGCCTTGCCTGGTGCGGCAAATGTGGCTCAGTATGTCGAGGTCATCAAGATGGCGCTGGAGAACGCTTAACTAAACTGGCAGTACATAATTGGGTTCTTGACAATATCTATGTAGGTCGCGGTGAGGTTACCGCTAGAATGTACCCATGGTTTACGAATTTCAGAATCCGACTAAGTCGCTTCTGATCAAGACCGCGGTGGAACTGATTCGAAAGGGCTCCTTGGAAAGTATTTCCAGCGAGCAAATTCTTCGCGAATCCGGGTTGAGTAAAGGCTCGTTGTACCACCACTTCGCGGATTTCGCCGAACTCTTAGAAGAAGCCCAAGTCCTCATCTTCGGCGAGGATTCTTTGACTATGGTTGCAACTTTGCATGAGTACCTAGTTCGAGAAACGAATGGATATCGCGCTCGCGAACGAGTTCGAATGATGGCAGTGGAACAACAATTCAATTTGGGTAAGGCTGCTTTCAGAATTCACTTAGCTGTGACTTACCTGGCATCAGCGCGCCCCCGAATGCAAGCCAGACTTGCTCAATCTCAAGAGCTGCAAACAAAACTGTGGAGTGAGATCTACGAAACTTGTTTAGCGCGAGGTTGGTCTAGCTATGTAATGGACCCACGCAGCGTTTCCATCATCGTGCAATCCATTCTGCTTGGCCAAATCTTGGACCACAATGCGCCGATTCCTACTTCGAATGAATCCAGAATTAAAGCCATTGATGTAGTTTTTGACAATTTACTCTTTAACCAATTGATGTCTCAAGAGCCACCCCGAAGTGACTCTGCCGAACTAAATCCAGCAGATCTGCCGGTCCAGATGGATTACAGACTTGATGAAGTCAAAGCAGATGAAGGAGATCTGGTTCTTGAACTACGAACTTCGTATTTGAAACTTGGACATACAACTGATTTGTCGGTCATTACTTCGGCCTATCTGGATTCGACCTTCAAAGATTATTGTTTTGAAATCATTGGTCCCCAGTATGCCGGTAGCGTCTTGGAACTCTTTCTCTCTAGTTGCGACCTACCTGATTTCAATGACGATTTGCAGCCATTGCCCACAATGGAATCGATATTGAATTTCTGGGGTCAGAACCAAATGGTTTACGGTGCTTTTGAAGGCAGCGAGTTAGTTGGCTTTATCCGAACTACCGATATCGATGGGGTTCGGGAGATTGATCGCTGTATCGTTTCTCGCAATTTTCGAAATAAGGGTTTAAGTACCTCGCTGACTGCTTTCACCGTCTTGTCGGGAAAGAGCCTGGGATTCAACCATTTCATCTCCCACGACGATCATCTCTTTCCCTACCGAACCAAAGTTATGCAAGGGTTGGGTTTTGCCGAAGGCACCGGTCTGCCAGCTGACCAGGTTTCTGCGGAGCCCAAATAAACCGCCACTCTATTTATTCTGAACGTACAGACTAGGAGAAATGTGACGATATCGTGAAAAAAAAGAGACGCAACCGCTAGAATCTACTAATGGTACAAAAATCCGAGAGTCCAACTAAATCTCTCCTCATCGACACCGCAATCAAGATAATCAAGCAAGAATCGGTCGATCAGATAACCAGTGAGCGAGTGCTTCAAGAGTCGTGCCTGAGCAAAGGCTCCATGTATCACCATTTTGAGGATTTTAGTGACCTAGTTGAGACAGCGTTAGTCCAATTGTTTGCCGAAGTTTCACTCCGCAGCCTCAATACCTCGCTGGTCTTCCTAGCGAACGAAGCCGATATAGGCAAAGCCAGAGAACGTATCCGAACTATGGTCTTGGAGCAGGAATTCACGTTGACTGAGTCTCTTAGCCGGAACCACTTGGCCGTAACCTACTTCGCATCCATCCGACCTCGGATGAGGGAGCGGTTGGCCGAATTCCAGGAAATTCAGACGCAGCAGTGGATGGATATTTTTGACATATGCAAACGAAATGGCTGGAGCGATTGCGAGCTAGATTCTCGTGCCGTTTCCATCGTTATTCAATCCATGTTGTTAGGTCAATTGGTGGATCAAAATTCTTCTGCCCACACAATGAATGCCTCGCGCATGTCCGCCCTTGATTTCATCTTTGAAAAATTGCTCTTCTGCGGCGTAGAACTACCATCCATGACCGAGAAGGGAGCAACTTCCACAATGTCAGAAGATCTAAATGCAAGAGTTGATTATCCAAAACTGAGGGCTGTAAGCGAGGCGTTGACTCAGAATTTAGAAACGCAATCTTCATTCCTGAAAATCGGTAACACCACTGACTTAACTCTGTTGACCGAGCCCTACCTCAAGATGATCTACAAGATTATTAATTTCGAAATCATCGGCCCGGAGTATGCACAAGAAGTCTTGGATCTTCTTGTTTCAAGTTCGGATCTTCCCAATTATCAAGATCCGTATGTCATTAAACCCAGCCTCAATGCGGTTTCTCGATTTTGGGGTCCGGATCAGATGATTTATGGGGCGTTTAAAGATGAAAGATTGGTCGGCTATATCAAAGTCACCGATCGCCACGAAGCACATGAGTTGGATGTCTGCATCATTGCTCGAGATTTGAGGAATCAAGGACTCTCCACAGCGCTGACATCTTTCGCGATCTTGAGCGGTAAAAACCGCGGAATGAAACACTTCATTTCGAAAAACGATCACCTCTTTCCATTTCGCGTCAAAGTCATGAACAGTCTAGGTTTTGCCAGCGGAACTGGCTTCCGAAAGGCACTCTAGAGCCAGTAATTTCACCATGAATCATTGCCTTAGCCGAAGTGTGAAAGCATGGGACCATGAGCAAAATTCGGACCTACCTGATCTGGATCTTGCCGCTCTTTTTCTTAACTAGTTGTGGCACTTCTGCCGTAGCGCCCAAACCAACACCCCCGTCAACTCCTTCTGCTGTTTTCTCCACTCCATCCCCAACTGCTGCCATCGCACCGATTACTTTGGCCTTTGGCGGCGATGTTCATGGTGAAGCGCCTATTTCGCAGCAGTTACGAGCGGGGAAGAATCCGTTGGACTCGGTCAGTGCAATTCTGACCTCCGCAGATATCGCCGCGGTGAATTTGGAAACGTCAATCTCATCTCGTGGAACGCCATCAGTGAAGAAATATCTCTTTCGAAGCAACAAAACCTTATTGGCCAATCTCAAATCTGGTGGAGTTGATCTGATCAATGTAGGCAATAACCATGCAATGGATTTTGGTCCGGTTGCCTTTGCAGACACACTGGCCGCAATCACCTCCAGCGGAATGGTCGCGATAGGTGGCGGGCTCAATAAAAGTATGGCATGGGCGCCACAGATCATGTCGGTTCGAGGAACCAAAATTGCTTTTATCGGAATTGCAGATATCAATGGTGGGCGGTATTCGGTGGCCACCGATAACCAAGCTGGGACAACGTACGGTTGGCACGAAGCCGATGCAATAACCGCAATTGCTCAAGCAAAGAAGGTGGCGTCGATAGTCGTCGTCATGGTTCATTGGGGCGTGGAGTTGGCGCCTTGCCCCAGCCAGCGCAGCACTAAGTTGGCAGCCGCGTGGTTTAAAGCCGGAGCTAATGTGATCATCGGATCGCACCCACATGTCCAACAAGGTGCCACGCTCAGCAACGGTCACTTTGTAGATTTTTCATTAGGAAATTTTGTGTTTTATTCTCATGGCGGCCCGGCCTCGGAATCGGGAGTGGAAACGGTCACCATTTATCCAGATGGTGAAGTAACCGGTTGGCATTTCTATCCGGCACTCATCGACACAAGAACCGGTGCGCCAATTGTGACAACTGGTTCTAAGACTCAATTGTATAAAGAGAAAAAGATGTCACTAACTCCAGGTGGGACTACCTGCCCTAACAGTGGTTCAATACCGTTAACGAATTCGACAACATGAGGGAATATCAATGGCTCGGATAGTTATAGCACCAGATTCCTTCAAAGGCTCCGCAAGTAATTCTGATGTCGCCCAATGGATTGGCGAAGGTTGGTTACAAGTACGGCCTCACGATGAAATTATTTACATCCCCATGGCCGATGGTGGGGAAGGAACCATCACCACAATCGCCAACGTTCGCGAAGATGTTGAGAAATCCACTCTCTCGGTTATCGGTGCAGATGGGCGAACTAATCGTGCTTACTGGATTTTGTTGGATGACGGAACGGCTATCGTTGAATTAGCCAATGCTTCTGGAATAACTTTGGTGGAAAAGTTGGATGCGCTTTCCTGCCACACCTATGGATTGGGTCAAGTATTAAATGAAGCAAGGCGCCATCCTGAAGTGGAGCGAATCTTTATCGCGCTGGGCGGATCGGCAAGTACAGATGGCGGCACTGGAGCGCTTCGAGCCCTGGGTTTTTCATTTCTAGATTCGATGGGTGATGAAATCGAGTTAGGTGGCGCCGGACTTAACGAACTAGCAGAGATAGATAGCTCCAATTTCCTCCATCCCCCTAAAGGTGGTGTCACATGCATGGTGGATGTTTCAAACCCTTTGCTCGGCCCATTGGGTGCAGCAGCGATCTTTGGTCCGCAGAAAGGTGCTACTGCCGAAGATGTTGCAACTCTTGAAACGGGACTGCAGCAATTCATGAAGGTCTGCAAGGTCGAAGATGCCCCCGGAAGCGGGGCGGCCGGAGGTACGGCCTACGGAATGCGAGCCGGCTGGGGCGCCAAGTATGTATCCGGTGCTGCTTCAGTAGCCACATTTGTGGGATTGCCTGAAGCAATAGCTGTTGCCGATTTAGTGATTACTGGCGAAGGACGTTTAGATTCGCAAAGTTGGAGCGGAAAAGTTGTCGGATATGTTCGTCAACTATCGGGCGCACTGGGAAAGCCCGTCGGTTACTGCGTGGGGTCACAATCGGAGGATTTTCCCAATGATGCGTTCGGGGGAGTCTCCCTTGTTGCCCTGGCTGGTTCTGGCGAGGAAGCCATGGACAATACGCGCCATTGGGTAGTACAGGCTGGAATTCACTTGGCACAATCGCAAGCGGCTGCCCAACTAAGTTAATCGATATCCACCATCTATCGGCAGCAGTGCGCCGTTTATCCAACTCAATTCCGTTGAGATCAAAGCGAGAACGCCTTGAGCGACGCGTTCGGCAGAACCCACGGATGGACTTTCAAAATCTTGATCGTTAGGAACCCGATCTAAATAGAGCTCTAACCATTTCTCAACAAGTGGTGTCTTAAATCCACCAGGCAATAAGGCATTAACGCGAACTCCGTGCTCTAGATACTCCAGTGCCAAGCCTTCAGTTAAGTTATTGAGCGCCGCTTTCAAAGAGTCATAGAGTTGATTCTTCTTGGCTGGCCGCCATGCATTGATGGACGAAATGTTGACTATCGAACCGCGAGTGGTCTTAAGGTAAGGAAATGCTTTTTGGGCCATGAAAAATGGTCCCTTGAGATTAGTGGCAAATATTTCATCCCAATCGGATTCGCTCACCTGGCTCACATCCTTGTGACTAATAGTCGCAGCGCAATTGATAACTGCGTCAATTCGACCCCAAGCACCGATTGCTGCGTCGACGATCTGCTCTGCCGAACTTTCCGCATTTTTCAAATCAGCGGAAAAAAAGATTGCTGCGCCACCGTTTTGTAGAATTTCTCCGCATAGGTCTTGGGGATCATCCAATGCGGTCAGAAGAATTCGAAATCTCTTTGCATGGAGTAATCGTGCAACTGCGGCACCTAATCCAGAAGTTCCGCCAGTAATGATGACAACGGGCGATTCAACGGCCACATCCTTGTTCATCATCATTCGATCATATAGGATTTTGTAATTCCGAGGAAGGGTTCTCATGACCGCTAGCAATGCCATTCCAACAATTCGCGCTTCAGCAAAAAGTGATATTCCGGAATGGGCGGCTTTAGAGCGAAAGCTCATCGATATTGTAAATAAGGCATCCGTCGAATTCGCCGATCGTTATACCAACGAAGATAAAACCCTGATCTGGCGGGATCGCTGGCCAGGCATGGACGGTTCTGACGATCCTTATGAAGGTTTCATGAACTTGACTATGCATTACATATTGGGTGGAGCAAAAGAACTGGACACGATCGCCCGCGAAGTATGGGATGCCATTACCTGGCAATGGACTGAGTACGGTCAAATAGTTAACGAATTTGATGGCGGCTATGACTGGATGCACCACGGCGAAGCACTTCTTGGCTTTTATTGGTTCGGTTTGGCAAATCCGCATGTACTTAAAGATCGCCAGCGGACTAAGAAATTTGCAGCTCTCTATAACGGCGAGAATTCCGCTGTTTCCAACTGGGATCCCGAGCTCAAGATCATTCGATCACCTATTACAGGCAGCAGAGGACCCAATCACAATCAAACGGAAGAGGATTGGGAAACTCATCGAGAAATATTAGAAAACTACTTGCCACCTTTCGAAGATCTACCTGGGGTTGACCCGTATCAGATGAAGGCGCCATGGCTTGATAATCAGATGTACAGCCTAATTATTAAGAAAGTTAATGAGCGAATTGCAAAGGGGGATGTGCCGGTAAATCTGACTTCAACCGGCCTGATGACTCACGCTTTTATGTATGAAGGAGAAGCGAAATATAAAGAGTGGGTGCTGGAATATTTGCAGGCTTGGGCGGATCGCACCGCGCTCAACAACGGGATTATTCCGGACAACATTGGTTTGGATGGCACGATTGGTCAATACAACGATGGAAAATGGTGGGGCGGTTATTACGGGTGGCGCTGGCCACATGGCTCTATGACCATTTTGGAACCTCTCGTAGTGGCTGGCTCCAATGCCGCCCTCTTAACCAATGGGGACTTTTCGCATCTGGATTTGGTTCGTTCGCAGATGGATATGTTGTGGGAATTGCGTCAAGAGATTGATGGGCAATGGAAAACACCTAATCGCCATTTCGATGCAGGTTGGCGTGACTTCAGAGTTCAAAATGCCATTCACCCCATCTTGTTGTGGAATTTGACTCAAAGTGCAGAGGATGCCCAGCGAGTAGAGCGAGGCTGGGTTCGAGAAAACGAAACTATTTCTACGCAAGGCTATATAGAAGGAAGCGCAAGACCGCAACACACTGCGGCTTGGTACCACTACATCAAGGGGCGGAATTCAGAGTATCCAGTACAAATCTTGAAGAATAATCTGGAGGCAATTGATTTTCAGATTGAAAGATTTCGCTCTGAAGCGTGGAATCCGTACACGATGGATCATTATCGAGAAGCCATGTCGATCCACGATTGGCAGATTATTCAGCCGGCAATTTTGGAGGCGCTGACCCATCTAACTTTAGGAGGACCAATGGTCTCCTATCACGGCGGACATTTGCATGTTGCCGTGCGCTATTTCGATGTAGCGCAGAAGCGCCCGGGATTACCAGAGGATGTTTCTGCGTTGGTCGAAAAAATCTCCGCAACTTCTGTTGAATTAGTACTGGTGAATACCTCAATAGATTCTTCTCGAGCTCTCATTATCCAGGGCGGTGCTTTTGGCGAGCACCAAATTATGCAAGCTCAAGATAAGAAGTCCGGAGTAGTGTCCAAGGTAAATGGAAAGTACCTCCAGATTGATTTGGATCCTGGAAGTGAAATTTCGCTGGAACTCACCGTTGATCGATTCGCCAACCTACCTTCTTATCAAGCTCCCTTCATTCCTACTCAGGGGCAGATGGATATCCCATCGACCATAACGGGTAGAAGATTTGGATAAAAGAACTCAGCATCGTTTACTCTCTCTTTCGGGGACTATGGGATTTATCCTCTATGGACTTGGGTATTCAGTGCCGTTAATGAAACGTGACCTTGGCATTTCCAGAGCCACGGCCTCGCTGCACCAAACCGCCTTCGCTGTGATGCTTATCGTCAGTTCACTTTTCTTGAATCGATTCATATCCAGATTCTCAGCTACTTTCGCAATGAAAACTGGTTGGCTAATTGTTGTCTTGGGAATTGGTCTGTATACCTGGGGGCAATCAATCTGGATTACGGTTCCAAGTTATGGTTTAGCTGCATTTGGAGCAACACTGTTTAACAATACAAATGCAGCATCTTTGGGTCAGGTTCCGGGGAATTCATTGAAACTCATGTTTCGGACTACTGGCATTAGCACTGGACTTGGGGCTTTTGCTCCTATGGTCATCGCCATTTTGGTAGCCAAGGGAATTTCATGGAGGTTGGTACTTTTTCTTATCGCTTTGATTGTGGGGTTGATTTCCTATTATTGCGTTCCAGAAGTTTCTCATCGTTCGCCTGCGCCACGAGCTAATGGAAGAATTAGTAAAGATTTCATATTAATGATCTTCTTTGGCTTCGCAGCCAATTTTCTTGAGGTCGCGGTGGGTGCTTGGGCGCTGGATCTATTGATTCAACGAGATTACGCCAAAAGCATTGCCCTAGTTCTGGCAACTTTCTTTAGTTTCGGAATCTCATTTTCCAGGCTGGGTTTCTCATTTCGGGTTCGCTATGGCCAGATGCGAATTTGGATTTTTTCCTCGGTTTTGACCTTTACTGGTTTATTCTTCATCATCTTTTCCACGTCGGGATTGCTCACCTTTATTGGTTTGACGATCGCTTCCCTAGGTATCGGCCCAGTGAGCGCAATTGCGCTGGCATATGCCTCGGATAGTCCCGACGGTGCCTACCGCGGAATTGCAGCAAATGCTTCGGGGGCAGCAGTCGCACTGGGTGTTGGGCCCGGAATTATTGGCTATGTCAGCGACAGATTTAGCTTTTCAATCGCATATGGCATATCGGCAATCATGTTAGTTTTCGCTACCGTGGTTTTTCTCGTCGTTCGAAAAGAAAGGGCCAAGCATGATTTGGACTCAATGGGATGATCTAACATTTCCGGATTCACTGGAGCACCTTCCAACGGATGGGAACGCTCCAACCCAGGAAGATTTAGAAAAGATCACCTTTTATGTTCCAAAATATATGGGCGGTCCTGCTGCCATTGAATTTATGACTCGCATGCCCAATCTGAAAGTCGTTCAACTTCCCAACGCCGGCTATGACGATGCGCTTAAAGTGCTTCCAAGCGGGGTAACGCTCTGCAATGCCAGGGGAGTGCACGATGCATCTACAGCCGAACTTGCGGTGGGTTTGGCTATTGGAGCCCGACGTGGTTTTCCAACATTTTTCCACAATCAACAAGCAGGGAAGTGGGTCCACCAGCGTCGGACCTCATTAGCCGACTCTCGTATTGGAATTTTGGGTTTCGGAAGTATTGGTCAGTTGATTGCCAAAATGCTGGCTCCGCACAACGTTGAGATCATTCCATTTACTCGTTCCGGTTCTGATGGAAGCACCACAATGAGTGAATTCGATGCGCTTCTTCCTACTTTGGATATTGTCATCATTATTATGCCGCTGACTGATGAAAATCATCATTTCTTTGATGCAGATCGATTGGCTCGCATGAAGGATGGTTCAGTGCTGATCAATGTAGCCAGAGGTCCGATCATTGATACCGATGCCTTGATTGTTGAACTACAGAGTGGCCGCATAAGTGCAGGATTGGATGTCACCGATCCAGAGCCACTTCCCGAAGGACATCCACTTTGGAGTGCTCCTCATCTGCTAATCACTCCCCATGTTGGCGGGGATAGCACTGCATTTGAACCGCGCGGACGTAAATTAGTGGAAGAACAACTAGCACGTTATGCAAAAGGTGAACCACTGATCAATATTGTGGTCCACCCTTAGCAAACGAGTAGTTTTTTCCTCGCAGTTGAAATTATAAAATTTCAACTTTTCTCTCGCAGTTGAAATTATAAAATTTCAACTTTTCTCTCGCAGTTGAAATTATAAAA
>JBAXSZ010000033.1:0-19348 GCA_037130455.1 Actinomycetes bacterium | reverse complement strand
CAGGCGCTTTGGGCTGTGACAATTGTTGCGAGTCACAGGCGCTTTGGGCTGTGACAATTGTTGCGAGTCACAGGCGCTTTGGGCTGTGACGGGAGTTCTAGAAAACTAGAAATTAACTTTGGCATTGCGCGTGTCGCCAAAGGAAAAGCCCTCGCCAGTTCTACCTTTTAAGTGTTTCTATTCCCGATCACAACTACAGAGATTGCGAGTCCAACCACTTGGCAAAGAGCCAAAAGAGCGGTCGTAAGACTTATGTATTGGATACCAGTGTCCTGCTTGCAGACCCGGTAGCGCTTGGTCGATTCGCCGAGCATGAGGTCATTATTCCCATCGTGGTTATCGGGGAGTTAGAAACCAAGCGCGATCACCCAGAATTGGGTTACTTTGCCCGAGCTGCACTTCGGACCTTGGATGACCTGCGAGTTTCCCACGGCCGTCTGGATGAACCCATCACCATTAACGATCTGGGTGGCACGGTAAAGGTCGAACTCAATCATTCTGATGTCAGTTCACTTCCTGCCGGATTTTTGCGGGATGGCTCCAATGACTCCCGAATCTTGGCCATTGCCCGAAACCTTATGGCCGAAAGTCGGGAGGTCGTTCTAGTCACCAAAGACCTACCGCTTCGGGTCAAGGCCTCTTCGGTGGGCGTTGAATCGGAGGAATACCGAGCCGAACTAGCGCTGACCAGCGGCTGGAGCGGAATGGTGGAGGTCGATGTCGGTCATTCGGTGATCGATGCCTTGTACGAGAACGATGAAGTAGCTCACGAGCTAGGAACGATTCACCCTTGCCACACCGGGATCGTGATGCACTCCGAAAAGGGAAGTGCGCTCGCCAGGGTGACTCCGCGAAAGACCATCCAATTGGTTCGGGGAGATCGGGCCGCCTTTGGCCTCCATGGCCGAAGTGCCGAGCAACGGATTGCTCTAGATCTGCTTCTGGATAATGACATTGGAATTGTTTCCTTGGGCGGCCGAGCCGGAACTGGCAAAAGTGCGCTGGCACTGTGCGCTGGATTAGAAGCGGTCTTGGAAAAACGACAGCATAAGAAGGTCGTTATCTTTAGACCTCTCTATGCCGTTGGTGGGCAAGAGCTCGGATACCTTCCTGGCTCTGAAAGTGAAAAAATGTCGCCATGGGCGCAGGCCGTTTTTGACACCTTAGGTGCCTTGGTCAGCGAACATGTCATTGATGAAATCGTGGAACGGGGACTTATTGAAGTTCTACCGTTGACGCACATTCGCGGGCGATCACTTCACGACTCTTTTGTCATTGTCGATGAAGCCCAGTCCTTGGAACGCGGAGTTTTGTTGACCGTTCTCTCCAGAATTGGTCAAGGATCTCGAGTTATTTTGACCCACGATGTTGCCCAACGAGATAACTTGCGCGTCGGTCGCCATGACGGTGTGGTTGCCGTCGTGGAATCGCTCAAAGGTCATCCACTTTTTGCTCATGTCACTTTGACCCGAAGCGAGCGCTCTCAAATTGCCGCCCTAGTCACCGAGATGCTGGAAGAGCCAATTAACTTCCAAGGCTGATCTTCACCTTTGTGCGGATAAAAAAACGGACATAACGGACTAGCGGACATAACAGACAAATAGGACTTCTACGCACACGACCTGCAACTTTAATTTTCGCTTTTCCTGTGAAATTAATTTAATTTCGACGCTATGCAGGTTTTGATTTGCCCGTGTTGGTATCGGCTGACACTCTTTAACCCTCCCCAATAACCCTTAGCCCTTGATTAGGGCAAGTTGTTGTGTGACTAAATTGGTCCGGAAGATGAGTTGGCAAGCGAGCTATGGAAGTGGAGGTGAACCGATGTTTAAGTTATTTCATATTCGAAAGAGCTACATGCCCGTCGGCATCGCCTTTCTCATCTGGATGATCTCATCTGTCGACACCACCTTCGCTCAGGTCGCTTTTGAAAAATTAGTGACTCTGCCCGACACCACAAATTCGGTCGAACAATCTGCGCCAGTTGTTCAGGCACCAGTTACTGACCCCAATGCCGATGTCCTGCCAGTCATTGAACCTTCAACTAGTCCAACAGCTTCTCCGGGAGTTGTTGCAAAGGCACCCATCATGATCGATTTCTCTGGAGTCGCCTCGGTCAATGCCCGAGAGATGGCCTTCGTCTCTATTGCTTTGAAACAAGTCGCTATGGCCAAGACCCCAAGAGGGGCGAAGATCGTTGCCAAAGTTTTGATCGCAGCCAAGTACAAGTGGAAAACGAAAGAGGTCAGTTGCCTGACAGCGCTGTGGAATAGCGAAAGTCACTGGAACTACCTGGCCCGAAACAAAAGATCGGGTGCCCATGGAATTGCGCAAGCTCTACCGGCTACAAAAATGGAGAGCATTGCCACTGATTGGCGAACCAATCCAGTTACCCAAATAAAGTGGGGCCTGAACTACGTCAAGGTTCGCTATGGAACGCCTTGTAAGGCCTTAGCGCACAAACGTTGGAGTGGCTACTACTAAACCGTTCGTCCAAGAAAAACTAGACCGGACGTACGCCAATCGAAATTGGCTTAGATGTTTCGGCGTAGAAATCATTGCCCTTGTCATCGACAACGATAAAGGCGGGAAAATCTTCGATCTCGATCTTCCAGATCGCTTCCATTCCAAATTCCGGATAATCCAGAACTTCTACCTTCTTAATGCAATCTTGGGCTAACCGAGCTGCCGGTCCGCCAATGGAACCCAAATAGAAGCCGCCATGGCTCTGGCAGGCTTGGGTGACCGCCTTGGAGCGGTTGCCTTTGGCCAACATAATCATGGATCCGCCGGCAGCCTGGAATTGATCTACATAGGAATCCATCCGACCAGCAGTAGTTGGTCCAAAGGAACCAGAGGCATAGCCGACAGGAGTCTTTGCTGGCCCGGCGTAATAGACCGCATATTTCTGGAAATACTCCGGCATTGGAAGTCCAGCATCTAAGAGTTCCTTGATCTTGGCGTGGGCGATGTCGCGGGCCACAACCAAAGTTCCACTAAGAGAAAGCCGGGTCTTGACGGGGTGCTGGGAGAGTTGTTTCAAAATATCGGCCATGGGGGCGTTGAGGTCCACCTTCACAACTTCATCATCTAGATGTTGGTCGGTGGTATCTGGCAAAAAGTGGGCTGGCTCCATTTCCAACTTTTCCAGGAAGACGCCATCTTTGGTGATCTTGCCTTTTGCCTGTCGGTCGGCAGAACAGGAGACCGCGATTGCGATGGGCAGGGAAGCCCCATGTCTTGGCAGTCGAACTACCCGAACATCGTGACAGAAATACTTACCACCAAATTGCGCGCCAATTCCCAAGGTGCGGGTGAGTTTGAGAACTTCTTCCTCTAGATCCAGATCCCGAAAACCATGACCAGTCTGCGCATCTCCCGAAGTGGGTAATGAATCAAGGTAGTGAGTACTGGCTAACTTTGCCGTCTTCAAAGTGAATTCTGCTGAAGTCCCACCAATGACAATTGCCAAGTGGTACGGAGGGCAGGCGGCAGTCCCCAAGGAGCGCAACTTCTCATCCAACCAATTCATGAGCGAAGTGGGATTGAGAATTGCTTTGGTCTCTTGATAGAGGAAGGACTTGTTGGCGCTGCCACCACCTTTAGCAATGAATAGAAAGTTGTACTCATTGGCATGCTCTTTATCGGAGTAAATTTCAATTTGAGCTGGCAAATTATTGCCGGTGTTCTTTTCATCCCAAGTGGTGACGGGAGCCATCTGGGAATATCGAAGGTTCAATGTGGTGAAGGCGTCATAAACGCCTCTGGCGACATTCTCTTCATCCTTGCTAGAAGTCAGCGTGCGCTCGCCTTTCTTGCCCATAACTAGCGCCGTTCCAGTGTCTTGACACATCGGCAAGATTCCACCTGCGGCAATATTGGCATTTTTGAGCAAATCCAGGGCAACGAAGCGATCGTTGGGGGAGGCTTCTGGATCATCCAAAATGCTTGCCAATTGGGTTAAATGATCAGTGCGTAAATAATGAGAGATGTCATGAATGGCAGTACTGGTCAATGTCTCTATCGCCGAACCATCGACATGTAGAAATTCCATGCCTTGCGCGGTGAAGGTGGATACGCCTTCGGTGGTCAGTAGTCGATACTCGGTGGTGTCTGAGGCAAGAGGCAGAAGGTCGCGGTAGTTGAACTCAGGCATGTTAAGCCTCCACTTGGGTTGGACGAGCAGCATCTAATTTTGCTTGGGCGCCATCGAGCCATTCTTGGCAGATCTTGGCTAAGAGTTCGCCGCGCTCCCAAAGTTTGAGTGACTCTTCTAAAGTGGCGCCACCACTTTCTAATTGCGAAACAACTTCCACGAGTTCGTCTCGGGCACTTTCATAGGAAATTTTTTTCTCGACCATATTCGTAATCTACTCCGCTAGTGCGGCCAGTTCGCCTTCGGCAAGGCGAATCTTGATCACTTCGCCCGAAATCACATTCTTTGGATTTCGCAGGATTTGACCATCACTTTTTTGGACGACGGCATAACCACGATCCAAAGTAGCTTGTGGGGAGAGAGCCCGGACCTGGTAGTTGAGATTTGAAATCTCTTCCCGTCCCAATAACAACCGGGCGCTGGTACTGCGGAAACTGCGATCCAATAAACCGGAGATAACTTCACGTCGAGTTGAAATTAGCGTAAAGGGGTCTTGTAGGACCGGGCGATCGCGTAGCCCACTTATTCGTGACTTTTCAAAGTTGAGTAATCCAGAGATGGTTCTCCATGCTCGCTGTTGCAGGTTGGAGATTTTGTGGATCTCTTCAGCCATATCTGGAACCACTTTTTTGCCAGCATCAGTGGGCGTCGATGCCCGCCAATCGGCTACTAAATCTAAAAGAGGTGCGTCCTTTTCATGGCCAATGGCGCTGACAATTGGGGTCTTGGCCCCGGCTACCAAACGGACTAAACCTTCGTCTGAAAAAGGAAGTAAGTCTTCAAACGAACCGCCACCTCTAGTGATGATGATGACTTCAACTTCTGGATTGGCATCTAACTCTTTGAGAGCCGCAGACACCTCGACCACTGCTGCGGCGCCTTGAACCGCAACTTCGCGAATTTCAAATCTGACCGCAGGCCAACGTCTCTTAGCGTTTTCAACAACATCTTTTTCGGCATCGCTATTTCTGCCGCAAATCAATCCGATAGCTTGTGGCAAAAAGGGCAATGATTGTTTTCGTTCAGTGTCGAATAAACCTTCAGCTGCCAACACCGATTTGAGATGTTCCAAGCGAGCCAATAATTCTCCGACGCCAACTTGTCGAATCTCTTTAACATTGAGCGAGAGTGAACCATTTTTCGAATACCAAGAAACTTTGGAATGCATGACAACCCGAGCATTTTGGGCCAAGGGTTGAACCGCATCCAATACTGACCTGTGGCACATGATGGAAAGACTCATATCGGCACTAACGTCTCGAAGTCTCATGAAAACCATGGGGGCTCCGGGTCTGACCGTCACTTCGGAGAGTTCGCCTTCAATCCAGACTGGGCCTAGTTTGGCCAGATATTCGCCAATCGACTGCGAAATGACGCGGACTGGGACCGGATTTTCACTTGAAGTTTCGAGCATGGATCGATCCTAATAGGATTGCCGACATGGCTAAAAGAGTTCTCCTTGCCGCGCCGCGTGGATATTGCGCTGGCGTTGACCGCGCCGTCGTCACAGTGGAAAAGTCCTTGGAGCTCTACGGAGCACCGGTCTATGTGCGCAAGCAGATAGTTCATAACAAGCATGTTGTGGCCACCTTAGAGGCCCGTGGCGCCATTTTCGTTGAGGAAACTGATGAAGTTCCAGAAGGTTCCATCGTGGTCTTCTCAGCCCATGGGGTTTCGCCAGCAGTTCATGCTCATGCCGCCGAACGAAACTTAAAAACCATCGATGCCACTTGTCCGCTTGTTACCAAGGTTCATCATGAAGTAAAGCGTTTTGCTTCTGAAGATTTAGATATCTTTTTGATCGGTCATGAAGGCCACGAAGAAGTAGAAGGAACAGCCGGTGAAGCACCAGCCCACGTGGTCGTTGTCGATGGATTGGATGCCGTAGATAAAGTTCAGGTGCGCGATCCCAACAAAGTTGCTTGGTTGTCCCAGACCACACTAAGTGTTGATGAAACTCTGGCCACTGTGGCCGGATTGCGTAAACGTTTTCCAAATTTGATGGACCCACCTAGCGATGACATTTGCTACGCGACCCAGAACCGCCAAGTTGCCATAAAAAAGATCGCCCCAGAATCGGATTTAGTAATTGTTGTGGGCTCGGTGAACTCTTCGAACTCAGTTCGTCTCGTTGAAGTTTCCTTGGAATATGGCGCAAAGGCTGCCTACTTGGTGGATTTTGCCGCTGAAGTACAAGAGGAGTGGCTCGTTGGGGTCGAGACTATTGGGGTTTCTAGTGGTGCTTCAGTTCCAGAGATATTAGTAACCGATTTGCTGAAATGGTTAGCCCAGCGCGGGTATTCCGATGTTGAGACCGTTACGGCAATGGAAGAGCATTTGCTCTTTGCGATCCCACCGGAGCTTCGAAAAGATTTGCGCCAAGCCGGATTAAGCGAATCACATTGATTGTGAAGTTTTACGATTTTCGCTGCGCATTTTAAGAAGGTGAATAATCCAGCCAACGCCGGCGCCGATCACCAAGAACGGTGCGACCCCAGCCAAGCTGGTCACTAAATCCAAACCAATTTTTGTCACTTTTAATCCGACTCCACCAACAGTAATCATCAGAAAAATTGTCGCCACGAGAAACGATATTGGCGGATTAACAACAGCTGAATATGAAGTTCCCGTGCGTCCTAAATAAAGTCCACCGGCAAATGAGATGAGTAAGGCCATTCCGGTTATGACGCCCACTTTGGTGAATCGATACTCAACGAATTCGGCCACCAGAATCAGCAGAAACTGCAGGACAATCACGCCAGGAACGGTTAGTCCCGGCCCCTTGATTGGCTTGGGCAGCACCTTCACATCCGCGGTCATGGCTCGTATTCTCCCTTATTTAGTCGCTAAGTTCCGAATCGGAATCTTCATCCTCATCTAGTAGGGCGGCATCGATTTCCACAGCGGTATCGCCACCTGCAACCTTGATGATCCGAAGGTCATCTTCTATCGAATCGATCGCCTTCAATTTGGAGGTCGCTGGTACTCCCAATGAGACCATCTTTCGGGCCGGACGGAGCATGTTTTCTTCGGCACTTTGGATGAGGTCGTTATATGCGCCTTCAGTAGATTTTATAGATTGTCCAAGTTTGGCGATCTTTTGATGGACCCGGCCAACACGCTTGAGAAGTTCGCCGGCAAGTTCGGTAATGGCAGCTGCGTTGTGCGCCATGTCGGATTGGTTAAATACAAATGCCACGGTGCGAAGGAGCGCCATCATGGTTGTTGGTGTTGCAATGGTGACACCTTTTTCGAATGCCTTGTTGAGCAATGAGGGATCAGCCTCCATCGCCTCTGAAAGAATGGATTCGAATGGAGCGAAGAGAACCACGTAGTCCGGCGATTGTGAGATCTCGGAGTAACCGCGTTTGGCAAGTGCGTTCACATGGCCCATCAGATCTTTTGCATGGGCTTGCATATACTCGCTTCGTTTTGCCTTATCTGTTTCAACTATCCCCTCTAAGAAGCGGTCGAATGGGAATTTAGAATCGATGAATATTTCCGCACCACCTGGAATGGCAATCTTGATATCTGGCTTGCTGATTCGAGCATCGGTGGTTCGGTAATCTTGTTTGAAGAAATGAATGCCTTCCAATAGGCCAGAATCTTCCAAAAGTCGTTCCAATTGGGTTTCGCCATATTTTCCGCGAGAAGCAGGATTGGAAAGCGCTCCGGCTAACTTTGCAGTTTCCAAGAGCAAACTTTCATTGCCTACCTTCATATTTTCCATCTGCTCTTTGAGTCCAGCTTCGGCCTTGACTCGATTGATTTCGGCATCGCGCGATTGCGCGGTAAGGGTGGCCATGTTCTCGTTGACCGCCTTTAACGTTTCATCGAGGCGAATATTCTGGGCGTTCTCGTTTTGAAGCGCACTCAGTTGCGAAGCCAAGAGGGAGGCTCGGGCTTGCTCGGCAGCGATATTGGCCAGCTGGGTCTGGACCTGAGCGCCAAGTGTGGCGATTTGCGCCTCGCTCGCTTGAGAATTTACCTTTGAGCGCAAGGCTCCGATCAAAACGCCCGCTCCAAGGCCTACGATCATCCCAATAAGAATTGCTATGCCTGAATTCATAGCCCTATCGTGGCAGGAAGAGGTGACAATCACGCGTAGGCTCTACTCCTCGTGAGCCTATCTATTGGAATTGTCGGACTACCCAACGTCGGTAAGTCCACCCTCTTTAATGCCCTGACGAAAAATAATGTCTTGGCAGCCAACTATCCCTTTGCCACCATTGAGCCAAATACTGGCATCGTGGCAGTTCCAGAACCTCGGTTGGCAGAGTTGGCCAAGATCTTTGGTTCCGAAAAACTTCTGCCTGCTCCAGTCACCTTCGTGGATATCGCTGGCATCGTCAGAGGTGCCTCCGTCGGTGAAGGCTTAGGAAACCAATTCCTTGCCAATATTCGCGAGAGTGATGCGATTTGCCAGGTCATCCGAGTCTTTAGAGATGAGGATGTAGTTCACGTCGACGGCGCTGTAGATCCGGCTAAGGATATAGAGACCATCGCAAAGGAACTCTGTTTAGCCGATCTGCAGACAATTGAGAAGGCAATTCCGCGCCTTGAAAAAGAAGCCCGAGTTAATAAAGATCGTGTTCATGTTATTGCTGCCGCGAAAGAGGCACAGGCAATTTTGAATGAAGGGAAATTGCTCTACGGATCGAAAATGGACATCGGCGAAATTAAAGAATTGCAATTGATGACCGCCAAACCATTTATTTATGTCTTCAATGTTGATGCCGCTGAGCTCTCAGATGACAAACTCCGAAAAGAGTTAGAAGCCCTAGTTGCCCCAGCCGACGCAATTTTCTTAGATGCAAAGACGGAAGCAGAACTTTCGGAATTGGATGAAGCAGATGCTATGGAGTTGTTGCAATCCATTGGATTGGAAGAGCCAGGTTTAGCAACGTTGGCCAGAGTCGGGTTTCATACCTTAGGCCTGCAGACCTATTTGACCGCAGGACCAAAGGAAGCCAGAGCCTGGACAATTCATAAAGGCGATACCGCGCCTATGGCAGCCGGTGTCATTCACACTGATTTTCAAAAAGGCTTTATCAAAGCCGAAATCGTCGCTTATGATGATTTGATTGCTGCAGGCTCTATGTCTGAGGCAAAGGCCCGTGGCAAGGTTCGTATGGAAGGCAAGGAGTACATCATGGCTGATGGCGATGTTGTGGAGTTTCGATTTAACGTTTAGTTACAAAAGCGTCGAAGTAATACCTAAAAGGAGCATCTAGTGCGCACTTTCTCACTTCGGATAACAATGGCCTTGGCAATGATCCTGGGCGTTCTTACTTCTAACGTGGTGATTTCCACCTCGCATGCGGATACTTCGAGTGAGGTAGTAGTCCACGTTTCCAGCGTATATCGAACCCTTGCAGTAGAGCATTTGTTGCTAGATGGCGCAGAACAAACAATGGTGGGCACCGATGATTACGGTTCCTTTGCCTTGGTTTCACCACCAGTGAGTGGAATGTTGAACCTGAGTTACATCGGACGAAAATTTGATCCCATTGATGTAACAAATGTAAAAGAAGTGTGGTTACCGATTCAAGGAACTTCCGTAGTTACTTCTCGAGCAGTGGCACAGGGATATGTTTCAATTTATCTTCCAGAAGCCATCTCTGCTGCGCCAGCAGTTAGCGGTGACATTTCTGGATCTTTAATTACCGGTGCGATCGCAAATGGATACCGACAGTACCAAGCCCCGATAGCTAATACGGCTAAAACTATTTCGGTCACACTTGCAGGTGAGGCAACCGCCCATAAAGTTGATATTCAAATGTGGGGCGCTGTCTGGCTGAAGCCCAATGACGTTGTCAATTACTACTCTCAGAGCTTTGCGGATGGGTTTGCGACCATTCATTATCACCGACCTGATGCAAAATATGACGGTTGGGTAATGCATTTGTGGGATGGATACAGTCCTACAGCACCCGCCATTACTTGGAGCAGTGGCATGGTTGCAACTGGCGCTGATGCATGGGGCGTCTTCTGGAAAGTTCCATTGGCAAAAGATGCACAGAAAATGTCATACATCATTCATAAAGGTGATACCAAGGATGTAAATGCTGACCAGGCGTTGGATTTGATTAACACTGGTGGCGAAGTGTGGTTTATTTCGGGCAATGCTAATTCCGAAGGTGTTCATGTCTACACAACTCCAGTGTTCAAAGGCGTAGATGCAGATCTGAAAAAGACCAAGGCAATTTGGCTGACACCAAACACCATCGCATGGCCTTACCCACGAACTGGGCCAAATCAAAAATTCACATTGTTAGCATCGAAGAGCGCCGGAATTGATGCCGCAGGTCTTAATGCGGACACGGTGAGATATCCATTAACGTGGAACGATAATTTATCTGAAGCGCTTCTTACGCAATTTCCCTATCTGAGCAAATATGCGGCCTTAACAGTTCCCGATTCCGCCATAAAAGTCGTAAAAGATTTGATGAAGAGTCAACTGGCCGTGTCTTCTACCGATGACACCGGAGTTGATTTACTCAAGTTGACCGGAGTTCAACTAGGCGATCTTTTGGATTCGGTCTACAACTACAACGGAAAGTTAGGTATTACTTTCGCTGGAGATGTACCGACGCTAAAAGTCTGGGCTCCAACCGCCCAAACTGTGACTCTGGTTCGCTACCTCAAGGATGGCTCTGAGGAAAGAACGGCCTTAACCGCAGATTCCGAAACTGGCGTGTGGACCGTTGTCGGCAAAGCAGATTGGAAGAACACGTTCTTCAATTATGAAGTCAATGTCTATTCACCAATTGCGGGAGCTTTTGTCACAAATACCGTGATCGATCCTTACTCCGTCGCACTTTCGACAAACAGCAAGGCAAGCATGATTGCCGACCTCAACGATGTCGCCACTATGCCAGCTAATTTCAAGTCCTTAGTGAAACCAAAGTTGAACTCCATCGCCGATACCAGCATTTATGAATTACACGTGCGAGATTTCAGTGCGGCAGATGCCTCCGTTCCTGTCGCTCAGCGTGGAAAATACTTAGCATTTACTGCTACGAAATCCAACGGGATGAAACATTTGGCTGATCTGGCCAAGGCTGGTCTCACTCATATTCATTTATTACCAATATTTGATTTCGCGACTGTAAACGAAAATCCCAATATGCGATCGGAGCCAAATCTTGCTGCCCTGAAAGCTGCCAAGCCAGTAAGTGATGCTCAACAAAAGATTGTCTCCAGTTCGTCAGGAACTGATGCTTACAATTGGGGTTATGACCCGCTCAGTTTCAATGTTCCTGAGGGTTCTTATGCATCCAATGCCGAAGGCACCACACGAACAAAGGAACTTCGAAGCGCCGTCGCTGCACTTAATTCCATAGGCCTTCGAGTCGTCATGGATGTGGTCTATAACCACACCAATGCTTCGGGACAATCTGCCAATTCCACTTTCGACAAAATTGTTCCCGGCTATTACTACCGGCTGGCAGCAGATGGCACAGTCTTTAACTCGACTTGTTGCGCAAACACCGCAACTGAACGCAAAATGATGGCTAAGTTCGTTCGTGAATCCATTTTGCTTTGGGCTACGCAATACAAGATAGACGGCTTCCGATTCGACATCATGGGTCATATGCCAAAGGCGCTTTTGGTAAATATTCGTAAAGACTTAGATGCTCTTACATTGAAGAAGGATGGCATCGAAGGTTCCAAGATTGTTCTGTACGGTGAAGGATGGAATTTCGGTGAAGTAGCTAGTAACGCGCGCTTTGTTCAAGCCACTCAAGCCGAGCTAGCAGGAACAGGGATAGGTACTTTTAACGATCGACTCCGCGATGCCGTTCGAGGTGGTGGAACATTTGATACAAATCCAAATATCCAAGGTTTTGGTTCTGGCCTTTACACCAACTTCAATGGTGATCTAGATGCCAATGGAAATATTCCAGGGCAAAAACTAAAGCTATTGAGTCTTACCGACCGAGTAAAACTTGGTTTAGTTGGACAATTGGCTCAGTACCAGTTGGTTGATTCCACTGGTGAAAAAGTTGCCGGCGCAGACATGGCCTACAACGGTCAAGATTCCGGCTACACGGCATCACCAATTGAATCCATCAATTATGTAGATAGCCACGACAATTTAATTCTCTTTGATTCCTTGGCATATAAATTGCCTCTGAAAACGACCGCTGCAAATCGGGCTCGGTACCAAGTATTTTCGCTATCCACTTCTTTGCTCAGTCAAGGTATTCCGTTTATGGCAGCCGGTTCGGATCTGCTTCACTCAAAATCTCTGGATAAAGATTCATATGATTCGGGCGATTGGTTCAATGCAATTGATTGGACTGGAAAGGAGAACGGGCTGGGACACGGTTTGCCAAACTTTGAAAAGAATGGAGCACAGTATTCGTGGGCCACAAAAGTCCTAAGTACACCAACCGCTAGGCCGCTTCAAGTAAATGCATTGGCAGCAAGCGCCATGGTTCAAGATCTTTTGAAACTTCGTTATTCATCTCCGCTCTTTAGATTGGGAACTGCAAAGAATGTGATGGATCGCGTTCAATTCTTAACCGCCGGCCCAAAGCAAATTCCTGGTGTGATTGTGATGCGGATCGTGGATCAAGGTGCCAAGGGCTATGGCAAGCTGGCCGATTTGGATAAGAAAGTGAAGTCAGAGATCGTGGTCTTCAATGGCAGCAATGCCAAAGTTTCCATCGCTTTCTCCCAACTTAAGGGACTGTCGATTTCGCTTAATCCAATTCAGAAAACCAGTTCTGATGTCACAATCAAGAGTGCGACTTTCACCGCTTCCAGTGGCACCCTTTCAGTTCCTGCCATATCGACCGCGGTTTTCACGGAGAATTAAGCGCAGATTGGGTATATACCAGCCTGTCGGTTAAACTCTGAGCCTGATTGGAACGGTTTCCAATCTGGGATCCCTGGTCACATGAGAATTTTCATGTCTGCCCTTTGTGTCTTTTATCCAGCAGTGTCCGTTGTCTATAGAGTGGAATTTAGGGTCAATGTCTAACATCGAATTCGCGCAGCCGAAAAATCCGAACCTTACTGGCGAGCTAAAGAAGCGCGACGAACTTCGTAACGTTGCCATCATCGCTCACGTTGACCATGGCAAGACCACCCTGGTAGATGCCATGTTGTGGCAGTCCGGCGCATTTGCGGCATATAAGGAGCAAGGCGAAGGCAAAGACCGAGTCATGGACTCGATGGACCTTGAACGCGAAAAAGGAATTACCATTTTGGCCAAGAACACCGCAGTAAAACGCGGCGCGCAGATCGTCAACATTATTGATACACCAGGCCACGCCGACTTCGGTGGCGAAGTAGAGCGCGGCTTAGAAATGGTCGATGGCGTTATCCTTTTGGTCGATGCTTCTGAAGGCCCACTTCCACAAACACGTTTCGTTCTCCGAAAAGCGCTAGAGAAGAATTTGCCCGTTATTTTGTTGATCAACAAAGTTGACCGTCATGATTCTCGAATTGCCGAAGTTGTTGACGAGACGTATGAACTTTTCTTGGACTTAGATGCTAATGAACGTCAGATCGAATTTCCGATTGTCTACGCGTCAGCTAAAGCAGGCCGTGCATCTTTGAACCGTCCCGAAAATGGCGAAATGCCAGATCACGAAAACTTAGACATTCTTTTCGACACAATCTTTAACACGATTCCAGCTCCGGTTTATCATGAAGGTGCACCGCTGCAGGCTCACGTTACCAACTTGGACTCATCTCCATACCTTGGTCGACTTGCACTCTGCCGCGTTCGCGAAGGTGTCATCAAAAAAGGCCAGATGGCGTTGTGGATGAAAACCGATGGAACTACCGAACGAGTAAAGATTTCCGAGCTGCTTATTACTGAAGGTTTAGAGCGCGTTCCAGCGTTAGAAGCTGGCCCGGGCGACATCATCGCCGTTGCCGGAATTGAAACTATTACTTTGGGCGAAACTCTGGCTGATCCAGAGCGACCATTTGCCTTGCCTCCGATCATCGTTGATGAGCCAAGTATCTCTATGACCGTAGGTATCAATACCTCGCCGTTGGCAGGTCAAAGCGGAACTAAGCTAACCGCGCGTCTGGTTAAGAATCGTTTGGAAGCCGAACTTGTCGGAAACGTTTCGCTTCGAGTTTTGAACACCGATCGTCCAGATACCTGGGAAGTTCAAGGTCGCGGCGAACTTCAGCTAGCAGTCTTGGTGGAAATTATGCGCCGAGAAGGTTTCGAACTTACTGTTGGTAAGCCACAAGTTGTTACCAAGATGGTTGATGGAAAACTTCATGAGCCGATGGAACGTTTAACAATTGATGCTCCAGAAGATTTCCTTGGCGTTATTACGCAACTGATGGCGCTTCGAAAAGGCCGAATGGAACAAATGGTTAACCATGGCACCGGGTGGATCCGTTTGGATTACAAGGTTCCTTCTCGCGGCCTCATTGGTTTCCGTACCGAGTTTCTTACTGAGACTCGCGGAACTGGTCTGCTTCACCACGTTTTCGATGGTTACGAAGCCTGGCATGGCGAGATTCGCACCCGCCAATCCGGCTCCTTGGTTTCAGATCGTCGTGGCGTCGTAACTTCTTATGCTCTCTTTACGTTGCAGGAGCGCGGCAGCATCTTCGTTGAAGTTGGTGCCGAAGTTTATGAAGGTATGGTCGTTGGCGAAAACGCTCGACCAGAAGATATGGATGTCAACGCGGTTCGAGAAAAGAAGTTGACCAATATGCGTTCTGCTGGGGCGGATGAATTGGAACGGTTAATTCCACCAAAGATTCTCAACATGGAACAAGCCTTGGAATATTGCCGCGAAGATGAATGCATCGAAGTAACGCCTAAGTTGGTCCGAGTCCGCAAGGTCAATTTGGATCAAAATGAGCGTGCCCGGGCTACCGCGCGAACCAAGAAAGCCAATATCAACGCCTAAGTCAGTGGTAGGGGGTTAAATAACCCTATGGTTTCTACGCGTCCGCTCCGACTGACACGTCGGCCTCTTGTCGAAGAAATTCGCAAGGCGGATGCAGAACAAAGCCAAGTTATCGCTACTGTGGGGAAACCATTACTAGTAACTGGTGGACCAGGGACGGGCAAAACAACGACTCTCATCGCGTCGGCCATCTCCAGAATCTCCAGTGGGCAGAACCCCGATTCCATACTTATTTTGGCGTATGGCAGAGAACGCGCGTCGCAGATTCGCGACAAAATTGCTTTGGGGTCAGGCGCTACAACTCTGGAGCCCTTAGCTCGTACCTTTCATTCGCTGGCATTTTCAATTCTCAATAATGCATCCGCCGAAGATCCTCGTAGGTATGTGCTGATTTCAGGTGCGGAACAAGATTCCTTTATTCGCGATCTCTTGGCCAGTGAGATTACGGCAACCACAATTAAGTGGCCGGCAGAAGTAAAACTTGCCCTAACGACTCGGGGCTTCGCCAAGGAAATTCGCGATCTTATTTTGCGAGCAACCGAACGCGGTTATACGGCAGAAACTCTCAAGGCTAAAGGCGGGGAGCTAAACGAACGCTTCTGGGATGCGGCTGCAGATTTTTGGTTGGATTATCAGAGCGCGATGACCTCTCAATCGCTCTTTGTTGCTGATGCGCCTTTCCGAATTGATCCCAGCGAAGTCATCTCCGAAGCCATTCATAAACTAGTTTCCGATCCACATTTGCTTTCCAGGTACCGAAAGAAATTCACCACAATTTTGGTAGATGAATTTCAAGAAAGCGATAAAGCCCAGCGCGCACTTTTACAACTTATTGCCCCCGCAGATGTAATAATCTTTGCCGACTCAGATTCTGCCGTGGGAAGATTTAGAGGAGCAGATCCAGAAGGTGTTGCAGACTTTGCTGATGAATTAGCCTGTGCGACATTAACTTTGTCCACCAATCATCGCAGCACCGCAACTATTTCACAGCTTTCTGAAGTGTTGATCGGCGCCACCCGTAAACCTGTAAGCACTGAAATTGTTCAAGAAGATTCCGGTATTCAAGCTTTATCTCTTTCGAATCAGAGCGAATGTGCCAACGTTATTGCACATACTTTCCGGTCGGCCCATCTTCGAGAAGGAATTCCGTGGTCAGAGATGGCAGTCATCGTGCGCTCTCCTGGCGGTCAGATCGCATCGTTGCAACGCGCCTTCGCACTCAATTCCATTCCAGTTTCCATTGACTCTGACGCATTAGCCCTTGCCGATAACCCCGCTATAAAGCCATTTCTCGTGGTTGCCCAAATTGCGCTCGGGATTATTTCGCTGCGACCTTCCCATTGGCCAGAAATTCAGGAGCTTCTCCTTTCTGAAATCGGTGGCGCTGATTCGCTCTCGTTGCGACAGATCAGAACGGCTATGGCCAAGGCCAGGCAAGTGGAGTTTTCCGAAGGAGAAAAATCTCAAGACGATTCTGCTCCCACAGCACTTCCCACTGTTACTGAAATGATTCTTGAAGCTATTGAAGATCCAACCTTGGATCCTTCCCACCAATTCCTGCCGCTGTACCGAGTTGGCTCTTTAATCCGGGCTGCAAAAAAATCGCAGAAGTTGAATGGATCTATCAGTGATCTGCTCTGGGCTATCTGGAGCAATGCGCAGAATTTTGAAGGGCAATTGATCTCCGAGGAGTGGCGTCAGCGTGCATTGCAAGGTGGAGCACGAGGAGCGGCAGCAGACCGAGATCTTGATGCGATGATGGAACTTTTTGAATCCGCGCGCAGGTTTAGTGAACGAATGCCAGGCAGTTCGGCGCAACAATTCCTCAATCAAATCCTGGGCGAAAAAATCTTAGGGGATACCATCACCGCAAAAGGTCAACGCGAGAATGTGGTCTCCATCATGACAGTTCATTCGGCTAAGGGTCAGGAATGGGAAATCGTTGCACTGGCTGGCCTACAAGAAGGAGTCTGGCCCAACTTGCGCCAACGCGGATCGCTACTTGGAAGTGAGCGGTTAGTGGAAGCAGATCGTTCCCAAGTTACTGCTGCCGCACAGTTGCTTGCATCCACAAGTAGCGCTCTAGCAAAGGATGAACGACGCTTACTTCATGTGGCCGTCAGCCGGGCAAAATCCAGACTTTTAATCACCGCTTATCACAGCGAAGATTCCGAGCCATCCTCTTATTTCGATGACATAACTGCCTACCTGGAGGAGAAAAATGGTGAATCGGAAGGCAACTACGTAATCCCACGATCGCTAACACAACAAGCGCTGGTATCTGCCCTTCGCAGGCTCTTACGCAGTTCCGATGAATCCGAATCTACTCAGAGTGAAGCGCAATTTTCTGCTGGCCTATTAAAGACTTTAGCGACGGCTGGTATTTGGGGCGCAGATCCTGATAACTGGTTGGGATTGGCCGATATCAGCAGCAATGACCCGGTGGTTGCGCCAGGAAATGATATTTATGTTTCACCGAGCAACTTGCAAAGTTTTTCAGAGTGCGGCTTGAAGTGGTTCCTAGAAAAAAGTGGCGGCCGAGACGGTGAATCAACTGCCCAAGTCTTAGGTTCGGCAATTCATGCACTAGCCGCGCAACTCATGACTTCCTCAGATATCACTTTGGCAGAATTGCAGAAGCAGTTGGAATCTGCTTGGACTTTAGTTGACGCCGGTAAAGGCTGGGTAAATGACCAGCAATATAGAAAAGCTGCCGCAATGTTAGAAAAATTCTTTGCCTGGCATCGCAGTGATATGGAATCGCGAACTTTATTAGGCACGGAAGTTTCGTTTAAAGTTCAGATCGGCTCGGTAATTCTTAATGGTTCAGTCGATCGCCTAGAACTCACGGCAGAAGGTGAACTCTTTATCGTCGATCTAAAGACTGGAAAATCGAGTTCAGTTATTCTCAAAGATATCAAAGACCACAAACAATTGATGGGGTATCAATTGGCAGTGCTCGAAGGTGGTTTCACGGAATTGCATCCGGAACCAGTTTCAGGTGGCGCCGAACTAGTTTTCTTGGGCGATGATGGGGGTTTTAAAACTCGCCCGCAAGGCAAGTTAGTTCACGAGGAGATGAAAGCCGAATTCATCGCCATGGGAGCAGAAATGGCTGCGGCTTCTTTTGTCGCAAAAATTAATAAGAGATGTTCAAATTGTGGCGTTAAGTCCAGCTGCCCCATTCAAGCCCAAGGTCGGTCGGTGATGGATAAATGACGCCGGCAAAGTATTCGGCTACTGAAATATTCCAGGCTCTTATTGATTATGAGCAGAAGAAATTTGGCCAGACCAAAATATTTCTGCCAACGCCGGAGCAGATTCTCATCATTGAATCCGATCCCACCAGCCCATCGGTCGTTATCGCAGGTGCCGGTTCCGGAAAAACAGAAACTATGGGCGCCAGGGTCTTATGGTTGGTGGCCAACGGCTTCGTTCGCCCCGATGAAATATTAGGTCTGACCTTTACGCGCAAAGCAGCGGGGGAGTTAGCACTTCGCATCCGCCGCCGATTGCGCCTGCTGCAAAAAGTTAAGTTACTACCTGTTGCCAACAACGACAATCCCATTGATCTTGCAGTGACGGTCTCTACTTACCATTCTTATGCCGGCAAGATTGTGTCAGAGCACGGAATACGGATGGGAATCGACAGTGGTACCGAGCCCATGGGTCAAGCCGCAACTTGGCAGATTATTAATGACATTGTCAGTAATTTTGAAACCACCGATTATGAATTGACGCACGGAGTAAACGACATCATTAAGAAGGTTGCCAGCTTGGCCGGTCAGATCGGCGAACACGCCAGTTCCACTCAAGCAGTTCGCGATCATGCGCTGATGCAACTAGAAAAGTTGTTAACTACCAATGGCCGCAACGATGATGTTCGTTTGGCGATAACCTCGCTGGAAGAGCAAATTTCCATCCTTCCTATGGTGGACCAACTGGATCAATATCGAAGAAGCAACGGCACTCTCTCTTTTGATGATCAGATGAGCTTGGCCGCAGAACTTGCAGTTACCTTTGACGAGATCGGCACCAACGAAAGAAGCAAATACCGAATCGTTCTATTAGATGAGTACCAGGACACTTCCTTTGGCCAGGTTCGCTTTCTTTCACACCTTTTTAAAGGCGGACATCCCGTTACTGCCGTAGGAGACCCCAACCAAGCTATTTACGGTTGGCGAAGCGCCAGTCCAGAAACGATCGGGAATTTTCCACGCCACTTCCCGAGCGCATCTGGAACCCCTGTTGTTACTTACAAACTGTTGACCACCTTTCGAAATGATGAACAAGT
>JBAXSZ010000032.1:0-19356 GCA_037130455.1 Actinomycetes bacterium | reverse complement strand
GCGATGATCTGAATATCTGGATTTAGTTCCTTCAACCGATTTCCAGTACCTGTGATCGTGCCACCCGTGCCGATACCCGCGATAAAAATGTCAACCTTGCCGTCAGTGTCTCGCCAAATTTCTTCAGCAGTTGTTGCTCGGTGAATTGCAGGGTTTGCCTCGTTGGCGAATTGGCGAACCAGTACCGCGCCTGGCTCCTTGCCTAGTTCTTCTGCCTTAGAAACAGCGCCATTCATTCCTTCACTCGCTGGAGTTAGAACGAGTTCTGCTCCGAAAGCGCGAAGTAACGCACGACGTTCTTTCGACATTGACTCTGGCATGGTCAAAATAACCTTGTAGCCACGAGCCGCTCCGACCATGGCCAAAGCGATACCGGTGTTACCTGAAGTTGCTTCAATGATTGTTCCGCCAGGTTGAAGTTGACCGCTCTTTTCAGCGGCATCAACCATGGCAATGCCAATGCGATCTTTCACGGTGCTGGTCGGGTTATAGAATTCCAACTTAGCCAACACGTTAGCTGTAGATCCATCCATCATTCTTTGAATCTTCACTAGCGGAGTATTTCCAACGACTTCAGTGATGCTGTTATAAATTCTCATAGGCCGAGTTTAAGTCAGTGTTATTGATTCAGCGAGTTGCGAATCATTCGCGAAGGCAAAGTCTTGGCTTATCTGAGCGGAGTTCTCCAGAAATCAATCAAAGCCAAATTCGATTCCTTTGCCTTACCGTGTGCCTTTACTTCTATGGCGCCTTCCCATTTTTCGTCCAAATTCAAAATAAATTTCTCCAGCGCCTGATTAGGATCTGAAGCTTCGATCAATTCCTGGCGGTTATCGCGCTCAAAGACATCTTTTCCAAAGAGATGGAAATGTTTACCCTTAGGGCAGGTTTCTTTATTCACGAGCAAATCCTATTAAGGTTTGCAAATGATCCTTCATAAAACTTTGAGTATTCCTAGCCTGGGTGCAGGTGGCATGGAAATTCCATATTTTGAAATCGTTGGCGAAAAAGAAGGACCCACCTTAACTCTGGTAGCCGGAGTCCATGGAGCCGAATACGCATCCATCTTTTACTACTTCGGCGCCTAAATCTGCCAAAACTGTGCCACCGAATGGGCCAGCAATATTCGAAGTCGCGTCAAGTACTTTGATCCCAAAAAGAGGCAGTGAAGTAAGTGATTGTTCTGACGCCGTACTCATCTACGCATTCTGCCCTCTGAACTAGTGTCGAGGCAAAGCATCGATGATGGTCTTTGCATCTGCAACTGGATCGGAAGGATCAATAATAAGGCAGGCCACAGCACGATACCTTGGATCACGCCGCTCATATCGTTCCCTAATAATTTCCATGGGGTTTTCTGAAAATGCTTGACGGCCCACTCCCGAAGAACCCGCACGAGATTTCAACTTCTCCAGGGGAACATGGAGATAAATCGTGAATTGATCTTTGAGGGCTTCTAAAAGTGGCAGATCATCTCCAACTGAAGCTGCGGCCCCGGCAATTAGCGGTGCTGGCCGGCCCAGCACATCCACCAGGTAGTCATGCTCCAATTTATGAAGAGTAGGAACATCCAGTGCAGCTAATTCCTTCATCGACATATGAGCCATCTTGCTCATTTCATAATCATTATCAATATAAGGCCACCCTAACAGCTCCGAAAGTCGATTGCCGATGGTGGATTTGCCGGCGCCCATTGCACCAATTAAAAAAATACGGCGGCTTGGCAATTCAAGCAAGTCATTGGAAATCAATGAGAACCTTCCCAGATATCTGTGAATTCTTTGCGATTTCAAATGCTTCAACTGCATCGTCAGGTTTCAAAATATGAGTGATGCATAACGCGAACTTGTCGGATTGCAATAACAATTTCACTGCATCTTCAACTTCGTTGTTGAAACGAAAGGCACCTTTCAATGTAATTTCCTTAGAAACCAATGCGGCAATAGCAATAGGTTGTGGGCCGGCGCCTAAGATCCCGACCTGAATAACGGTTCCAGCTCTGCGAACTGCGACGAAGGCTGAACTCACTGCGATGGGTGAAGCAGAACATTCAAAAACAACATCATAATAATTTTCTGGCAGTGCTTCACTGGTGATCTGAATTGTCTTATCAGCTCCCATTGATTTGGCACGCTCTAGCGGGCCGGTTAAGACATCTGTTGAGGTTACTTCGGCGGCGCCGTTGTAGTGGGCCAATGCCGCTACCAAGAGCCCAATTGGACCAGAACCCGAAACTAATACCTTCTTGCCGGCTAGATCCCCATAAACATTTGCTGCATGAACTGCGACTCCCAACGGTTCAGCAAGGGCGGCATCTTTCAACGAAAGTCCAGCAGGCAATGCCCGCACCATAAATTTCTTTACTAAGAGGTAATCAGACATCGCCCCTTGAGTATGAGGCCACGTGGATGCACTTCCTAAATAACTTCCGCCAGGCCACAAATGACGTTTATCTTCAATGCCCGGCTCCGATATGCCGAATCTTCCAGGATGCACTGTAACCGCGGTGCCTGCGGCGAATTCGCCACTGGGGTCTAGGTCGATCGTTCCAGAAAGTTCGTGACCGGGTATTAAGGGTTCTTTCACAACGAAGGCGCCATTTGCACCATCAAAGTAGTAGTGAAGATCTGAACCGCACACACCAACATAGGCAATGCGAATTCGTACTTCATCGACCTGAGGTTCTGGAATCGGGAGAGATTGAACGCTTGCATCCAACTTGCCGTCGATCACAAATGCTCGCATTGTTGCACTCATTATCTAGTTGCTCCATGACTGTGAATTTAGGTTCTAACTATACTTTGACCATGACAAATTCTTCAGCCATAAATTTGCCACTCTTGAATCGAAAAACCGCTCCACAAGAAGCGCTTCTACTTCAGAAGTCACCAGCGACAGGAATTGTCCACATAGGACTGGGAAATTTTCACCGTGCTCACCTGGCCGTGTATACCGCGCTGGCGGTTCGGGCCGATGGTGGTGACTGGGGAATTTTCGCTTACTCGATGAGAAGCACCGCCATTCCTGATTTCATGACTGCGCAAGATAATTTGTATTCGGTTGTCACAATCTCTCCAGCTTCGGACCAAATCATCATTCCCGCCATCCATACTAAGGTGCTTGGTGGCCCCGAAAGAGTTGGCGAAGTTCTACGAGAAATTGCCCAAAGTGCCACGAAAATAATCACTTTGACGGTTACAGAGGCTGGATATTCAATTTCTCAGGAGACCAATGGGCTGGACATTCACTCTCATGACATTCAGTGGGATCTCACACATCCAGCAACTCCGAAAACCGCAATCGGAATTATCGTTCGTGGCTTACAACTTCGGGCACAGTCACATAAATCCCCCATAACTGTTCTTAGTTGTGACAACTTAAGTTCCAATGGAAAGCGAACTGCTCAACTGGTTGGACAGTTCGTAGCGGCGCTACCTGCGTCTGAGTCCAAAGAACTCGACGCTTACATTTCAACTTCGGTAACTTTTCCCAATTCAATGGTGGATCGAATCGTTCCTGGTACCCAACCTCGACATATTGAAATGGTGGCGAACCGCCTGGGTGTTCACGATCAATCCCCTGTTCCAGCGGAGGCATTCACCATGTGGGTGCTAGAAGATAATTTCGCCGCAGGTCGACCTCAATGGGAAATCAACGGCGCCATCTTCACCGAAAATGTTGAGGGTTATGAAGTAATGAAATTGCGTTTGCTCAATGGCGCTCACTCGCTTCTGTCTTACCTAGGCGCCTTAGCAGGGGAAGAGACGATTCCTGGCGCTAGGTTTTTGCCATTTGTAGAACAAGCGTTGAAAACGGTCCTCAACCAAGAATTCCTTCCAACTTTTAAGCTTCCCACAGAGGTGGATGCCGATGTATATATATCGCAGCTATTTTCACGATGGTCCAATACAGTTTTGGGCGATTTAACCAGTCGGGTCGGTTCGGATGGATCTACAAAGTTACCGCAGCGAATCACCCAGCCGGTTCTCTTCCACGTGCTGAACCAAGAAATACCTCAATATATTGCCCTCACAGTTGCCGCATGGCTGGCATGCATTGCGCCTCTGGCGGGATTTGAGCCCGGTAAATATGCAGATGCAATGAAGGACCCAGCTAAGAATAAGTTAATGGACTATGCGGCTTCTTCGCCTTCTCCCGTGGAATTTGTCCATTGGGTATTTACTGGAGCTGGAATATTTGCACCGGAATTAGCTGCTCTTTCAGATTTTCACAATCAAGTTTCTAGTTACTTGGATTTAATTATGCGTGACGGGATTGAAGCCGCATCGGCTTATGCTCATTCGTTAAGTTAAATCAAAAGCGCCACAACGAAAATGGCCGAGATTGCTCTCGGCCATTCCGTTGTGATCTAACTAAGGCTTACTTGCCCCAGATCTTCTTGTACGCAGCGCGGTATCCATTTTGTGGATCCCATACGGTGCTGGTTCCTGCGTTTGCCTTGGTGACAAGGTGAACAACTGGAACATATCCGCTTGCCTTTTGACCAGCGAAGGCACGGTTGAATTCATCAACGATCTGCCATCCCTGCATTGTCAAAGGTTCTGGAACTGTTACAGACTGGAAATCTCCAGCGTTGATGCGACCGTACTCATCAGGTGAACCGTCTCCGGCACCAACGTTATGTGGGAAGCCAGCGCCGTCTTTGCCAGCTGCACGAAGTGCTGCTGCCATTGGGGTGATGTACAAGCCACCATTGATGGAGATGGAGTGTGTCCATGAATCGCCATACTGGGCAACAAGAGCTGCAGTCTTAGATGCAACCAATGTTGAGATGCTGTCGCCGATTGGAATATTTGCATATTCCAAGAGCTTCAAGGATGCGCAGGTTTCAACTTCTGCCTTGATCTCTTGAGATTTTCCTTCAGCGAAAGGAATTGAAGAGTCGGTGAAGATGACGACTCCGCCAACACCCTTTGAATCGGCAATTACCCAGTCAGCAGAGATCTTTGAGACATCTGCGCGAAGGGTGGTGACGTTGCTGAACAAACCAAGTGAAGGTTGTGGACCAGAAGTGGCTGCAGCGTGCCAACCGATTACTGGAATCTTTGCAGCCTTTGCTTTTGCAATTGCATCTTTCACAGTTGCTGGATCAAAGCCACCGATAATAATTCCGCTTGCCTTCAAGGTGACGGCCTGTTGTGTGGCTGACGCCATTCCAGCGGCAGTTCCTTGACCATCAAGTACGCGAACCTTCCAACCCATTGCTGCGGCGGCCTCTTTAACGCCTGCTGCGGCACCGGCAACTCCACCATTTTGCATGGTTTGAGCTACGAAAATCAGGGTCTTGCCCTTTGTGGCCTTAGGTCCGGTCTTTGGACCATCCCATGGAGCTTTCACTGCAGTGGCCTTAGCTACGGCAGCGGATGCCTTAGCTAGCGCTGCTGGACAGCCTTCTGCCGCAACTGCGGATGAAGACATTGACAATCCGACCAATGGGCCGGCGATCAAAGTTGTAGCTGCTACGAACGCACCAACACGCTTTTTCATATTCTTCAATGTATTTCCTTTCCTTGCATCTATTCGAGGGGTCTGCTGGTAAAACGGTTACTGGCTTTCCATGCTCCGCCGTGAAGCTTCGGCACCGGATTTCAAACGACGTCTTGCCGAATATCCGGCAAGACCAACGGCTGCCAACAAAGTCAGTCCGTTGAAGAGTGGTGTCGCCCAGAAATCAGCACCCAACTGCTGAATTCCTGCCACTCCGATTGCAAGGATCGCAACCGCGACAAGCGTTCCAAGCGCATTCGCTCTTCCGAGACGAATCGTTGTCGACCCCAATAAGGCGCCAACAAATGCAGGAAGAAGATACTCGCTACCAATACTTGGGTTACCAACTTGTTGTTGAGCGGCGAGTAAACATCCTGCAAAACCAGTGATTGCCGATGATGCAACGAAAGAGAGAATTACATATCGACTTTTTGGAATTCCGATTAATTCAGCGGCACGAGGATTTGAACCAATTACATAAAGTCCTCGGCCAGCTGGAAGAAATTCTAAAACAACAACCAAAATGAAGACTAGGGCGATGATGTAATACGCACCAATGGGAAGGCCCAGGAAGTGACCATTCATGAGGTTTGTAAATCCCTTAGGCAATCCTTGAACCGGAGGGACTAAACGACCACCATGAGTTATCCAGCCACTTAACGCATAGAGCACGCTCCCCGTTCCGAGTGTCGCGATAAAGGAATCAATCTGGGCAAATTCCACAAGCAAACCATTAATCAACCCCACTAATGAACATCCGACGATGGACAAAATGCAGATCAAAATCCACGAGATATGGCTATTAATCAAGAACCACATCACGATAACGTGTGTTAATCCCAAGGCATAGCCCATTGATAAATCGAATTTGGCGGTAACGATAGGGATCATCGCTCCAAGTGCCAACAGTGCTGGGATGGATTGGTTAGTCAAAATTGCTTGCAAGTTGGATGAAGTGGGATACGTGTCCGGCAAGAGAAGTGAAAAAAGAATGAAGATCGCAACTGCCAAAATTGGTAAGCCATAGGTTCCCAATCGCAGCGCGATAGATGATCGATTCTTTGCCATTTTAGGATGCACTCACATTCGCTCTTGACGCGTAGGTAACTAGATTTTCAACTGATAACTGTGATCTTTCCAACTCCGCCACGATCTCTCCATCGGAAAAAACCAAGGCACGATGTGCCATTAATGCAACTTCTTCAAAGTCAGTTGAAACCAGTAATACTGCCAATCGAGCTTCCGTGGCTTCGGCGATGAGTCGATAGATATCACCTTTAGCGCCGACATCCACCCCGGCCGTTGGCTCCTCTAGGACGATTACCGATCGGGGAAGACTCAACCAGCGCGCTAAGATAACTTTCTGTTGATTTCCCCCAGAAAGAGTTGCGATCGCAACTTCCTCATTCGGAGTCTTTACATTAAATCGTTCTGTTAATTCTGCAGCTTCAGTGGCTTCTTTTCGATGGCTCAGAAGAGTGAATACCCCAGCGCCACGAACTTTTAGGTTGGGAAACATATTTTCACGAATTGATAAATGCATCGCCAAGCCTTCTTCGGCGCGAGAACTAGTGATGAGAGAAATGCCGGCGCGAACCACTTTCACCAAACCGCCCTTAAGTGCGGCGCCTTTGAGAATTATGGTGCCACCAAAACGAGGCATTGCTCCAGCAATTATGCGACCCACTTCTCGCTGACCAGCACCGTTGAGGCCGATCAAACCAAGAACTTCACCCTCGCGCAAAATAAAACTGGCGCTTCTGACACCTTCCCCACTTAAGTTGCTGACATTGAGAACTTCAGCACCGTAATTGGCATCTCCTAAATGAAAGAGTTCAGTTGTTCTGCCAACAATTCCGCGAACTAAGGACTCGGGAGAAAATGTTGAAATTAAACCCTCTTCAACCAACTTTCCATCTCGCAGAACTACTACCCGATCGGCAACCTTGAAGATCTCATCCAATCGATGCGAAACATAAACAATAGCAACCCCTTGGGTTTGCAAATTACGAAGTACTCGAAAAAGATTTTCACAATCACTTGCATGCAAACTCGCAGTTGGCTCATCTAGAACTAGTACATCGGATTTTGCATAAAGCGCGCGAGCAATTGCGACAAGTGAACGGTCTGCTTTCGATAAAGATGAAATTGTTTGATTGACATCGATGTGCGGTGCAACATTCTTCAAAGCGTCTGTCGCCATTTTGCGAACGCCGGCCCAATCAATGATCCCTGCTTTGCGAGGATAACCAGAGCCAAGTGCGACAGATTCGCCAACTGTCATCCATTCGACAAGCCCTAGATCTTGATGAATAAATGCGAAGCGAATTGAATTGAGGTTTCCACCAACTTGAGAAGTTATCGTTCCAGAATCTGGCGAATAAATTCCCGCCAGGATTTTTATCACCGTTGATTTACCAGCACCGTTAGCGCCCAGCAGAGCCAATACCTCGCCAGCGTTAATTTCGAAGCTCACCGCATCCAACGCTTGTGTCGCGCCAAACCTTTTCGACAGGGCTTTAATCGAGACGCGAGCGGAGTTTCTGATTGGCACAGGCTGAAGTTAGACTAAAAAAGCCAAAATGTTATGCAGCGTCCAGCATTTTGGACACTTTATTTCACCATCGAGAGCGGATTGGAGAGCCCTTTTGCCAGGGCATGTAAATCATTGAGCAACGCCTGACGAAATTCTGGGGTCAATCTCCCCGTTAAAACCGTGGAAGAGACTGCAACCGAGGAGGTATCCCCACGAAATCCTGAAACTGCCAACCCAAAACAGGTTACTCCAGTCGTCGCTTCTTCGTCATCAATGGCATAGCCCCGAGCGCGGACCTTCTCTAGATCAGATAACAATTCGGTAACGGACTTAAGTGATTTTGCGGTTAACGGCACAAAGGCATGGGGTTTGCCTTTATATCTTTCCTGAACTTCTTTAGGTGGGAGTTGGGCAAGCAGAGCTTTTCCCGTGGCGGTGCAGGCTGCCGGAAATCGATCACCGATATTTGCAGTCAATCGAATTTGCTGACGCCCTTCATATTTTCCTAAATACAAAACGTCGGTGCCATCCAAGATTGCTATACGAGATGATTCTCGAGACATTATCGGCAGGCTTGCACAGAGATCGTAATATTCGCGCAACGCATCGACGCTGGAGAGGTAATACCCGCCAAGTTCTACAAGCTTTCGACCGAGGGCATAACCGTTCTCGCGTCGTACTAACATTCCGCACTCTTCTAATTCGATGCAGATATTTGCAGTTGATGATTTCGGATAACCCAGTTTTCGGGAGATTTCATTGGTCCCTATATTTGAATGAGACTGTGCAACCAAATCTAAAATGGCGGCCGCGCGCGCAACTGCGGGAACCAATGGGATGCGCTCATCAAACATCTAATAACCTGTCCAACCCTCTAGACGCCACTCAGCATCCTGATAGTGTCGGACAGTATCAGCGGGAGACCATCTCAACAAGACGCGCTTACGGAGAGAACGAGACATGGAATCAGATTTCGATAACGGCCCATTCTTAACTTCGAGTGAATTCGATTCGCTCTTTCACCGATTGAAAACCTGGAACAACTATCCAGCCGAAAGTATTGAACGCGGCGCGCTTAACTTCGTAACCACAGAGGTGGTGAAAAACGCAGCGCTTGCCATTCAATCGGGTCAAGTCATTTCACTCGCGCTACCGTGGAACACCATCTCCGGGCCAGATAACGCTAAGCCTGCAGCACATTACATGGTCAGCCTTTCCCAATTTGAAAGCTCAGAACCTACGTCAAATAGGGACTTCATCAGCGTTGACTACCACGGTAAAGCGGTAAGTCACATGGATGCGCCGACTCACATTGTTTATAAAGGGGATTTATTTGGCGGAAAGAAATCCATTGATCACGTAACTACCGAAGGTTCCACTTGGGCGACCATAGATAAATTAGGCCCAGTCGTTACTCGAGGAGTCCTGCTCGATGCAGCCAGATTGCGCGAAGTGGATTACCTCGAGCCAGGCACAGCGATTCGCGCAGAAGATATTTTGGCCATGGAAAGAAAATTTGGATTCACCATTTCCCAAGGAGATTGCGTTCTCCTTCGAAGTGGTCATTTTGCACGACGCGCTGCCGTAGGTGTTTGGAACCCAGATAATCTCTCGGCTGGTTTTCACGTCGATGTTATGGAACTTTTCAAAGATCGAAAAGTCAGTGTCATCGGTGCAGATGGAGATAGCGACGTTCGGCCATCACCCGTGGAAGGTGTTGAATCACCAATACACGCACTGGCGCTTCCAGGCATGGGAATCCCCTTGCTAGATAACTTGCAATTGGAAGCAATTGCTGTTGCATGTGCTGCCGAAAACCGCTGGACCTTCCAACTCACTCTTGCGCCACTAAATATTCCAAGGGGCACTGGTTCACCGCTTAATCCAGTGGCGGTTCTTTAATGGGAGACATTTCCAACTTCAGGGTAGGGCTCTCATCTGATCTGGACAATGGCAACGGTGGATTTTCTTGGGGCGAAATAAACATCGACTCTTTAGCGCCGCTCAACTGGAGTTTCCTTCCATCTATAGGTTCAACTTTTACGCCCGAATCAGTAACCGGCTACCACGCCGTCGCATTTGCAGGTCCTGGTATAAATAGTGATTCTTTTCCTAAGCCGGAGCTTTCTCCATTAGTGCTGTCTCGATTTGGAGTGGGTTACGACAATATCGACCTAGCGGCGTGCACTGCGGCAGGCACAGCGTTAACGATTACTCCCGATGGGTCCAAAAAACCAGTTGCTACCGCAGCTTTAATGCTCATGCTTTCCACAATGCATCGATTAGTCGCAAAAGATTCACTTGCCCGAGCAAACGGTTGGAATCGGCGGTTGGATGGTCTAGGTCAGGGGCTCAATGGTAAGACTGTCGGCACTATCGGTCTTGGGAATATCGCGACCGAGTTTTTTCGACTCATCGCACCCTTTGATACGAAACGGATTTCTTTCGATCCATGGAAAACAGATTCGGAAGCGCTGCAGCACAACGTTACTTTGGTCGACCTGCCAACGCTGATGTCCTGCGCTGATGTAGTTGTAGTGATGGCAGCTCTTACTCCAGAAACAAGGCACCTCATTGGAGCCAAGGAAATTGGCGCGATGAAGAGCAGCGCCATCCTGATTAACATTTCCCGGGGACCAATTGTGGATGAGTCCGCACTAATTGGCGCGCTTTCGTCGCGTTCCATTTTCGGCGCTGGTCTGGATGTATTTGAAACCGAACCTACTTCACCTGATAATCCACTCCTTGCTTTGGATAATGTAATTGTGACCCCGCATAACATCGCCTGGACTGATGAACTTGCTTTTGGCATGGGCACCAGTGCATTCAGGGCGATTACTGAAATTAGTAATGGCCGCATACCCGACTTTGTGGTTAACAAAGAAGTTTTGGATACCCCGCAGTTCAAGGAGAAGTTGGGAAAATGGCAGAAATAGATCGCACTTCACACGTTGCCGTTATCGGATTAGGCGCAATTGGGTTGCCTGTTGCGATCAACTTAGCAAAGGCGGGTGTATCCACCCAGGTTTGGAATCGTTCTGCGGCTTCGGCGGATAAGGCTTCCAGTTATGGCGCAATTCGCATTCACAACCTTTCAGAAATTAATTCAAGAATAATTCTGACTGTGCTTCCCGACATCTCTCAGGTGCACGAAGTGCTTGATAATGGCTTGGAATTGGCACTTCAAGTCGGCGATATCTTTGTCGTGATGGGAACGGTATCGCCAATCGCCATCAAAGAATTGGGAGCGCGGTTGGCAAAGATAGGTGTGAAATGTCTAGATGCACCGGTAAGTGGTGGTGATGTTGGTGCACAGCAAGCAACCTTGTCGATCATGGTTGGTGGGGACCCTGAAGTTTTCGAAGAAGTTAAATCTACCCTTGAAATTATCGGCTCAACAATTCGATTGCTTGGACCGTTAGGTTCTGGCGAAATGGCCAAAGCCTGCAATCAAATTGTTGTTGCTGTCACTTTGACGGCGATCGCGGAAGCAATCACATTAGGCCGTCGTGCCGGTCTGGACGATAAAGTCCTGCTCGATATTTTGGCTGGAGGTCTTGCCAACTCTCAAGTACTTACGGTCAAGCGTGAAAAAATCGAATCAGGAGATTTTGCGCCGGGAGGGTCTTCGGCTTTCCAACTCAAGGATTTACGGTTTGCGCTGGAAGCCGGAATGGACACCCATACCTCTTTGCCAGTGACCGAAAAAGTAACCGAGCTCTATAACGATCTGGTGAATTCTGGTGACGGCGGGCTCGATCACAGCGCCATTATTAGACAGATCGAGCGCCGCAGTTCACTTTAAGATATTTAGTTGGATGCTTCTCCATAGTTAAAAGTTGTTACGCATCCGCCATCAACAGTAACGATGGCACCGGTCATGAATGAAGCTTCGTCGGAAACCAAAAATGCTGCAACATTTGCCACTTCAATAGGTTGAGCCTGACGTCCAATCGGTTGCATTGCTGCGGCTTTCTCCCGGCGGGCCACTGCGGCTTCGTATTGCTCATCACTCAGGGTGCTCTTGCGACGTCCCAGATTGGTATCGATGTAGCCAGGACAGATCGCATTGATGCGAATACCTTCGGGTGCATAGTCAACGGTTAATTGACGGGTGTAGTTGATGATTGCGCCTTTAGAAGCACAATAGGCCGCAGCCTTCGGTGCCCCAATCAGACCATAAGTGGATGCAATATTGACGATACGCCCATCATTCTTCTTTAAGAAGTGTGGCAGAGCATATTTTGTGCAGAGGAAACGGGGGTAACCCAATCGGTTCTGCCCACAGTTACTAGGGTGGGAACCTGCAGCTCTGGAAGTTTGCCGGTCAAGTCATAATGTGGCGTGTTGTGCACGAAGCACCAGTTGTGGGATTCGTGTCGGTAAAAACCTGCTTCTACTGCTTTCGCCGAAGCTACTGGGTCATAATTAAAGTCATAGAGCGGGATTAACTCAGCCCATCTGGCCTTCAAATCTTCATCGTCATATATCTGGCCACTCCAATAGCGATCGAAATTATCCCAATTCAATTCAACCCTAGTCTGATTCCGAGCATTTTCTTTCAAAGTCTCAAAATTTGAAGCATCAGCTGATGTGTCTCGAAGGATCATTGCCTTGACTCGATCCGGATACGCGACTGCATATTCCATGGCGATGAAGCCTCCGTATGAGCCACCTGCCACAACAATTTGCTCAACACCCATCCATTGGCGAAGACCTTCGACATCTGCAGCCCATTGTTCGTGGGAATAAGGAGGTACGCCTTCACTAACACCACAGCCTCGGGCATCAAAAACGACTACCTGAAAAATGTCCGATAGCGGGCCAAAAGTCGCCTTTGGCTCGTGAAAAGAACCGATTCCGCCACCACCATGATGCGCAATAAGTACTGGTAGTCCTGGTTCCCCTAGAACTTCGACATAAAGCTTTGCGTCATTGATCGTTACCCACATGGTGGCACTGTAGTGGAACTCTTAAAATTGAGCACTGCAGGATTACATAAGTCCAGCTGTCTACTTACAATATGGGGGGCATATTCGAAAGGGCGATCACAGTGACGGGAAATCGAATCTGCGTGGTGTATCACTTCTTCGATAGCGGAATGAACTCCCAAGACAATCTGGCGCATTTCCTGGCCTTTGGATATTCCGAAGAGATCGATTATTACTTTGTTCTGGCGGGTGAATCGCAATTTGATTTTCCAGAATTGTCGAACATTGAAATAATCGTGACACCAAATCTCAACTTGGATTTTGGAGGGTATAGCTTTCTGGTTCGTACTACCCCAGAACTTCAAAACTACGAATACCTCATTTTTATTAACTCATCCTGTCGTGGCCCCTTCACCAAAGCATTAAATCTCGAGAATTGGTGGGAGCGATTTACTCAACCTATCAAAGAGGGATATGGGCTTGTTGGCCCAACAATTAATATTTTCAATACCGATGAATTGGAGTCCTTAAGAGCGAAAATCGGTGATAGCTCGGTTTATCTGGGCGTTCACGTTCAATCGTATGCCTACTGCATCTCTCGAAAAGTATTCCGAGACCTTATCAGTGAAGGCTTCTATTCCCATACGAATGAGCTGCGCCGGAACCAAGTCATTGCATACTACGAATTCCGACTCACCGAACTAATACTGAAGATGGGATTCAATATCAAATCTTTTCTTTCACCCTATGACCTGGATTATCGATTCCCCCATCAAGATATGAACGCTACCTCGCATACTGGAGATCTGCTCTATCCAGATTCATACTTCGGAAGAACGGTTGGAATAAAAGAAGTGATGTTTCCCAAAACGAATCGCAATCTATATTCAGAAAGCGAACTATTTGCCGCAGCTCGAGAGATGTTATTGGCAAATCCCGAGGTATTAAATTCTCCAGCAATAAACTCCTCCAGAATGCGTTTTTACATCCATCGAGTCAGTCCGGGAGCCATCTAATGATCGTTGATTCAGCACTTTATCAAAACGGGAGACGTGCTTCTGGACCAACCGATATTTCAGATCTGGTAGACATAGCCAGACGCGAAGGAGGGTTTGTTTGGCTTGGTCTGGCCGAGCCAACCAAAGAAGAATTCGACATGGTGGTTGGCGAATTGAATTTTCACCCCCTTGCCGTAGAGGATGCGATCCACGCAAAACAGCGCCCAAAAATGGAAGATTACGAAGGCCTGACTTTTTTTGTGCTCAAAACCGTTTTTTTTGATCGAAAAGAAAGTGAAATCACCACAGGTGAACTCCTGTGTTTCATCGCAGATCACTTCATTGTCATTGTCAGACATGGGGAAGGCTCACCTTTAGCGCAGGTAAGACAAGGGTTGGAAGATAAACCCGAGCTGCTGGCAGCTGGTCCGTTTGCAGTTTTACATGCTGTCGCTGACCGAGTGATTGATGGGTATACGGCCATTGCTGGCGAACTCGAAGGAGAGGTTGCCACCCTTGAAACTAAAGTGTTCAGTGGACAGAGCCAGACCTTTTCGCAAGACATCTATTTTCTCAAGCGAGAATTCATTGAATTCCGACATGCGATCGAGCCGCTAATCATTCCCGTTCAAAAATTGGCAAATGAAACTTTTACATTAGTCCCGGCAACTCTTAAGCCGTTCTTTCGTGACACGCTCGACCACCTTCTCCATGCGGTGGAGCATGCCACGGGATTGGATTCTTTATTGACCGCGGTGCTCCAGGCAGATCTGGCTCACGTTCAAGTTCAACAAAATATTGATGTGAGAAAAATATCGGCATGGGTTGCATTGGCTTCTGGACCAACCATGATCGCTGGAATATACGGTATGAATTTTCATCACATGCCTGAGCTGAGTTTTACTTACGGCTATCCATTTGTCATTTCAGGAATGGTGACTTTAACACTCTATCTGCTCCGAAAATTTAAGAAATCTGGTTGGCTTTAATTAGTCACATGTTTGTACGGATAGGGATGGATTTAATTTCCACGTCATCGGAATAAATAAGAAGTTGCTTAAAACGAGAAGAAGCAATCATTTCTAAAACCTTATCGTGCGGCCAAGATTCCTGCACCGAATCAAGGCGATTCCACATCTCCACTTTCCCCCCAAAACGATCTACAATTTCCTGCTTCAAAGAATTATTCTCAATACCAACCAACAGAATATAGGAGGCTTGATGCCGTTCATGAGGGAAGAGCTCTCGTTCTGATTTGTAAATGCGCCAGTGATACTCGGCAATGATTACGGTTGATAAAAGTAGAGCAAGCACAAATCGCATTCTTTCCAAAGTATGTAATCCCAGATGACCGGAAATGCTTGCTTCGAAGAAGAAATAGAGTATTGCAATTAATGAAAGAACGGCGACAATGCTACCCAATCCAAAAAGTAGGAAAAGGTAACCACGTCTGACTTGTGAGTTTATTTCAGCACTGGGGTTTCTAAGTTTGGCCTTGAATAGTCCACGCCAAAAGTAGATCCAAATTGGCAAACCAACTGCGATTAATGTGATTGCAGCTAAAAAAGTATTTATCTGCTCTATTTCCGAGAATCTCTTTGAAAATGTTATGTGTTCAATCAATGCAACTAAAGCAATCGTTATTCCGCAAAATCCAGCTAGCAGACCCAAGCCAGAAACTAGATATTCGTAGAAACGTTCCACTTCGTTTCGAACGGGATCAAAATGTTGAGCTAATAGACGACGGTGGTACCAGCTAGAAATCAGCCCCACGGAAGCCAAAGCAAGCCACACCGGTGATTCTCGAAAGAAAATCCAACCAGTATGTTCGGTTGTTTCACCAATGAACCAAACCAAAATTTTGTAAACAAGATTGCTCATACCTACGACTGAAATGAATAGCGAGATACCGACCCCAACAATAAGGACCAGGATATGCCAACGAAGATTTCTGACTGAATGTTGGCCATGGAGCCACCAATATATGGTCCAAATCGAAGCGCCAACCAATAGTAAAGCCAGACTTCGTGAGAAGACTTCATCGGAATATATTCCAGGATGAGAGTTAAATCCGAATACCCACTGAAGAACACTCGAAGTGAGTTGAACTGACCCAATGAATGTCAATGTAAGACCAATTAAGGATCCGAGGAATTCATGCATTCCAAATCTATGAACTTCGCCAGAAACCTTGTTTATACGCCAATGAAAAAACCAGATGCTTCCCCAAACGATCAATTTGGATAAATCATTCCTGTCTAAAGGAGAAACGCCACACATCCAACTGAACATCCGGTAAAGCGAGACGGTCAAAATAATCAGAGTTGAGGTTGGGGCAAGTGTCATGTAGGCACGGAAACCAAATGAAAGTTTCTCGTCCTCATCCTCGCGGTGTCGTTTTTGAGTCCAGTTCAGAAGAAGGACAAAGAGCGGAACTCCCACCACTGCAAACGAAAGATTTCTTGCTAAATCAATCTGGCCAGAATGACCGGTGGTACCTGGGGTAAACACTCTGCCCAGTAATCCCGATATTCCAACTGCTCCGATAAAGAGCAAAGCCATAAGGAATGAGTATTGAAAGAAGTTGCGCAATACATGCACTGGTGTTTGATCCCGACTTTGAAGCCGGGAAACTTTCCGAATCACAACCAAGAAGAGAATCAAGAGCGCTGCCGATTCAACAATCCAGCCAATGACCATTTCTTGCTCCAACTCTTTCCAGATCATTCTCCCACTAGAAGAATTTCATGACAAGAGTTCGGAATCACCAGAGGTAAGAATGCAGCCATGCTCGGCCACAAGTCTTGATTCAACAAGAACTACATCTGCGCGAGTTCAAAAATTTCAATACTGAGAAGACCAGAATTCCCTGAAAGTAGTGGATTTCCTTGGGTCAATGCTTTGGCTGCTTCCAGTGAATCTGCCTCTACGATTGTGTACCCGCTGAGATTTGTGGGCGTAGCGGTAGAACCATTATCAACAACAACCGCACCTTCACCAAAAGGTGCACCCTCATCGACTAATGCCGAACCAACTTTGCCCATCCAAGCACCCCATGCTGCCCCCATTTCTTCAGACATATCGGCGGCAGGACCTTTGAATAGATAAATGAATTTAGTCATCGTTTTCCTTTCACTTGGGTTGTTTTGTACTTTCTAGGCGGCGGTATGCCGTCCAGAAAAAGCTATAAGTTGTGCTATTTCTGAATCAGTTTCATGTGATTTAATCTCCGGTGCAAAAAGGCCGCGGTCTCGCACTTCTTGAGTAATGATCATTCGACAGTTATTAAGAACATAGCCAGCCACTACATTTGAGACTTCATATCCCTGTCCGATTGCTACGGATAGATCCCAGCCGTGAATGAGAAGTTCCATGCTCATGAGGGCGGCCACTATAGGAGCTGGAAGAGTCGCAATTCGGATATCAATTTCGCCGTTCATTCCATGCTTTCCCAGCGCCTCGACCATTCTCTGGGCTAGATCTGCAATTTGAACCTCGGGATTCATCCCCGAATCGAAAGCGACTTCCATCCCCAAACCTCGCGCAGTATTGGATAGTGATCGAAAAAGGTGTTCGACTAATTGTTCAACATTCATCTCGGGACAAGGGGTCGGTTTTTGTAAATCAGATATTGAAATATTTGCGAGAATCCTTTGCGTTATGACTAGGCAGGCTTCTATTGCAACCACTGGATCCATATTCTCTGGAGCGAATGTCCAAGGATCCGCACTAGCAATTCCGGATGATGAAAAGGTGGCAAGGCGATCCAGATAATGGTTCCACCCTTGGGCATGTCCGGCTTCTTGTTCCTCGTTTAGGCCGGCATGGACCAACCTTAAATTAGTCCCACCCTCGACGCCTTCCAAGGTAATTGAAACCGTGGAAGCACCCGGTGGAAGATCTTCCGAACCTTCCCATCCCCAACTCAGAACCATTTTCTTGCCGGGGACCAATTCCAAGATATTTCCCATAACAGAATGCCCTGGCGTGATCGTCCATCGGTACTCTCCCCCAACTTCCAATTCAATGCGTGCGGCAACAGTTTTCCATCTGCGAAGGCGTTCGGGTTGAGTAACTAGCTCGAAGACCGCGTGAGTGTCCAGTGGGAGAAAAACGGTGGTATCGAATGCCATTATCTTTTCCTCTCTTTTTTCGCAAGGTATTTCTGGGCGTCAGTTACCAGTAGATCGATTTCGTTGCTCCAAAACTCGTCGAGAAAGAACTGTCTTACTTTGAGCATCCCTTGAGGGTTCACTTTGTAGAGACGATTTCGCCCAACTTTCCTGGCATCAACCAACCCCGATTGTTCTAGGAGAAGTAATTGTTGCGAGATCGCAGAGCGGCTGATTTCGAATTCATTTGCAATATCAGTAACGGCCTGTTCATTTTTAGATAGAAGATGCAATATTTTTCGACGCGTGGATTCGGCAACAACCTCTAGTAAATCGAGCATAAAAATACGTTAGTTGAAACTAACCTATTCCGCAATACCTAATTTCGATTATTTAATTTCTTTTTGAAATATTTATCGCAACTTAGGCAAATGCCAGTCAAACCTCACTGAAAGTTCTCTAACAGTTATCGTCATCATCCCAGAAGCGATAACCAAGAGAAGTGTTGCAACGTGAAGCTGGTGTAATCCAACGTAAGTGATTGCACCGGCTAGACAGGAGGTTCCGATGGTTTCTCGGTGAAGTAGCACAGGCTCTACTTGGCATAAGACATCTCTAAACAGACCACCCGTAACTCCGCCAATCAAACCTAATATCGAAGCGCTGACCCAATTAGCGTGTAAGGCCAAAGCAAAGTTGGTACTTGAAACGGTTGCCACTGCAAGCCCAAAAGTATCCAATGAAAGTACGAAGCGACCAATAGGTAATGTCTTTCGAATCAAGATGGTTAAAAGAACTGCAAGCACGATTGAAGCAAAGAGCCATGGGTGTATTAACCAGGGCGGAGTTTGACCCAGGAATAGGTTTCGAAGCGTGCCGCCGCTGAGGGAAGAAATCGCAGAAATTAGAGCAATACCGCCGTAATCCATCCCTTTGCTGGCGGCCACTCGAGCGCCCACTAAAGCGAAAGCGAAAGTGGAAACCAGATCGAGTATGGAAACAATTGAATTTAGATGCACCGCGCGGACCTATCTGCCTTGATTTTCCATAATTATATTGGCCCATTTTGCGTGCGCTTGATCAATCATGGATCCGCTATCGTCGGTGGTTGCAGCACCGTGAGAAATTTCGAGCAATTCCAAAATTCTCTTTGCTCGCGCTTTATCACTTTCGCTGGCCATAAAAACTTCATTAATAATTGGTATCTGCGCTGGATGTATACACAACCTTCCAAAAAAACCAGAACGGCGCAAAGCTTCAGTGGAATCTTG
>JBAXSZ010000031.1:0-20211 GCA_037130455.1 Actinomycetes bacterium | reverse complement strand
AATTCTCGAGTAGATGCCTTCCTGAAAAAGGAAGTTCGCTGGCATGAAGAGTTCACTTTGCTGCGAGCTATTGTTCAAGAATGCAATCTCACCGAAGATCTGAAGTGGGGTCAGCCTTGCTACACCTTAGATGGAAAAAATATTGTGCTTATCCATGGATTTAAAGAATATTGCGCCTTGCTAATTTTCAAAGGGGTGCTTCTGAAAGATCCCAAAGGGTTGCTCATACAACAAACTAAGAATGTGCAATCTGGTCGCCAAATTCGATTTACCACTTCGAAAGAAATCGTGAAACTTAAAACGGTTCTTAAGAGCTACATAAAAGAAGCCATGGAAATTGAAAAATCGGGAATGAAAGTTGAACATAAAAAAAGCGAAGACTTCCCGATCCCAGAGGAGCTCACTGCAAAATTCACAACTACACCTGCCCTAAGGAAAGCCTTCAACTCATTAACTCCGGGACGACAGCGGGCATATTTACTTTTCTTTGCGGGGGCAAAACAATCCAAGACTCGCCAGGCGCGAATCGACAAGAGCGTTCCGCAGATTTTGGCGGGTAAAGGCTTGAACGATTGATTTTGGCGCTCGCCGCCGACCTTGACGTTGGTAGATTAAGAGCATGACACATCAAAATGCCATCCCATCTGGCTGGGATATCGGTGATATTTCAGATCTCTCTGGCCAACGATTCCTCATCACTGGTGGCACTAGCGGTTTGGGCAAGGCTGCGGCAATGGAGTTGGCGCGTCATGGCGCGGAAATAACTATCACTGCCCGAAACTTGAGCAAAGGTCAGCAAGTCATTGATGAAATTGGCAAAGGCCGAGTCATTGAAATGGACCTCACCATTTTGGAAAGCGTCCGGAAGGCTGCATTAGAAGTTACGGAACCCTTCGATGTGGTGATCTTGAATGCCGGAGTGATGGCTACGCCGCTGATTTCTACAGTGGATGGTTTTGAGTCTCAAATGGCCACCAACCATCTTGGCCACTTCGCGTTCTCCGGATTGATCAAGGATTTCATTCGCCACCGACTAATAACGATTTCAAGCCAAGCCCATCGAATTGGATCTTTTGATTCAGGCTCTCGGGAAGATATCAAAGCGAAGTGCTTGGGGTTGGGCGAGTACTCCTCCTGGGGTTCTTATGGCACCAGTAAATTGGCTAATTTACTTTTCGTAGCTCACCTAGAGCGGCTACGAATTAGCAATGGTTGGAATTTCATACCAGTGGCAGCGCACCCTGGCTTTTCGAATACTAACTTGGTCTTGGCAGGACCGAGGCTGCGCGGCAATTCACTTCAAGAGCGATTTATCGGTGGTGCAACATCGGTTATTGCCCAATCTGCCAAGCAAGGAGTACTTCCCATGCTGGCCGCCGCCACATTTCCGGGTTTGATTGGCGCTTCTTATGTTGGTCCGAATGGATTTATGGAGATGCGCGGGCACCCTCATCTGACTCGGGGTCGGGCTATCGCATACGACCAAACCTTGGCAGCGGACCTCTGGGCCATGAGTGAAGAACTCACTGGAGTTAGATGGGAGACTTCTCCTCATGCATGAGGCTTACGACATTCACGGTATCCAAGAGAAATGGCTTCCCGTTTGGGACCAACTCGCGCCATTTCGATCTGGTCGCCCAGATGACACGCGCCCCAAGAAGTATGTGCTGGATATGTTTCCATATCCTTCGGGGGATTTGCACATGGGTCATGCCGAGGCATATGCGCTCGGAGATGTAATTGCCCGTTACTGGGTTCAAAAGGGTTTCAACGTCATGCACCCCATGGGTTGGGATTCCTTTGGATTACCAGCCGAGAATGCCGCCATTAAGCGCGGCACAGATCCGCGCAAATGGACCTATGAAAATATCGCCATTCATAAAGCATCTATGCGTCGGTACGCCTGCTCCTTTGACTGGGATCGAGTTCTTCACACAAGCGACCCTGAGTACTACAAATGGAATCAATGGCTCTTTTTAGAATTGTATAAAAAGGGTCTTGCTTACCGTAAAGATTCAGCTGTTAATTGGTGTCCGAAGGATCAAACAGTTCTCGCTAACGAGCAAGTAGTCGCTGGGCTATGCGAACGATGTGACACTCCCGTTACTAAAAAGAAATTGAATCAGTGGTATTTGAAGATCACCGATTATGCAGATCGATTGCTCGATGACATGGAGCAATTAGAAGGTAAGTGGCCGGACAAGGTCATGCTTATGCAGCGAAATTGGATCGGCCGATCTGTTGGTGCAGAAGTTGTCTTTGCCATTGAAGGTAGGGCAGAGCCAATTACTGTATACACAACCCGGCCGGATACCTTGTATGGGGCCACATTTATGGTCGTTGCCGCCGATAGTGAACTTGCATCGGAGTTAGTCGCGGGCACTGCGGTTCAAGCGGAGTTCACTACTTATCTTGAAGGTGTGAAAGCGGTAACCGACATCGATCGACTTGCAACTGATCGCCCAAAAACGGGCGTCTTCCTGAATCGTTTCGCCATAAATCCAGTTAATGGCGAAAGATTACAAATATGGGCAAGTGATTATGTTTTGGCAGATTATGGAACCGGTGCAATCATGGCTGTTCCAGCACATGACCAACGAGACTTAGATTTTGCTCGCGCCATGAAACTTCCGGTCGTCGTCGTCGTAGATACAGGCGAAGAAGATCCGAATCTCACCGGAGTCGCAACTTCAGGTGATGGCGTGCTGATCAATTCTGGTTCACTCAACGGGCTAGATAAAGCCGCGGCAATCGCACAAGTTACTGAAGAATTGGCCGCCCGGGGATTGGGAAAATCAGCGAAGAATTATCGGCTGCGCGATTGGCTAATTTCCAGACAACGTTTCTGGGGAACTCCGATTCCCATTGTTCATTGCCCTACTTGTGGCGAAGTTCCGGTACCGCAATCACAACTTCCAGTAGAGCTGCCCAGCGCCGTTGGACTGGACCTCAAGCCAAAAGGGTCATCGCCACTAGGTGCGGCTGAAGATTGGGTAAATGTCCCTTGTCCGAAGTGTGCTGGTCCTGCCCGACGCGACGCCGACACCATGGATACCTTTTTTGATTCTTCGTGGTATTTCCTTCGATTTACCAATCCAAGTGATTCCGAACAAGCCTTCGATCAAGAATTAGTGAAGCAGTGGTTGCCCGTTGATCAATATGTCGGGGGAGTAACCCACGCCATTTTGCATTTACTGTATTCGCGCTTTTTTACGAAAGTACTTTTTGATTTGGGAATGTTGGATTTCACCGAGCCGTTTACTCGGTTGCTCAATCAGGGCATGGTTTTGATGGATGGCTCTGCCATGAGCAAATCCCGTGGCAACTTGGTCACTCTTTCGGAACAGCTAGATGCGCATGGAGTGGATGCAGTTCGACTTTCGTTGGTCTTCGCTGGTCCGCCGGAAGATGATATTGATTGGGCCGATGTATCTCCCACCGGATCGCTTAAATTCTTAAATCGAGCTTGGCGACTATCGGCAGATGTCAGCAGCGAACCTGGAGTTGATTTTTCAAAAGGCGATCTCACCCTTCGAAAACTCACTCATAAGACCTTGCACGATGTTGGTTTTGCAGTGGAGTCCTTTAGATTCAATGTTGCCGTTGCGCGGGTAATGGAATTGGTCAACGCAACTAGAAAAGCAGTTGATTCTGGTTGTGGTCCCAGTGACCCTGCTGTTCGTGAGGCCACGGAAGTTGTGGCATTAACTCTCTCTTTGGTAGCGCCATTCACGGCTGAAGAGATGTGGGAAAAACTAGGACACAAGCCTGCGGTTGCCTTGGCAGGATTCCCCGAAGTGGACCCAGTCTTATTAGAAGCTGATGCAGTAATTGCCATCTTGCAAATCAATGGAAAGATCAGAGACCGGATTGAAGTGTCGCCTTCCATTTCAGATTCCGAACTTGAAACGCTGGCCATGGAAAATGCCGAGATCCGTTCTGGTCTTGTTGATCAAAGCGTGAAGAAGGTAATCGTGCGCGCCCCGAAACTTGTTAACATCGTTATTTAATTAACACGTTCCTGACTAAGGAAGAGCAATTTTCAATTTTCTGAATTAGTTTTCAGAAATGGAACTGCCGGTCCTACCTGAATTCACGCCAGAACAACGAAAAGGATTATTTTTCGTCCTCTCTGCTGCCCTGGCTTTTGGACTCTTTTATTTCTTTTTAGCACATGGGCAAAGTGCGCTGGCAACTCCTGCCTCGTTGCCAATCGTTGCTGTCGAAAGTAAGCCTTCCATTCGACCAGTAGCGAAACCATCCATCACACCCAAGGTGGTCGTGGATATTGCTGGAAAAGTACTCAAACCTGGCGTTTACTCGTTGCCCTTTGGCTCCAGAGCGGTCGACGCCATCAAAGCAGCCGGAGGAGCATTGAAGGGGATTGATTTAACCGACATAAATTTGGCGCATATTTTGGATGATGGCGAGCAGATCATTGTTGGCCCGATGCCACCATCAATGGCGGCGCAATCCAAATCAAAAATCAGTACTCAAAAATCCAATGGAATTGTTCACATTAACTCGGCAACACTGGCCCAGTTGGATACTTTGCCCGGAATTGGTCCAGTCATGGCTGCGCGAATTATCGATTACCGAAAAAAGAATGGCCATTTCCTCACTATCGCCGACCTGCAGAAAGTTTCCGGGATGGGCGCCGCAAAATATGAGGCAATAAAGTCGTTAGTGCGCCTCTAGATTCTGCGACGGAGAATGATTTTCGACTTCTGATCATTGGTTGTGGTCTCTGGTTAGGTTCGGCTTTATCTGGTTGGGGCTGGAACTGGGCCATGATCCTCATCCCAACCGTTTTTGCGCTTGGGTATTTCTATCGAGGGGCAGCCGTTGTTCTCATTGTTGCATTGCTGGCTGGATCGGCAGGATTAGCGATCAGGGAAGTTGCTATATCCCACAATCTGGTTTATCAGGCCGCTAGGTCTGCTGGTCAGGTGGAAATCATCGCCACCGTCAGAAGCGACCCAGTTCAAGGCGGCGCAAAAGTCGTGGGTTCACATCTTCGCGCCGGGCAGTACACCTTTAAGGCTAGAACCGAGCAGATCACAGTGGGGAAAATTTCTTCGCGTGCTAGAACTCCCATACGGATATTTAGCCGTCGCTCTTTTCCGGTAATTCTGGGAGAGCGGATTTCATGTACGGGAAAGTTATTTGCTTCAAGTGATCGAAAGTATTCGGCCTACTTTTCATTAACCCAACCATGTCGCTTGGTCGTTGCTGCGTCACGGCTGGATAAGTGGAGTGCCGATATTCGAACCAATTTTCGAAGAAGTGCTACCAAGATTTCTGGGGCGGCAGGTTCGCTCATTCCCGGATTAGTTATCGGTGACACTTCGCTGGAAGGTCAAGACTTTCAATCCAATATGCGCCGGTGCGGACTTTCCCACCTGACTGCAGTAAGCGGAGCGAATTTTGCCATAATCGCCGAATTTCTACTGTGGTTCTTGCAATGGTTCTTGCCGAATAAACGCGCCCGAATTTTGCTTACCGCCGTGGTTTTGGCGGGGTTCATTATTTTGGTAAGGCCATCGCCATCAGTACTAAGAGCATGCGTCATGACGGCGACAATATTATTTTCCAAAGCTCACGGTCGACGAGCATCTTCTGTTCCTTCGCTCGGCCTGGCAATTTCGGTACTTCTCTTAATGGACCCACTTCAAGCAACTGATCCAGGATTTGCACTGTCCGTTGCTGCAACTTCAGGAATCATTTTGATGTCCCCACGTATCAACGAGAAATTGCGACCATATCTTGGATTTGCTACGGAAATGGTAGCAATCCCACTATCAGCAACATTATTCTGCATGCCGATCATCATTGCGATATCCGGTCAATTTTCATTAGTCACTTTGCCCGCCAATATAGCCGTTGGCTTGGTAGTTGCTCCAATTACAGTTGTGGGTCTTGCTGCAGCATTACTGGCTGGATTTCTTCCATCCGTTACTCATTTTTGTTTGATATTAATTTCGCCAGGTAGCGCGTGGATTGCATGGGTAGCAAAGTTTGGTGCCCAACTTCCCTTGCTCCTTTTTCCGAAGAATGTTTTTGGAATTGTTCTAGTCATTATTTTCTTTTTTTCAATCGTGCGAAGAAAGAAGATTATTTCTTTCTGTTTAGGTTCAGTAATTATTGGATTCGTAGTTCTTCCACTCACACCCTGGCCCGGTCCTGATTGGATTTTTGTTAGTTGCGATGTTGGCCAAGGTGATGGTTCAGTTATAAACCTGGGCAATCACCAAGCGATTGTTATTGATGCTGGACCAGATCCAGCGAAAATTGATGTGTGTCTAAACCGGTTAGGGATAATGGATATCCCGCTCTTGGTTCTAACCCATTTTCATGCCGATCATGTTTTTGGCCTCACAGGAGTTCTGCATAATCGCCATGTGCAGAGAGTTTGGATAAGTAATCTTCCAGAACCTGCAACCGATTACTCAGTCACGATGGCCACCCTCAAATCGTTGCCAGTCAGCGTTGTCCACTCCGGTCAAACTTTTACCTTCAATAACTCCAACGCGCCTTCGATAGATGTGAGCATCCACGTTCTTTGGCCGCCCGCGACCACCAGGAAAATGGCCACCGTGCCTGGAGATGGTTCATCAGTCAACAATGCCAGCATCGCATTGTTAATTCAGGTTGGCGACAACAAAATATTCGCCGCGGGGGATATCGAGCCACCAGCGCAGGAAATAATTTCTCAAGAATTGGGTCTTCATTCGGTAGACATTCTTAAGGTTGCCCATCATGGCTCCGCATATCAATATCTGCCATTACTTGACCTACTCTCTCCTAAGCTTGCGCTCATCAGCGTCGGCACGGGAAATCCGTATGGTCACCCGGCGCCCAGCACCCTCTCCGCACTTGCAATTCGCGGCGTGCCCGTCTATCGCACCGATCGGGATGGCTCGATTGCGGTCACTTCCTCCCATAAGATCAGAACCATAAAGAAAGATTGGTGGCGAATTTCGTGGGGATAGTTTTGATCCAAGGCGGTGAGTCGCTCCTGGCTGATCGCGCAGTTGCCACGGAGATCTCGAAGCATCCAACGGCAGAGTGCACCTATTTGGATGCCGATGAGATTGAATTAGGCAAAATCACCGATTCGCTTGCCCCCTCGCTCTTTGGCGAAGATCGAGTCCTAGTCATCCGCGAAATCCAAGATCTGGCCAGCGAAATCCAAGATGAAATTTCTAGTTATTTAGCAGCACCAGATGAAGCGGTCACTTTGATCCTGTGGCACAAAGGTGGAGTAAAAGGCAAAGCTTTGGTCGATAAAATCAAAAAGTGCGATCCCGCCATTTACCTCTGTGAGCCAGTGAAAAAAGAGGCCGAGAAGGAGCAATTTGTCGCGCAAGAGTTCTCGCGTCTAGGGCGAAAGATTTCCAGCGCAGCGGCTGCGGATCTGGTGAGCGCCCTGGGCAATGACCTTCGCGAGTTGGCTAGCGCCTGCTCGCAATTGGCATCTGATGTTGTTGCGGGGAAAACCATTGATTCGGCAGAAGTTGCCCGGTATTACCAAGGGCGAATTGAGACCACCGGCTTTGAGGTTGCAGATGCAACCCTGGATGGAAAGACCGAAGTTGCCCTGGTAGCTCTGCGTCAGGCGCTGGCCACCGGAGTAGATCCAGTCCTGGTTATTAGCGCCATCGCCAGTTCGTTGCGCACGCTGGCAAAGGTATCTGGAGCTAGTCGCGGCATGAAATCCTTCGATTTGGCCTCCTCTTTGGGCTTACCGCCATGGCAGATTGATAAAGCTAGGCGCCAATTGGCCGGCTGGAACCCAGCCACCCTTGCAGAAGCGGTGATATCCATCGCGCAAGCCGATGCCGATATAAAAGGTGCCGCCGCTGACCCTGGTTATGCCTTGGAGCGCTCCATCATCAAGATCACCACGGTTAGAGCTCCCCTCTAGCCCAGGCATTGTGGGCCTAGATCGCTCAGTTTGAGCCTGAGTAGGCTGGGCTGGTAGCCTTCACCGCTTAGAGCAGATCCTTTGGGTCAGCCCTGGACGCATTACCTAAAATATGAAAGCCCAATTTCGGGAATCGATCTTGATGATCACGGAAGAAAGTAGTTTGAAGTGGCAAATATTAAGTCGCAGATCAAGCGTATTAAGACGAACGAGAAGGCCCAACTTCGTAACAAGTCGGCTCGCTCATCTATTAAGACTGCGATCCGCCGTTTCAAGGATGCTCTTGCAGCTGGAGATCAGAAGGTAATTGCTGAAGAACTACGCATTGCTTCCAAGTCACTTGATACTGCTGTCAGCAAAGGTGTCATCCATGCCAATGCTGCAGCAAATAGAAAGTCAGCTATGGCTAAGCAAGCCAACAAAGCTGTCGTTCGTTAATTCTTTTTTTACAAAGTAAAAGTTCATGCCTGCCATAGAACTTTCTAAGGCTCCGCAACCTTCTGCAACAAATCCGGAGCAAATCCGCAATTTTTGCATAATTGCGCATATCGACCACGGTAAGTCCACTTTGGCTGACCGCATGTTGGGCATCACTGAAGTTGTCGACCCAAGAAATATGCGAGCTCAATACCTAGATCGTATGGATATTGAACGCGAACGTGGAATCACCATCAAGAGCCAAGCGGTGCGGCTTCCTTGGCGATCTGGCTTAGACGGTCAAGAATATATTTTAAATATGATCGACACTCCTGGCCATGTGGACTTCACCTATGAAGTTTCGCGCTCGCTTGCCGCCTGCGAAGGCGCAGTGTTGCTCGTCGACTGCGCGCAGGGGATAGAAGCTCAGACCTTAGCCAACCTGTATTTGGCAATGGAGAACAACTTGACCATCATCCCTGTTCTCAACAAAATAGATTTGCCTGCAGCACAACCTGAAAAATTTGCAGAGGAGTTGGCCAAGCTCATTGGTTGCCAGCCAGAAGATTGTCTTCGCGTCTCAGGTAAGACCGGCGCTGGTGTTGAAGTCTTGCTGGATCAAATCGTCAAGCAAATTCCACCACCCGTAGGCGATGCCAACGCTCCTGCTCGTGCTCTCATTTTCGATTCTGTGTATGACACCTACCGTGGCGTCGTGACTTACGTTCGAGTAATCGATGGCCATCTCTCTACCCGTGATCAAATTCAAATGTTTTCTACTGGCGTGCGCCACGAAATGTTGGAAGTCGGAGTCATTTCCCCAGAACCGGTTGTCAGCAAAGGTTTAGGCGTTGGCGAAGTTGGATACGTAATTACTGGCGTTAAAGATGTTCGTCAGTCCCGAGTCGGCGACACAATTACCACTTACAACAACCCAGCTACTAAAGCCCTTGCCGGTTATAAAGACCCTAAGCCAATGGTTTTTTCGGGGCTCTATCCGCTAGATGGTGCGGACTATCCGCTCTTGCGTGAAGCCCTCGATAAATTGCAATTAAATGATGCAGCGTTGGTCTATGAACCAGAAACTTCAGCTGCACTGGGCTTTGGATTCCGTTGTGGATTCCTAGGATTGCTTCATATGGAAATCGTTCGCGAGCGCTTGGAACGAGAATCAAATTTATCGCTGATTTCAACCGCGCCTAACGTCGTTTATCGCGTCGTTCACGATGACACCAAAGAAATGATTGTGACCAACCCGAGCGAGTACCCCGATGGCAAAATTTCTGCAGTATTCGAACCAATCGTTCGGGCTACGATTTTGGCGCCTAGCGAATTTATTGGCGCCATTATGGAGCTGTGCCAACAACGCCGCGGAACGCTTAAAGGAATGGACTACCTCTCCGAAGACCGAGTGGAAATTCGGTATACCTTGCCACTTGCTGAAATTGTTTTCGACTTCTTCGATCAATTGAAATCCAAAACCAGAGGGTATGCATCCTTAGATTACGAACCGATCGGCGAAGAAGAAGGCGACCTAGTTAAAGTTGATATTTTGCTTCAAGGTGAAAATGTAGATGCTTTTAGCGCGATCGTGCATCGAGACAAGGCCTATGCCTACGGCGTTATGATGACATCAAAGTTGCGCGAGCTCATTCCAAGGCAACAGTTCGAAGTGCCCATTCAAGCAGCGATTGGTTCAAGAATCATTGCGCGGGAAAGTATTCGAGCAATTCGCAAAGATGTATTGGCTAAGTGTTACGGTGGAGATATCTCCCGAAAGCGAAAGTTGTTGGAGAAGCAAAAAGAAGGCAAGAAGCGGATGAAAATGGTGGGGCGCGTTGAAGTGCCACAAGAAGCATTTATCGCCGCTTTGACAACCGATGCAGATGTAGACAAGGCAAAGGCAAAGAAATAACCGTGAGTCGGGCTCTGTCGCCGTTGGCTTTCTATATTCATGTTCCTTACTGCGTTAAGCGCTGCGGTTACTGCGATTTCAATACTTACACCCCTAGCGAACTTCGCGCGGGTGGCGATATCGCGTCAGTCTCGGAAGGCTATATCGACCTGCTTATTCAAGAGGCAGATCTAATTCCAGAATCTGGTCCCATTCCCACGATATTTTTCGGTGGTGGCACCCCGACGCTTATGGAGCCGGCGGATTTGGGAAGAGTGCTTTCGCATGTAAAGAATAGATTCGGCTTCGCCAAAGGATGCGAAATAACTATTGAAGCAAATCCCGATTCCGTTACTTTCGAAAAATTGGAAGCACTGCATTCAATTGGAGTAAATCGAATCTCCTTTGGAATGCAATCTGCAAAAAGTCATGTCCTTAAAGTTCTAGATAGAACGCATAATCCCGAGAATGTCGCGAAGGCTATTGATTGGGCCAAAAGTGCCGGCTTTGCCGAAATAAGCGTGGATCTGATTTACGGAACGCCAGGTGAAAGTATTGAAGACTGGTCTACAACAGTCGAAGCGGCGCTTTCGCTCCCTATTACTCACGTATCAGCCTATGCGTTGATTGTTGAAGATGGCACCAAACTTGGTTCTCAGGTTAAACGAGGTGAAGTTGTAATGCCAGATGAAGATTTAACTGCTGATAAATATTTGGTTGCCGACGAAAAATTCCATGCCGCAGGCTTTGATTGGTACGAGGTCAGCAACTGGGCTAAGCCTGGTTCGGAATGTCGTCACAACATCGGTTATTGGAAGGGCGTCAACTGGTGGGGATTGGGACCAGGTGCTCATTCGCATATGGATGGAAGACGCTGGTGGAATGTTAAACACCCCAACTCTTATCGAGACCGACTGCAATCAGGAGAAAGTCCCGTGCTCGGAGAAGAATTTCTCTCAGATGCAGAAAAAGAGAGCGAAAGAATTCTTTTAGAGATTCGAATCAGTCAAGGAATCGAAATCTCCTCGCTGGATTCAAAGCAGCGTTCTCGATTACTTCCATTTCTGGCTACTGGTCACATCTCGAAGGAAAAATGGGAAGAGGGAAGGGTTATTTTGACCCAAACTGGGCGGCTTTTGGCAGATCAAATCGTGCGCGAAATCCTCCTGTAGTAGCGTAGAGACATGCATCTAGTCCACAACATTCTGGTCATCCTTCTCGCCTTGGTCTTTATCGTGGCTGGTCTGTCCAAACTCGGCGGTAGCGAGAAGGGACTTTCCGGGGTTCGCGAGCTTAACGTCCCAGATTGGATATCCCGCATCGTTGGGGCAACCGAAGCTCTAGCTTCCTTGGGATTGATCTACAGCCTTCGCTATCCAGATAATTTCTTTGGTTGGTTCTCGTTGGCCTATTTGTGGTGTGCGATGGCTGGATCTATTGCATTGCACTCTCGAGCGAATAAATTGAAGCAAGCCTTCCCTTCCTTCGTTCTCATCACCCTGTTGTCGATCACTTTAGTTATCTCCTAGGAATACTCACATGGAGATGCAGGAACGGCAATTAGAGATCTTGCGCGCTATCGTTGAAGAGTATGTGGCAACGGAAGAACCAGTCGGATCTAAAATAATTGCCCAGCGGCATGGGCTTGGGGTATCTCCTGCAACAATTCGAAATGAAATGGCAATCCTTGAAGAGGCCGGTTTAATTGCACAGCCGCACACCAGTGCTGGTCGAATTCCCACCAATCTTGGCTACCGATTATTCGTTGACAAGTTGGCTACGGTAAAACCATTTTCGAATGCGGAGCGTCGTGGGATTGAAGCCTTTCTGGCAGGTGCAGTAGATGTAGATGATATTGTTACTCGAACCGTCAAATTGCTAGCACAGATAACTCGTCAAGTGGCGGTTGTGCAATATCCATCTCTGACGAAATCTCGAGTACGACATATGGAATTAGTTTTGCTACATCCAGCTAGGGCGATGTTGGTGTTGATTACAGATACTGGTCGAGTTGAGCAAAGAATTATAGAATTGCCCTTCGATCTTTCCGAAGAAACCTTGAGCGAACTTCACCAAAAGGTAAATTCGGCCATTCAGGGTCACCCGTTGTCTAGAGTTGCCTATCAGATCGATGGAATTCTCAATTCCTTTTCTGGCGCTGACCGAAATTCTTTAGCGGTTATTATTGCCAGTTTGGTGGAAGTGTCAGTGGAGCGCCCAGAAGAAAAGGTTGCCTTGGCCGGCACCGCAAATTTGGCCAGATCGAATCAAGAATTTACTACCACGATTCACCCGATTCTTGAAGCGCTGGAAGAGCAGGTTGTATTACTAAGGCTGCTGGCAGATGCAGGAACTTCGGTTCAAGTAAGAATTGGCGAAGAACAAGTTGATAAGAATTTGAAATCGACATCCTTAGTTACTATGGGATACGGTTCAGATGAATCATCGCTTGGCGCACTTGGAATTATTGGGCCAACGCGAATGGATTACGCAGGTTCCATGGCTGCAGTGAATGCTGTCGCTCGATATGTCGGTCACTTTCTCAATGAGGTTCATTAATGTCTGATCACTACCAAACCTTAGGCGTCGACAGAGACGCGTCCTTCGATGAAATCAAACGCTCATACCGCAAATTGGCGCGCGAGCTTCATCCAGACGTGAACCCAGATCCTGAGACTCAGGATAAGTTCAAGGCCATTACTGCAGCTTATGAAGTGCTCAGTGACCCTAATAAAAGACAGACTTATGATTTAGGTGGCGATCCTTATTCGCAATTTGGCGGGGCTAATTTTGGTTTTGGCGACATCATGGATGCATTCTTCGGTGGCGGGGCATCGTCACGTGGCCCACGGCCACGAATGCGAGCCGGGCAAGATGCACTAATCCGAATCGAAGTAGATTTGCATGAAGCCTGTTTCGGCACTGAACGAGAACTCAATGTGGAAACCGCGGTTGCTTGTGACAAATGTTCCGGATCTGGGTCAGCCAGCAACTCCAAACCAAAGACCTGTGAAGTCTGTCGTGGTCGAGGTGAAGTTCAACAAGTAACCAGATCTTTCATTGGGCAGGTCATGACCTCTAGACCATGTGCAAATTGCCAAGGTTTTGGTTCGGTAATTGTTGATCCTTGTGGTGAATGCGCCGGAGATGGCCGGGTCCGTTCCCGCCGAACAATCAATGTGAAGGTTCCCGGGGGAGTAGAAACTGGGAATCGAATTCACCTTTCTGGCCAAGGCGAAGTCGGTCCTGGAGGTGGCCCCGCTGGAGATCTTTATGTGGAGATAGTGGAAAAAGAGCATGATCTCTTGGTACGTGAAGGTAACAACCTGCATATTGCGATCTCGATTCCCATGAGTTCAGCGGCTTTAGGCGGGAAAGTTGTTGTAGAAACTTTAGATGGACCGAAAGAAATAATTATTAAGCCGGGCTTCCAGAGTGGAAATACCGTGGTTGTTAAAGATCTCGGTATCACCAGACTGCGAAGTGGTGGACGCGGTGATTTGATTGTGCATGTCGAAGTTCTTACTCCAACAAAATTGAGCAAAGAGCAAGAAGAATTGTTACGTTCCCTGGCTCAAGTTCGCGACGAAAAGCCAGAAACGGTTTCAGTTCACAAAATTGGCGAGCGAACTTCGGAATCAGGATTCTTTGGTCGTTTTAAAGACGCTTTCGGTCGCTGACGCAAATCATGCTGAATCTTTTTTTTGTTGAAGAACTGAGCGAAGGACCAGCTCTTCTGGTGACTGGAGATGAAGCCCACCATGCAATCAAAGTTTTACGCATGGATGTTGGCGAAGAGCTTTTAGTTTCAGATGGCAAGGGAAGCTGGGTTCGTGGTGAAATAACGAACAGGGCGAAGAGTTCGTTTGAGATGAGAATTCTTGAGCGAGGTAACTCTCAATTTTTGACACCAAAAATTTCTGTGATTCAGGCGCTTCCCAAACATGATCGTGCAAAAGAAGCTATTGAATTATTAACTGAAGCCGGGGTAGATAAGATCATTCCATGGACTTCGCAGCGTTCGATTTCTCAGTGGCAAAGTGACTCGAAAGATAAGTGGCGCAATGGCGCCGTTGCAGCCAGTAAGCAATCTCGCAGATTTGCTATCCCTGACATTGGAGAGCCGTTCGCTTTCCATAAGTTACCCGAAATGATGACCGAAGGGACCGTCCTGTTGGTTCTGCATGAGGCTGCTTCAGAAAAAATGTCGGAGATTTTTGCGGCGAAGCAGGTAGACCACCTAGACCACATAATTGTTGTTATTGGTCCAGAGGGCGGACTCACGGAGAATGAATTGCAAAAGTTTGAGCAAGCTGGTGGAAAGGTCGCCCTCTTGGGTAATCCAATTTTTAGATCGGCACATGCCGGGGTAGCGGCGCTATCAGCAATCCAAGCCTTAATTGGCCGTTGGTAATAGCATTTCATCATGGTTGAAATGGAGTGCCTATTTTGCAAGTTTGGCTCAGGGCAAATCCCGTTGGATTTTCTTTATGAAAGCCCAACCGCTTTTGCAATTGCCGATATAAATCCGCAAGCGCCAACTCACATATTAATTCTGCCCAAAATCCACGCAGAGAATGCCGCAGAGTTAGCCGAACTCGCTCCTTCCACTTTGAGCGAACTTTTCACGGTGGCGAAAGAGTTGGCTGCATCCGGTGGCCTCACCGGTTATCGATTGGTATTTAATACCGGGGAAAGCGCCGGTCAGAGCGTCTTTCACGCTCACCTGCATCTCTTGGGCGGACGGCCATTGGCTTGGCCACCAGGATAAAAGTAGAATCGGAACCAATGGAACCAGCCTTAATTACCGTCCCGACCGCGATACCTATGGTCGCCCTCGTTGGACCCAATGACGCATACCTGAGAATCCTGGAAGCAACCTTTTTTGACCTCAAAATAACGGTGCGCGGAAATGAGATTTACGCCGGCGGAGATTTGGCTCAGCTAGCCCATTTCGAAGCGCTTATAAAGGAATTGTTGGTCCTGCTGCGCGGCGGACAAGTATTAAGTGATGAGATTTTGCACCGATCCATTGCCATGATTCGTCATGAACCTTCCGAACATCCCGCCGAAGTTCTTTCACTCAACATTCTGAGTAACCGTGGCAAGATGATCAGACCAAAGACTTCCAATCAAAAGCGTTATGTCGAGGCGATTGATCAACACACGATTACCTTCGGAATAGGTCCAGCCGGAACCGGCAAAACGTATTTAGCTATGGCTAAAGCGATCCAAGCCCTGCAATCAAAACAGGTAAACCGCATTATTCTGACGCGCCCGGCTGTTGAAGCAGGGGAGAGGTTAGGTTTTCTTCCTGGAACTTTGCAGGAGAAAATTGACCCTTATTTGCGTCCGCTTTTTGATGCGTTGCACGACATGATTGATCAAGAGTCAATTCCCCGGTTAATGCAATCTGGCATTATCGAAATTGCGCCATTGGCATACATGCGTGGTCGAACCCTTAATGATGCCTTTGTGATTTTGGATGAAGCCCAGAACACCTCAGCTGAACAAATGAAAATGTTCCTCACTCGATTAGGTTTCGGTTCCAGAATGGTAATTACTGGCGATGTTACGCAAGTCGATCTACCAAACGGAACGCCCTCTGGTTTGCGAATCGTTCACGATATTTTGGATGGCGTAGAAGACATTGCCTTCATCCCATTAACGGCCGAAGATGTGGTGCGAAATCGTCTAGTCGGGGAGATCGTGGAAGCGTATGGCCGATTTGACGAAAAATCTTCAGCCAAGATTTCTGTGACCCGTTCGCTGCGTTCAGGGACCGGTGATCTCTAAGTCTTGCCACCCGGCAGGCGCTGACTATGACTATAGAGATTGAAAATCAATCCGACACACAATGTGATGAAGTTGCATTGGTCCAAGTTGCTCAATTCACGTTGGGGAAAATGGGAGTGCACCCAGATTCAGATATCAGCATCACTTTGGTAGACGAAGCAAGAATGACTGAGCTACATATTCAATGGATGGATTTGCCTGGCCCCACTGATGTGCTCTCTTTTCCAATGGATGAGGTAAAACCTTTTTCAGCTAGCGATGGTCCAGCGGTTGTAGGCGACATCGTCTTGTGCCCAACAGTAGCGGCTGCGGTGACGAGCCACTCCATGGATGAGGAACTTGCTCTGCTTACTGTTCATGGAACGCTTCATCTTTTAGGTTTTGATCACGCGGATTCGGATACTGAAAAAGAGATGTTCGCACTACAAGATGATTGTCTACGAGAATGGCGAGCTTCCCAATGAGCCTGACGACGGTACTGATCGTGATTGCGCTTTTGGCATTTGCCGGGTTCTTAGCAGGTAGCGAATCAGCGCTTAACTCGATCTCCAGGGTGATTGTCGATGATTTGATTGAAAATAAACCAAAGCAAGCCCAACGGTTGATGAAGGTAATTCACGAGCCATACCGATACTTGAACGTACTTTTGTTGGTTCGCAAAACCTGCGAACTCACGGCGACGGTTCTCGCGGCAGATGCTTTCCTGGCACATACCCACCATCACGCGTTGAGCGTGGCAATCACGATCGCTGTAATGGTCTCGCTTTCCTATGTTGTTGTAGGAGTAGGGCCACGCACTTTGGGACGTCAGTATGCAATGTCTTGGGCACGACCGGCTGCCATTGTCGCTGATTTCTTAGCGCGAATTCTGGGCCCACTCACAACGGTATTGATCGCCATTGGAAATGCCATTACTCCTGGAAAAGGATTTCGGACCGGACCTTTTTCTAGCGAAGCCGAACTTCGCGATTTGGTTGACCAAGCCAGTGAGCGGGGATTGGTGGAGGAGTCCGAACGAGAAATGATTCACTCCGTCTTTGATTTGGGAGAAACACTGGTTCGAGAGCTTATGGTTCCTCGTACTGACATGGTGTGGATCGAAGGAAACAAAACCCTTCGACAAGGCTTGTCGTTGGCACTTCGTTCTGGCTTTACTCGAATTCCAGTGATTACCGAGAATTTGGATAATGTCATAGGCATTGCTTATGTCAAGGACTTAGCGAAGCGTTCTCACGAACACCATGAATCAGAACAAACGGAGAAAATTGAACAGCATATTCGCGCCGCTACCTTCGTTCCAGAAACGAAGACTGCATCTGAACTGTTGAAGGAGATGCAGCGGGACCAGATTCATATGGCTGTCGTTATTGATGAATACGGTGGCACCGCTGGTTTGATTACCATTGAGGATATTTTGGAAGAGATAGTCGGCGAAATTGCTGATGAATATGACGATAGCGAGCAAGAGGTGGAATGGCTCAACGCAGATACTGCGCGAATATCAGCCCGATTGCACGTTGAAGATTTCGAAGATGATTTTAAAGTTGAGATCTCGGAATCGGAAAAAGAAGATGTGGATAGCATTGGTGGCCTTCTCGCAAAAGAGTTGGGTCGAGTTCCGATTCCTGGAAGCACCATTACCCTCTATGGCTGGAAGCTCACTGCGGAACGACCTGTAGGCAGGCGCCATCGAATAGGTACGGTGCTGGCCACCCGAGTCGCCAACCCAGAGGAACTTGGGGATTCGCGCGAACAGTAATCTCAGTAATCTGGTGGAACTAGAGAAAACGAGCTCATTCCCCTTTAACGGTAGAGTTGGCTCCATGCGTATCGTTCGGTTTAGCCCGGTTGAATCAGCACATTTAGGCTCCGATCCGCTCTTTGGCGTGCTTAACGACCAGGACAAGATTTTGGTTTTGAAGGGCGATCCCATCTACTCTGGAATTGTTCCCACTGAAAAGGTGGTCGATCTCCACGAAGTTCGTTTGCTGGCTCCTGTCATTCCTCGGAGCAAAGTGGTTTGCATAGGAAAGAATTACGCTGACCATGCTGCCGAAATGGGCTCAGATGTCCCGGCCTCACCCATAATTTTCATTAAACCCAACACTTCGGTAATCGGCCCTAATGACACGATTCAGTGGCCCCGAATGAGTGAGCGGGTTGATTTTGAGGGAGAACTCGCCATTGTCATCGGGCGAATCTGCAAAGAAGTTCCGATGGAAAGATACCAGGATGTCATTTTCGGGTACACGATTGCAAATGATGTAACGGCAAGAGATTTGCAAAAGATCGATGGCCAGTGGAGTCGTGCCAAGGGTTTCGATACTTTCTGCCCTATCGGACCTTGGATCGAAACCGAATATAAACCAGCAGATCAAATTATCTCCACTTCGGTTGATGGTGTAGAAAAACAGCGCGAGCCGTTATCTTCTATGATTTTTAAGATTCCAGAAATAATTGCTTTCGTTAGTTCTGTCATGACATTACTTCCTGGGGATGTAATCCTGACTGGCACTCCTGCCGGAATTGGTCCCATGCCAGAGCACGCGGAAGTTACAGTTTCCATTGAAGGAATAGGTTCTCTCTCGAATAGGGTGTCATCTCGTGCCAAATAGCAAAGAAGTTCGCGTTCGTTTCGCTCCCTCCCCGACTGGAGATTTGCATGTCGGCAATATTCGCACGGCTCTTTTTGATTGGGCCTATGCGCGACATACCGGCGGGAAATTTGTTTTCCGAATTGAGGATACTGATACCGAACGAGTGACTGATGAATATATTTCCCGAGCAGTGGAGACCCTGAAGTGGCTTGGCCTGGAATGGGATGAGGGTCCGGAAGTTGGCGGTCCTTACGGACCATATTTGCAGAGCCAAAGAATGGATATTTACGCCGAATGGGCTCAGAAATTCTTAGATCAAGGCGATGCTTATTACTGCTATTGCAGCTCCGATGAACTTGAAGCTCGCCGTGAGGCACAGCGTGCGGCAAATGTCGCGCCAGGCTATGACGGCAAATGTCGTTCTCTCTCCGAAGCAGAGTTGACCGCTTTCATCTCCGAAGGTCGAAAGCCAGTAGTACGGATGCGGATGCCCGATGGTGAAACTACTTTCACAGATCTCATTCGTGGCGAAGTTACCTTCGATCACAACTTTGTCCCTGACTTTGTTTTAGTCCGTGGCGATGGATCACCGCTCTATACCTTGGCCGTTGCAGTCGATGATGTGTCAATGAAGATTAGCCATGTACTTCGTGGCGAAGATTTGCTCTCTTCAACGCCCCGCCAGATTCGCGTCTATCAAGCGATGGGCTTGAACCAATCTGATTTCCCGCATTTTGCCCACTTGCCTTTTGTTATGGGACAAGACAATGCCAAACTCTCCAAACGAAATGGCGAGGTTTCCATAGCCTGGTACCGTGACCGCGGTTTTCTTCCAGAAGCCATCTGTAATTATTTGGCGCTCTTGGGATGGTCTCCTGGTGAAGATCGGGAAAATGTTTCCATGAAGGAACTCACCGAACTTTTCACGGTTGAACGGGTTCATAGCAGTCCGGCTCGCTTTGATATGAAGAAGCTGGAAGCTATTAACGGTGACAAGATTCGGGAACTAGATCTGGAAGATCTACTTTCTCGCGTCACTCCATTCCTCATTAAAGATGGCGTAATTACGGGCAACGAAGATGAACTGGCGTTGGTTCGATTGACCTTGCCGTTAATCCAAGAGCGCATCGCCACTTTGGCCGAGGTAACCGCAATGGTGAAATTCCTCTTCGTTACCGACTTCGCCATCGAGGCATCAGAACAACCGAAAATTGCCGATAGTCAATCGCAATCTGTTTTGCAGGCGGCTTTGGATACTCTCCATTCCATTTCCTCTTGGGATCACCTCACCATCGAGGCAGCTCTGCGCGAGAGCCTCATTACCGGTCTGGCTCTTAAGCCCCGAATCGCATTTGGGCCGATCCGAGTTGCGGTCACGGGAAGCCACATTTCGCCTCCACTTTTTGAGTCGATGGAACTTTTGGGACGAGAACGTTCCTTAGAGCGGATTGCCACTGCGGTTCAGAAGTAGCAGATTTTCAAGGTATCCTTGCCTCTTGCCAATTTGAACAGCGGTTCAAAACGGTGGGGTATGGGGTAATTGGCAGCCCAGCTGATTCTGGTTCAGCCTGTCTAGGTTC
>JBAXSZ010000030.1:0-21563 GCA_037130455.1 Actinomycetes bacterium | reverse complement strand
TAAGTGTTCGGCGCACTATCGATCAGAATTTAGCCGATCCAACTTCAGATTTGGATACGGTTGCTGGATATGCTGAAGAGGAAACCGGCGAATTTGCCGACACACTTCGCTTAATGGAAAAACAAGTGAGCACCCCTAAAGCCTCTCCCACGCCTTCAGCAAAAGTAACTCCGAAAAAAGTGGTTAAGAAAACAACAATCACTTGCCTAAAGGGAAAAACCGTCAAGAATGTGACTGCAGTAAATCCAGTATGCCCGAAAGGTTATGTCAAGAAGAAATAGGGATTAAGGAATCTGAATCTGATCGGTGAAATCTTTCCCCATGTACTCGTAAACGACGTCGATCAATGCGGCTAGCAATGCTGCTTCGTGATCGGTTTGCAGTTCGGAATTTCTACTGTTCGCATATCGTTCTGAATCGTTTATTCGATCCCAAAAAGGCGTTAGGACTTTAACGGCTCTTTCAACTGCCTTACCAAGTTTGTCATCCCTAGTAAGTGGAATTCGTGCGTTCTCTTGGTTTTCGTCTACGGAAACCAATTCCCAAATTTCTCTATCACTTTTTAGTCTGGCTATGGATTCCAATAATCCGTAATGAACCGTAGTCTGATTAGAATCTTTATCATGGTTCCTTCTGATAACTTTCGAAGGACGCACGTATGGAATATGCCCCCAGATGATTTTCTCTGGATCTAGGTAAATAACTTTACCTTTCCGAATGGTTCTGTGATTGCCAGAAGTTGTGAAGCTCCTTTTATTGGTTTTCACTACCACTTTGAAATTCCAAAAATGATTATCAAGCAGACCTACTTCATCAGCAAGAATCATTTTCTGTATTTCGATTCCAGACAACCCTGCTTGTTTTTGGGTGGGAACTACCCTGGCAATGATCTCGGTATATGAAGGTAAATCGAACTCATCAAAATCATGGGGCACCACAAAATTTTGAAGATGAATTTGAAAGCTCTCTGCCTGCTCAAGATCTGGGGCTTGAGATAGAACTGTGGAAAGATTGTCATCACCTTGAATTATGAGAAATTCATCGGCATCAAAGGCAAGAACATAGTCGGCACCCATATTGCGGGCTAATTGAATTGCAGCACCGGTTATGGACGCCTGGACATACTTGCCGGGATATTGAAAAATATGAAGGCGGCCCCCAAAGACTAAATCGCGAAGGTTTTGTAATCCTTGTAGGGTGAAATCTGTCGAGCCGTTATCTATGACTATTACCTCGTCGCAATCATTGACCAATGCGTGCGCCACGGAAACCGCTATGAGCGGCCATTCATTCTTGACAACACTTACCCCAAAAATCTTCATCTGTGAATTCCGTTCAGTACATTAGCCACCAAGGGATATACTAACTTATAGGGTTCAGAGTTCGGGAGATATCAGTGGATTTTGGTCAATCATTGCTTTTTGATTGGTTTAACAATGCCAAACCTGAGTTTGAAGCCTTTTTAACTCAACATCGGGAGAAAAAAGTAGATTTCTTGCAGATTGGGGTTTATAGCGGAAGTGCCTCAGTTTGGCTTCTTAACAACGTTCTCACCCATCCTGATTCCCGGCTTTTCGATGTCGACCCCTGGCAGAACTTGGATGGCGACAATTTCTATCCTCCGCTTGGCGATATTGAATCCACCTACGATCAGAGAACTTCCTCCTTTTCAAATGTTGTCAAGCACAAAATGTTTTCCGACCATTTCTTTCGGAATAATACCGAAAAATTTGATTTTATTTATATCGATGGCGACCATCATCGAGACCAAGTATTTAGAGATTCCGAAAATGCGATAAAAGTGGCAAAATGCAGGATGCATCATCGCCTTTGACGATTACCTCTGGGATATGGAACCAGAGCCGGAGAATAAGCCCAAGGACGCGATCGATGTGTTCCTTTCAAAGTATTCGGATCGTATAGAAATTCTTCACAGTTCGTATCAGTTTTGGGTTAGGGTGCACCATGAATAGCGATTTCTCCACGCTCACGCTGGGAGAGAAAATCAGCCACAAAATGGTTCACGACCACAGGAATCTTCTAACTGAATTCGCCGACAAGGTCGGCGTTAAGGAGCGAGTTGCTCGACGAATTGGACTCGAATACGTGGTTCCCAATGTTCACGTTTTCGACAATCCAAGTGATTTCAATTTCATCGATTACCCACGTGAATTCGTTTTAAAACCTTCTCATGGGAGTCAGGCCGGAATCCTATTTCACGATGAAGCTAAGAGGTTTGACTCAAATTGGAAACCCCACTCTGAAATATGGGGTGGCTACTATGACTTTCATCCGGCAGATCTACCCAATTACATAAAGTTTATGCGCGAAGTTTCTGCTAGTTGGCTCAGTGCAAAGTATCGTCCTGGCGTCGAAGTCTGTTATGAAGCAATCCCACCCAAACTAATCGTAGAAAAATACCTACGACCGAACCCTGCTGGTGCAATGCACGATTTTCGCATGTATACCTTTCACGGAAAAATGAAGTTCTTTCGCGCCGCTTCGGGATTGGACTACTCCACGCCTGCCTTCGCCTACGACGAGTTTGGGCTGCCCTTGGTCATAAAAGCAGGCCATGACGAATATGACGACCATGGTCCTCATCCAACCTTGCCTCATCAGTGGACGGTCATGAAGGAGCTAGCGGAAACGCTCTCAGAAGGTGTGGATTTTGTAAGAGTGGATTTCTATTTAATAGGAGAAAAGATTTATTTTTCTGAACTCACAAATTATCCGCTTTCGGGAACTTTAAGTTTTACTCCTGATTCCTTTGCGCAGTTGGCATCTTCCTATTGGAAATTCTTTGACTGCTGCGTTTAGCAGTGAGTTAGTACGAGTGGCCAAGATATCTATCGCTGCGGTGATTGATAGCCAAACTTATATTAAGTAACGCGTCTCCAATCAGCGAGATCATCACAATGTAGGTGCTGTAGGAAGTCAAACCAGCAAGCAACACCAGAAAGTCCAGGACTAACTGGACGTAACCGGCTTTGAAACCAAACTTCTCTTGGGCTACCAACGCGATAACGTTAAAGCCGCCTAATGAAGAAAAATGACGAAAAATAACAACCATTCCAACACCGAGCAATATGTTGGCAATAACCGTAGCCAACAATTTATTGTGGATTTGCAGACTAAATATCTTCGGCATGTAATTTGTTAACAGAGAAACAAAGGCCATGCTTAGCGCGCTTCGAAGTGTGAATCTCCACCCCTTTTTCCAGAACGCTAGCACTAAGAATGGAGCTCCGATTAATAAATAAACGGTTCCAATCTGGGCATCTAGTCTCTTAGCAATCAGTAAAGCCATCCCGGCCACGCCTCCAGTAAGCACTTCACTTGAATGCATGAGCGATAGGCCGACGGAAAATAAAATGGAACCGGAAACGATGCCGAAAATATCTTCGAAGAAAGAATGTCGTTGGTTATCTTCCCTTGATCTTTGCGCCATTACCCAACCCGTTTCACTTCTTTCCAGATCTAGATGCCACCGCAGAGCGGGATTCTTCCAAGGCTAATTTGGTGCTCTTCCAACTTCGTTGGGCAAGAGCCACGCAGAGGCAATCCACAACGGTTAATTGCGCGATTCGGCTAGCCGTAGCGCCACTTCGAAATGTTGTTTCACGCGCAGAGGTAAAGAGAACAAAATCAGCCAACCCGGCAGCTGGACTTCGGGTGCCATTCGTTATAAGGATAACTTTGATGCCTCTACTTTTGAATTCTGAAATTACATCAATTACATCAACGGTAGTTCCGCTGTGGCTAATAGCCACAAGGACATCTCCTTTTTTAAGGAGCGATATTGAGGTCAGGGCGGAATGAGCATCCCGCCAAGCAATGGATGAGATACCTAATCTGTTTAATTTTAATTGCAAGTCCATAGCTACGTAGCCACTAGATGCCAATCCGAAAGTTGCGATCGTGTTGGCCTTGGACCATAGATCCACCACCTGAACAAAAACTTTCGAATCTAATCGCTCGGCTGTTGTTTTAATTGCGAGCGCGTCAGCTGCAGCAATTTTGCGAATCACCTCTTCTGGTGTGTCATTGAGCGTAATGCCGCCATCCAAATTTCGATCATGTCCATCGGTGGAATCCAGACGACTTATCTCTCCGACTAGGGCCATGCGAAACTCCGGATAGCCCTTGAAACCCATTGTTTTTGCGAACCGTACTACCGAGGATACGGAGGTAACGCTGTGCTCGGCGAGCTTGGAGATGTTCATCTGTGCCACCGCGGCTGGGTCATCAATCACGGCCTGGGCGATGAGCGCCTCGCTGGCGTGGAAGTTGCTGAAGGAGTTCTTGATCTCTCCAACCAAGTCGGAGTATTTCGGGCTCGTGTGACTAGATGCCGGGCGTTTTGGGGGCATCTAGGACTCCTCATGAAAAAAATTTCGACCAAATTAACTCTGTGGTGAAAATTATCGCCTTGGGGCAGATGGGTCAAGCACAATTGGATAACAATCGGGTGAATTATAAATTTATTTGAGGGCCTCAAGGAGCGGCTCGACAAAGCTCATAGTGGTAGTAGGAGTTCCATGAACTAAAAGTCGATTGGTCCCAAATGCGAATCCCTTCCTATTTTTTTGAGAGAGGACGACTGCAATGCCTGGAAAACCAGTATGTCCAAAAGTGGAAAAATCCGATCCAAATCGACGAAACCCCAAAGCCTGGATGGGATCAACTCCGCCAGTTACAAATTCGTTGATATTGGCAAAATAGTTGCCGTCTAGTAGCTCTTGTCCAAAAAGAACCAGATCTGAGAGTGAAGCAAAGAGTCCTGCGTGACCACTCTCACCACCGAATAGATGAAAGGCATTCCCGTCATTGACTTGCCCCTGCAAGATCCCAGTGCGCCAATGTTTGAAACTGGAAGGTGAGATATCGACCGGATAAGGGGAGTTGGATTCCAGCATTGAAAATTCAGAACTATCGCCGTGGGAACTGGGAACGGCTCGGGCTATTGAGGTCGGGGTTGAGTATTTGGTATCAATCAAACCGAGAGGCGTGGCAACAAGATCGGCAAATATTTCTGGCAATGTGGATTGAGTGACTCTTTTGATGATTTCGCCAAGCAAAATAAACCCAAGATCCGAATAGTGCCATCCACTTTTAGGTGGGTATCTCAACTCCTTATTAGCGATGTATTCCACGACCGTCTCCGAATTTTCCAGAGTTGCATACAGTGGCCACCACTCCCAGAGCCCAGATCGATGCATCAACAAGTCTTTCACGCTGAACTGTTCAAATATTGGGTGTGGCAGGTAGTAAGAAACTGGATTGTCTAATTCAACAATCTTTGCCTCGACGAGTTTCATAATTATTGATGTGGTCGAAAGAATTTTCGTGACACTTCCCAAATCGAAAATCGCACTTTCTGGCGCAGAACTGGTGATATTTCCAAAGTATTCCGCATTATTTGTGGTGAAAAGCGCACATGCAAAAACTGGCGGCGCTTCTTTATCTGGCGCTGCTCCCTGAAAGATATCTGACATTTCGATAGTCTCAAAAGTACACTAAAACCATGGATGTCGAATTGAAATCGATTGGTGAAGATGCTGTTCCTCGGCTGGCCGATATTTTCTATGGCTGCCTTCAGCGAGATTACATCGATGTCTTGCCACAAGAGGTTCTCTCAGGTTTCACCTTGCAGGAATCAATATCATTATGGTCGAAAAGTTTTGCCGGCCAGGAAAGTAGCAAGTTCATCGGTGCCTGGAGTGGGGACCAACTCCTTGGCTTTGCCAAGTTCGGTCAAGATCCGGAAAATGCTCGCAACGGTTATTTGGCAAGCCTGTACGTCGACCCTAGTCAATCTGGCAAGGGGGTTGGTCGTCTTCTCCTAGCCCATGTACTTCAGGCCCTGAGTCTGTACTCACAAACCAGGCTCTGGGTATTTTCCAATAACCCCAGGGCAATAAAACTCTATGAGTCCTTGGGTTTTTCGCTATCCGGGCGGACACGAGTTGAAGCTGAGTGGAAAGTTTTGCAGTCCGAAATGGTGCTAAATAATGCGAAGCCCGATTAGCGCTTCGGAAATATTAGCCACTGCTGGAAAACCAGATTTACCAGGAGAAAGTGACCCCAATATTCTAGGACCGCTGGCTCCAGTACTGGATGGAATATTTCCCGGCAGATTGTGCATGCTCAGGAAACCGATCAGAGCAAAAAGGTAGGCCTCTTTGCCATCTGAGCTCAGTCCTAAATCTTCATAGGGCAGATATTTCACATTGCGGGTGAGCGAATTCAATTGAGCCATAAGCGTCTTATTGTGAAGTCCGCCTCCGGAAACGAATACCTCGCTGACGTCCAACTTATTGAATTCGTTGGCAATTGTTGTCGCAGTAAGAATAGTGAGAGTGGCAATCCAATCCAGCATGGAAACTTCAGGATAACGAGCCATCCACGACTTCAAATAATCATGGTTGAACAATTCTTTTCCAGTGGATTTTGGATAGGACAAGGCGTAGTAAGGCTCTTTCAGCATTTCGCCAAGGATCGCATCATTGACTTTACCTTGTGCTCCGAGCGCTCCATCTCGATCAAAATTTTCGCTACCGTCGGAATAGATTCGAACGGCGGCATCCATCAAGGCATTAGCAGGACCAACATCAAATGCCACTGTGTCTTGACCCGGACGGATTACCGTCATGTTAGAGATACCGCCTAAGTTGAGAGCGCCACAATTGATATTTCGCGCCGCTAACAACATATGGTCTATCAAGCTAGCAAAAGGCGCACCTTGTCCTCCTGCAGCCACATCGCGGGATCGAAGCTGAGAGAGAACCGGAATGCCATTGAGTTCGGCAACTCTTGCCGCATCTCCAACCTGAAGAGTTCCAAGTGCTTTTCCTTCTGGCGAAATCCAGTGATACATCGTCTGTCCATGGGCCACGATTAAGTCAGGAGTTATTCCGGATTCCTTTATCGCCAGTGCGGCTGCTTCGGCGAAGGCTTGACCAATCAAGGTGTCAATCTCGCAGACAATTTGGTAGTCGATTTTAGCTGGTGGCATGGAGCGATTGATGAGTGCATACGTTTCTGCTGGATATTCATGGGTTCGGGTAAAGAGAGGGTTTAGCAAAATAGCATTTCCATCGATTGTGAAATCCCCAATCGAACAATCAATTCCGTCGTACGAGGTTCCTGAAATCATTCCAAGTATTTTCAACTTATTCTCCTCGGCTCAGTGCAGGCATCGCTGCAATTAAAGTCTTTGTATATTCATCTTGTGGGCTTTCCATGACTTGATGCCATGAGCCCTTTTCAACAATCTTTCCCGCATTCATAACCATGATGTCATCGCTTACATGTTTTACAATCTCTAAGTCGTGGCTTACAAAAATGTAGGTTAAGTTGAACTGATTTTTAAGTTCTAGCAATAAGTTGATGATGTCGGCCCGGACGGAAACATCGAGAGCCGAAACTGGTTCATCTAAAAGAAGAATCTCTGGATTGGCTGCAAGGGAACGTGCAATACAGATTCTCTGCCGCTGACCACCACTAAATTGATGGGGGTATCGATTTGCCATATCGCGCGAGATGCCCACTCTAGAAAGAAGATCGATGATCCTTGTTTCCTGCGCATCGGCAGCGAGATTGTGACCGTATATGCCGACGACCTCCTCAATTGCTTTAAAAATTGGTTGCCGTGGGTTAAGTGATGAGTAGGGATCTTGAAAAACTAATTGAACACTTCTATGTTTGTCCTTCATCACATATTTGGAGATAACAGGGTGAGGTGCCTGCGAAACAAGCACTTCACCACTATCAGGTGCCTCCAAACCAGCAATGATGCGCGAAAGAGTTGATTTCCCGCAGCCACTTTCGCCAACGATGCCAAGGATTTTTCCTTCTTCCACTTCAAAACTAATATCTGAGAGCGCTTGGATGGTCCGATCCTTGCTCTTAGAAACATAACGCTTGGAGACGCCTTTTACTTCAAGTTTCATAGAAGTGCTCCTTCGATTGGATTGAAGCAGGCGAAGGATTGAGCTCCAGAAGAAATTAATTCGGGCTTTTCTTGGCTACATTTTGGAAGAACTTGGCTGCACCGTTCAGCGAATCCACATTGCCCAATTACGGTCCATGGTTTCGGAGGTGTTCCTGGAATAGAAATCATCTTTTGTTGGTGTTTGCGTTTCACCAAGGAACCAATAAGTCCTACCGTGTAGGGGTGATGGGGGTTTTCGAAAATCTCTTTTATCGAACCGACTTCTACAATGCGCCCGGCATACATAACGATGACTTTGTCGACCATCTCTGCAACCACGCCCAAATCATGTGAAATCCAAAGAATCGAGGCGCTATTTTGCTTCTTCTGCTCATTAACTAGATTGAGAATCTGACGTTGAATTGTGACGTCCAGAGCCGTAGTGGGCTCATCTGCAATAAGTAAGTCAGGTTGAAGCAGAAGCGCAATGGCGATCATGACACGTTGACGCATCCCACCTGAGAATTCATGGGGGTAGGAATTCGCACATTTTTCCGGATCTGCGATACGTACACCGGCCAACGCCTCAAGAACGCGCGCTGGATCTTTTCCTAAATTATGCGCCTCAAGAACTTCCTCGATCTGCCGTCCGATTTTCATCATTGGATTTAGTGAAGTCATTGGATCTTGGTAAACCATCGAAATTCGGTTGCCGCGAATATCCAGCAACTTATCGGATGCGATCTCTTGGCCTTTATATTCAATGGTTCCCGCACGCTTGTTGACGCCATTAGGAAGCAAGGAGAGAATCGAGAGTGCGGAAAGAGATTTACCCGAGCCACTTTCGCCGACGATTCCTACTGATTCGCCCTCTTCGATGGAGAAGGAGACATCATCAACCAATGTCTTTCCATCTAATGAAGTTTCAATGGTCAAGTTCTTTACTCGGAGAAGGCTCATACCGACCTCCTTGTTGGGTCTAGTGAATCTCGAAGACCGTCACCAACTAAGTTGAGGGAGACAACCGCAAAAACCAGTGCAAGTGCTGGACCAACTAATGTCCACCAGGCAAAGGCGGCAGTCGACTGAGCCTCAGAAACCATGAGTCCAAGTGAAGCGTCGGGGGCCTGGGTACCTAGCCCTAAGAAGCTCAAGCCAGATTCAGTAAGGATGGCCCACGAAAGAGAGAGAGCAATTTGAACTAGAAATATGGGAACCACATTGGGAAGAACATGCTTGAAGAGAACTCGCGGAGTTGAAAACCCTAAGACTCTGGCAGATTTGATGTAATCCATTTCGCGGAGTGAAAGTACCGGTCCTCGAATGACGCGAACAAAGATCGGCGTATACACAATTGCAATGGCAATTGCCGTATCCAGCCAGGTATGCCCCAATGATGAAACGATCGCCAAGGCCATCAATATTGCTGGGAAGGCAAAGAAGACATCGCTCAATCGCATAACGATCGTGTCGAAGAAACCTCCAAAATATCCAGCAAATACACCGAGGACCAGTCCGATGAAGGCCGCGATGGACACGGAAAGAAAGGAGACGGCTAGGGAACGACGCACCCCGTCAAGTACTCGAGAGAAGTCATCTCGACCATATTGATCGGTGCCAAAGATGTGGTGCCACGAAGGCGGTTTGAGCATTGAGTTTATGTCTTGAGCGACTGGGTCATAAGGAGTCGCATGAAAGAGCGCAAAAAGTGAACCTAGGATGAGTAACGCCAAAATCGTAAAACCAATCAAGCCATTCAGGCTTCGAAAATAGTAAAAGACCCAGGACTTCTCCGCTTTCTTTAATTTTGTCATCGGATTCTCGGATCTACTTTTTGGTAAATGAAGTCGGTCAACAGATTAATCAGAACAAAGGTGATGGCGACAATAAGAACGGTGCTTTGGACAGTTGCGTATTCGCGCTTTGTAATTCCATCCAATATTTGGCGTCCCATTCCTGGGAGTGCAAAAATTTGCTCAACAATAACCGCGCCGCCTAGCAGATATCCGAATTGGATTCCGGTCATAGTGACAATTGGATTGAGGGCATTTCTCAGCACATGAACAAATCGAACTCGGCGCGGGTTCACTCCTTTGCCGATAGCGGTACGAATGAAATCCTTATCCTGGACTTCGATAAATGACGACCTTGCCGTCCTCATCACAGGTGCTGCAACAGCTATTCCAAGAACAATTGCTGGATACATCATTTGTTGAAGGTTGAGCCCGATATTCACCCATGGAGGTGCGTATTCAAAGCCATTTGGAAAGTAATGAAGTTTGTTTGCAGAGACCGCGATGATCGCGGTGCTGAGAACGAAGCTAGGCAGTGACAAGGCCATCAAGCCAAAAATTTGACCGACAAAGTCGCGACGACCACCAGGTTGACTGGCGCTATAAAATCCAAGCAATGTGCCGACAGTAACGCCAATAATCGTGGCAAGAAGAGCTAACTCTAGGGTTACCGGGAATGAGTGCAGGGTTAATGAAGTAACTGGCACTCCAGTGTGATACGACAAACCAAAATTGCCAGACACAAAACCCGAGAGCCAAGTCCAATATTGACCCACTAATGATTTATCTATTCCAAAATAGGCCTTTAAGGATGCAATTTTTTCCGGGGTGAGTGCGCTCGTTTCAATTCCAAATGAGGAACTGATGGTGTCTCCTGGCACTACGCGTAATACAACAAAAACAAAAACGGAGATCCCAAAAAGTGTAGAAGCGACAGTAAGGATTTTAGTCGTTATTCGATTTCGTAATATTGACATCTTCCTCCTGTCGAATTATTTAGATTATGTTTTCAAAACAAGAACGTGCTGCCCGAAGGCAACACGTTCTTGTGAGTCTAATCCCTCTTTAGGAGAGCTTGACGTTACGCAACTCAAGGAGTGACCCATTTGGATTTGGTGTAAATCCAGAGAGGCTCTTTGAGGAGACGTAGTAGTCATATGGAGTAAAGAGCCATACCCAAACGGCCTGGGTCTCTAGTTCCTTTGTGATGCTTGTATAAACCGCAGCACGTCGAGTTACATTGCCAGTGGACTTACCCTTCAAGAAGAGCGCATCCAGCGTTGCAGATGAATAGCCAGCAACCTTGTTCAAGTTACCGGTTGATGTGAAGTAGCGGGTGTACATGGTGTCAGGATCAACCTTGCCACCGTTGTTCGCTACTGCAGCACCGAAGTCACCAGCAAGCCATTTTGGAATGTATGTGGCGGCGTCAAGAGCTTGGATATTCATCTTGATTCCGGCCTTGGCCAATTGTGATTGAACGCTAAGTGCAATTGGAGTTGCAAGTGCGTACTCGCCACCTTCGGTCATAACATCAATGGTGATTCCATTTGGATATCCACCGGCGGCTAGGTACTTCTTAGCTTGAGCTACATCGCCTGTGGCACAAGGACGGGCCTTGAGGCTAGAACGATAGGCAGGCATTGTTAGTGGTCCGGTTGGAGCACCTTCGCCAAGAGCTGCTGAATCAACAACAGCTTGACGATCAATGGCGCATGCAATTGCAAGGCGAACATTGACGTTGTCAAAAGGTGCTTTACGTGCGTTCAATTGAAGCACGTGGTAAGAAAGCGATGAAGTCTTTTGCATTACCAAGTTAGAACCAACTTGCTTTGCAACCGCTGGGTTTCCAATGTAGGAGAAGTCAATAGTTCCAGCGTTTAATGCTGAAAGGATTGAAGACTCTGCAGGAATGATTTGGAAGTTCAAGCCAGCGACTGAAGGAGCACCCTTGAAGTAATCGGCGTTAGTAGCCAACTTCACGGAAGTTCCTGGGCTCCAGCTTGTAAACTTGTATGGGCCAGTTCCATTAACTTTCTTTCCAATCAAACCAGCATCGATATCTTTCTTAGAAAGCATCGCCATGTTCACGCCATCGAGAGCTGCCAAGAATGGAGCATTCGGTGCGCTGAACTTAATGGTGAGTTGGGTGCGATTGGCGGTGATCGAAGTGACCAACGATAAGTTGCCGCGAGAAGCAGCTCCTGTTGCTGGAAGGAGGATTCGGTCGAGGGAAGCTTTCGCATCTGCTGCGGTAAATGGAGTTCCATCTTGGAACTTCACACCAGGACGCATGTACATATCGAGTTGAGTACTATCGCTATTCCAGTACCAAGACTTTGCAAGTCCTGGAACGATCTTCAAATCTGGAGTGCTCTCGACTAGCTCGGAATACACCAAGCCAAGGATTCGAACAGTCGCAAAGTTGGTAGATGTATGTGGATCAAGCTTGTCCATATCAGCGCTGATGCCGATATTGAGGGTCTGCGCTGCAGAAGCCGAGCTTGTCACGCCGAGTGAAATTGCTCCGGAGAGTCCGAGAGCGGCGGCGATGGCAACGGCAAGAGCCTTCGGCCCCTTCTTGCTAAGAGTAAACATCCTTGGTGTAGCCCCTTTCCCTACAGCGGGAGAGGTTCCCGCCAGGAGCAATGGAAAATTTTTTCAAGTCTTCCTTTGCTTGGTGAAAATCCTCGCCACAAAAGGTTCAAGTGTCAAGCGTAGGCACGTAACATTTACCGTTACAAATGAGTTTCGAGCGCCGCCCTGATGTGATTTGAAGCGTTCTTCAGGCGTTCCGCAGATTCATCTGCATTTATGTGCAGCAAAAGCATCAGAATTGCTATTTTGACTCGGTTTCCGGACTCCTTCAAGGCAGTTTCGGCCTCGGCTGGAGTTGCCGCAGTTGCATTTTGGATTATTCGAACGGCTCGCTTTTGAAGTTTTTCGTTAGTTATTTGAAGATCTACCATCAGATTTCCGAACGTTTTGCCCAACCGGATCATGGTGATAGTCGAAATCATGTTTAAAACTAATTTTTGTGCGGTTCCAGATTTGAGGCGTGTTGAACCTGCCAATAACTCCGGACCAGTATCGACATCAATGGCAATTTGAGCAATCTTTGAAATATCCGAACTGGGATTACTGGTTAAACCGATCGTTAAAGATCCCACTTCATTCGCATATTTAAGGGCGCCAATCACGTAGGGGGTTCGTCCGCTGGCGGCAATACCAACTACGCAATCTTGCGACGTAAGGTCGATTTCTTGGAGCTCAATCACGCCGGCTTCCGAGTTGTCTTCAGCGGATTCCACAGCGTGCCGAAGCGCACCTTCGCCACCGGCGATAAAAGCGAGAACCTCTGTCGGTGCAACTGAAAATGTTGGACCTAACTCGGCCGCATCAAGCACGCCCAAACGGCCCGAAGTCCCCGCACCCAAATAAACCAAGCGACCGCCTTGAAGCATGCGGTCGACAATGCCATCAATGGCAGTTTTAATTATTGGAATTACATCTGCAATCGCTTTTGGAACTTCAGCATCGCTTTCGTTCATTACTTGAAGAAGTTCACTGACTGACATGACATCGAGCATGGCAAACTTTTCATCCACCTGTTCAGTGCGAAGTGCTGCAAGTTCTTCGTCGAAAGACATGCGTGAACAATAAAGCGGAAATCATTTCTTGACCAGCGAGGTGATATTCAAGTCTGGAAAGCGGACTAAAATTTTTCCTTCGCAATAGATAAGTCTGTCTGCTTAATCCATCGGGCATTGTGGAACAAGCAAAGGAATCCTGATCTTCAGCTCAGAATCGTCAACGCCTGCATAGGACAAACTATGGTCGCTTCCTCAGCAGCCGTTTCAAACTCTTCGGCCACGTCAAATTCAAACGTTGTTTCACGGGATTCATGCCGAAGCGATTGCTTTCCATTTTCATCCAGGCGAAAGAGGTTTGGAGCACTGGTGACGCATTCGCCAAAGTCTTTGCAACTCAACAAATCAATCTCAATTTTCATTATTTAACTTCACTTTTAACGTTCCCAGATGCCGAAAACTAATGATCGGCAACCAATCGGGAACCAGAGAAATCATTTCCGCTTTGGGAAATTTCTTGAAAAACTCGCTGATGGCAATCTGAGCTTCAACTCGCGCAAGTGGCGCTCCTAGGCAGAAATGGGCTGCCCGACCGAAGGCAATGTGACGATTTGGTTCGCGGGCTATATCGAAGCGATTGGCATCTGGGAAAATAGTTTCATCCCGATTTGCCGCCCCCGCAACGAGGCCAACGTAATCACCGGCCTTGAGTTGTTTTCCGTGCCATTCGAAATCTTCCCTGACTAGGCGAGCCACGATTTGAATCGGGCTTTCATACCGAAGGAATTCTTCAACTCCACTACCGATCAACTCTGGATGAGCGATCAATTTTTCTTTCTCTTCTGGATGAGTGAACAACAACATCATTCCATTCGCTATTAAGTTTAAGGTGGTTCCAAATCCCGCCAGAAATACGAAAGTCAATAGAGAAACCATCTCTTGGTGACTCAACAATCCTTCTGTTGATAATTGCGCCAACCTGGTGACTAAGTCATCCCTAGGCGCGGCTAATCGCTTTACGACCATGTCATCAAAGAAGGCTTCCATTTTGACTAAAGCCTCTGCCGCGGCTGGTGCAACTTCATTGAGAATCGGTCCAACATTTCCGGGGTAGACACCAATTGCATCTGCCAATTCTTTGAATTCCTCTTCGCGACCACTTTCAATCCCAAGCAAGTCGCATATTATTTTTAAAGGTAGCGGATATGCGAAGTCGGTAATCAAATCGATTTCTGAATGTGAATCGGCTTTAGTCAAGATTTCTTGAATCTGTTTCTGAATTACCGGTTTCATTCGAATCGCCAGTTTCCCTGAGATATATTCCTTTAAATACCCCCTGGAATTCGTATGTACTGGCGGGTCTTCAAACCCCAGCCAATGCGACAAGTGTTCATTCAGAGCTTTAAATTTGATTCGATTTTCTGGAGTGAGGGACCGTTCGTAGCCCAAAATTCGATCGTTTTGTAACCGTGGATCGCTCAAACCTTCTTCAACATCGGTAAAACCGTGGACCAACCACATGCCAAGGTTTTCGCTCCAATACGGTTCCTTTTTCACACGCAGAGTTTCATAGAGCGGATAGGGATCGAAAAGCTCGCCTTTCGCATAGATTTTTAGCGCGGTATCAAGGTCAAACTCATTCGCCATGAAGGGATGTTATAGAGCGAGCACTTTTTTGTAAACAGTTTACAAATTTCCCCAGGTTGCCATTTGCTACTAGCGATCTTTAATGAGTCGGAGTTTGAAATCTCTTATCGAATGTAGGTTCGCTTGGCGGCGGTAAAGGCAAGAAATTCTTTCGGAGAAGTCATTGTGGTGTTGATTTCCACGCTCAACGACTTATCAGAATTGACCTGTAGCGCAACGACGCCCATTCGATACCCTTCTTGGGAAAGTGTGTATCCGATCGGAAAGGGTGCACGTCCACCTTGTTGACGTGCTGGGGTACCAGGCGGATCTACGAAGCTGAGTTGAGAAAGTGCATACACCACCATCCCGGAGGCAGCTGTTAGTTTGTCAGGTGCGGGCTGGGCTGGGTCAACTACAAGAAGAGTTTGCATTGGATCACCACTGGAGTCCTTCCACCAGCCAGTAGAGAAAACCCAAGCGTTGAGATCAACTTGATGCGGGGCAATGGAAAGGTGGCTCCAAGAACCATCCTTTTTTCCTGCTGGAGGACCACCATTGATCATTTGTGTGGCAGAGGCAAATAAGCTGTTTGGCACTCCGCTGTACCCATTTGTTCCTGCGAGAAACCAATTTCCAGAGGCCATGCCAGCGACGTCATAATCAATTTTGCCCGAACGGGGAGCGCTCGTTCGCTGCATTTGGTTTTCCATTACGGAGCGAATGCTAGGAATAAAAAATGGAAGGAAGTCTGCCGTATAAGGTTTCCATGTTTCTGCGCTTAAGTAACTTTGAACGTTTTGAAAACCGGATAACCAAGTTGCACCGCTAAACACATTGAAATCCAGCATATTGTCACGCTGGCGTCCGAATTCTTGGCCCGCCTTTATCTTTATCTGAACCGGCAGATAACCCTTGGAATCAACTTCCTGAGCAACTGAAGCAAGTACACCACTAACTCGATTTACGACCATGTAAACGCTATACACATTGCACCCGTGACTAATGACAACGCGGTGCGAATCTGGTGATCCCAGGCTGCCAACTTCAATGATGGTTCCATCTGCAGGGGATGTGATGGGTACGTACTCTGCGTTTGCGCGATCAGCATCAGTTAAATAAAGAGTCTTAAGCCCAAGGTATGCATGATCAATTGGTGTTACATGTCCGCCAACAGTGAGCCCATAAGGAACTGACGGCGCCAATTGATCAAGAGGTAATACCGGTTGAGTAAATTTTATCGAAGCGGGTGCGCATGTTGGCTCGGTGGAACCTTGCCCAAACATTTGATTAAGTGTTGGATACCAGGAAGGTCGAGATGTATAACCACCTTCGGGAGTGGGCGGAACATCGCTGGCCAGCGTGTAGGACACCTTGCCATTTTTGCACGTAGCGGTCATCTGTCCGTTCCAAGCCACTACGCCGTTTTTACTACAATTTGCGCCAAGTACACCTAGTGCAAACGAAGTCTGGTTGTTTCCTTGATTCCCACTCCCATTTCCATTCCCATTTTGGTTTCCTTCAATTTTATGTCCGGCTGACCAAACTAATTTCTTGCCAACTTTTTGGCATTCGTATTCAAAACCCTTGGAATCGCCCTTTCTCATTCCCACTTTGGTACAGGCAGCGCCCTTTTTGGGAACTGGAGAGTTTGCGGCAACTGCACCGCTAATTGAATTAGCAAAAAGAAAAATCATTGCAAAAGTGAGTACCGAACTGGCAGAAATCCAACGTCTCGACATTTGGCCATTTTAAGTGCATTTATCGCATAAATGTGATACTCGGCACCTTAATTTTCTTCTTGATCCATGAAAGATTTTCGAAATGTACTAAATGTGAACTTACAATAAAGTTCAATCATGTTAGGTGGAATAAACAATGGCCTTTTCTTTCAAGGCTTTGGAGGATTTTTAGTTCTACCTCTAATCATCCTGATCCTTAAATGGGCATTTCCTTCAAGGAAAGATCCTGCGGAGAAAAAAGAGCGCCGAGAATTGAAGAAATCCCTTCGAGAATTAAAACGTAAGTAAGGAATTCCTGGCCATGGCTTTAGTTTTTGTTACCGGTGGTTCTCGCGGTTTGGGCTTTGAAACGGCGCGCGCTTTGAAAGTTCAGGGTCACCAGGTTGTAATTATCGCTAAGGATAAGGAGCGTTTAGCTGCCGCATCAGAAAAATTAGATTGCGAATTCAGGGCCGTGGATTTTGAGGACCTGGAGGCAACTACTGACTGTTTTATCGAACTATTGCAAGCTTTTGGAACACCTGAAATTCTCATTCTTGCTCATGGTGTAATGAGCGCAAAAATGTCCAAGACTTTGAAGACCACAACCGATGAGTGGCGAAGAGTGATGTCAATTAATCTTGATTCTGTTTTTTGCGCTCTCAATATTTTGGCAGCGCCTATGGCAGAGTCACGAACTGGTCGAGTTGTTATTTTTTCTGCTTGCCTTGGCCGCATGTCCGGGCCGGGCAATACAGGTGGACTTGCCCCATACCGAATTAGCAAGAGCGGAGTGAACGCGCTGGTTCGAAATCTTGCTCATGAAACAGGGTTGGGGCGTCGTGGATTTCTCGTTGATGCTGTTTGTCCAAACCACACGCGAACAGATATGGGAGGGCCAGATGCGCCGCTCTCGGTTGAAGAAGGAGCCGACACCGCTATTTGGCTTGCGACCCGAACCTTTGATCCATTGTCAGATAAAACTGGGCTCTTATGGGAAAAGCGACAGGTAGTGGATTGGTAAGAAAGTATTTGCGCGGGGTGAGAATTATGAACCGCCGACCCGGTGATTAAAAGTTAACGAGCCCGTTACATTCTGGTTTTGGACCACCATTGGTGTTTCCGTAGCGGTGATAAGTGATTGCAACAGATTGTTCTAATAACCATCGTGGTGCTTCAATGTCCCCACGTTGCGCAACTGGACGCGGGTCAAGCGATACGCCTTTAGCAAGTAATTCTGCGCGGGGCGCTTTTTCGCTCGATAACCAGCGAACTTTATATTGAGCTCTCTCGATAAGTTCATCGAAACTCTCAATTGTTGCCTTGGACCACTGAATTTCGGTTCCCGTAACTTGTGCAATGTGGTTGATCAAAGATAGGTCTTCTTTTGATGTCGAATCATCAATACGCACAATTATTGGAGCTAGGGGTTTGCGATAACGCAGGTAATTCTTTTCTACAGTAAGACCGCTGGCATCTGTTGCTTGACTGCCAACTTTCTTCCACCATTCATCAACTGACCACTTCGCAGCGCGCTTCTCTTGCAGCGGCTTCCAATTGCGAAGCGTATGAATGTAATTGGGTCCCCCCGCCTTAGCGTTCGCTCCAACACTTGAACGCTTCCACCCACCAAAAGGTTGGCGCTGAACTATTGCCCCAGTAATTCCTCGATTTATGTAGAGATTGCCTGCTTCTACAGAATCCATCCAAATTGCGCATTCATCGGCATCTAGAGAATGGATCCCGGCCGTTAATCCAAATTCTGTGCCATTCTGCCAATGGATTGCGGTCTTTAAGTCTGGCGCAACCATTAGGCCAAGAACCGGGCCAAACCACTCATTGCGATGGCTCCATGAACCAGGCCTAATCCCTACTTTCACTCCAGGGCTCCAGAGCTGTCCCATGTCATCAAGTTGTTTTGGTTCCACCAGCCAAGATTCACCCTCATCAAGGATGGTCAAAGCGCGAAGGAGATTACCCTCTGGTTTACGAATGAGTGGCCCGACTGAAGCACTGAGGTCCCATCCTGAAGACACTTTAAGAGTGGAGACATCATCAACCAGTTGGCGAATGAATGAAGGATCTTGGAAAATACTTTGGAGAATGATTCCTAAGGAAGCAGCACTGCACTTTTGTCCCGCGTGGCCAAATGCTGATTGCACTAAATCTTTAACTGCAGCATCAATATCGGCGCAGGCGGAAATGATCATTGAGTTCTTGCCACTAGTCTCCGCTAATAAATTAAGTTCAGGCTTCCAGTCAACGAACATTTGTGCAGTTTCAAAGGCACCGGTGAGGATGAGCGCGCCAACTCCATCATGCGTCACCAAATACTTACCTGATTCGTCATCGCGCGTAGGCAGGAATTGAAGCGCATCTTTTGGCACGCCACCTGCCCATAGTTGTTGAGCCAATAGCCAAGAGGTCGCGACAGTCTCGGGCGATGGTTTTAATATCACGGTGTTGCCAGCCGCCAGGGCGGCACATACCCCACCCGCGGGGATTGCATAGGGGAAGTTCCAAGGTGGTACAACTAGTACAACACCCATTGGAGATGAATCGCTATTCTCCACACCTCGATCTGCGTAATACCGAGAAAAATCGATAGCTTCGCTTACTTCTGGGTCACCTTCAGAGACAGTCTTACCGGAATCACGTGACATAACAGCGATGGTTCGCGAACGCTGTGTTTGCATCACATTGGCAACGTTAAAAAGAATTTCTTTGCGCTCTGCCACGCTCTTTATGCTCCACGACGAAAGTCCCTCGCGAGAGACTTCAATTGCTTTATTGATGAGATTCACGTCAGCCACACAATATGAATACCAGACTCGGGAGTTATCTCCAGGATCAGTTCCAGTTTCGCATTCTTCCGTGCTTATCTCATCGCCTTTAATAACTATGGGAATTTTCATGTTATCTAATCTCACACGAGCAATTTCTAGGGTGATTGCTTTGCCATAATTCGGATTTGTTGGATCCCCTGATGCTTGATTATGAAAGGATGAATAATTCATGGGGTCGGGTTGGTGCCGTCGGGAGAGCGTTGAAATTGAATGGCGCTCTATCACTGACATTTCGAAGCGTTCTTTCTGTTCGGCAAATTTCTTTGGGTTACTTCCAATTTCAAAGGCTGCCTTTAGGTAATTCTCGTCTGAAGTATTTTCATCTAACCTACGAACAAGGTAAGCAACAGCTGATGCAAAGTCATCTTTATTGGTAACCGGAGTATAAAAAAGGACATGATGACCGGAACGAGTGACCGCAAGTGCTTCAGCATTTGCCATGCCTTCCAGCATTTCAATATCTAATTGATCCAAAACGTTACGGATACGCGCCACTTCGATAGCCCAGGTCAGATGAAAGAGATTATGAGATGCAATGCCTATGCGGACAGCGTGCGCATGCTCCGGACGAAGGGCTACATCAATCAGACGAGAATAGCTAGCATCTACATCTGATTTTGATTTGTAAGGAGCTGGAATATACCCGTGGAGTTCGCCCTCAGCCTTCTCCATTGCCAAGTTGGCACCTTTTACTAAGCGAATTTTGATTGTTCCGCCCTTTGTTTTGTTTCGCTGAACGGCAAAATCGACAAGGTCTGCGAAAGATGAATGTGAATCGGGTAAATATGCCTGCAAGACTATGCCAGCATGTATTTGCAGAAAATTTGGCTCAGATAACACGAGTTTGAATGCGTCAACTGTTAAAGCCAAATCGCGAAATTCCTCCATATCAAGGTTAATAAATGTTTCATGTGCATCGGATTCTCGATAAATAATTCGTAGCTTCTCGCAGACTCTCTCTAATGAACCTTTGCGATCAATGGTGATTATCTGAGCCACTACTGCCGAAAGTTTTACAGAAATGTAATTAACTTCTGGACGGTGAATCATTTCAATGAGTCGATTGAAACGTTCGTCAGCTTCTCGCTGGCCCAGAACCGCTTCACCGAGCACGTTGATATTTAGCAGGATTCCTTCTTCTTTGCGCTTTCTTATGTGTTTAGAAAGACGATCTTGTTCGGCCGGAAGAATTAATTCTTTGGAGAGCGCCCGAACTCGATGATGGACAAGTCCTATAACGGCACTAGGCATTCCAACCGCGAGAATTCGACTCAACTTCAATCCCAATCCATTCAATGGCCCGAATCCCTTAATAGTGGCTCTCTTTGCCGCGTGACCAAAAATCGTGATTGCTTCGCGCATAGAGTGGATGCGCATCACTTCGTCAGTTAGGGTAATGGTGACTTCGATGGCCTGTGGGTCTTTGAAGAGTCGGGCGAAGCGCTTTCGATTGGCTTTCTCGTTGCGGGTGCGCAAATTTTCGGAGGATTCAATCAGCTCCCGTGCTTGTTGTACTGATGCCCTAACGCTTGCATCAATCGAAGTGTCCGTACGTAAAGGTTGCATTTTTTACCTTAGGATAAAATGTCAATCGCTAGGATATCGCGCTATGAAAAAGATACTCAATATGTGTCAAACCGTTACTATAAAATAATTATTGTTCACTCTTATTTCGCATGAATTATTCCAATTACTTTGTGGATAAACGCGAAAATCACTTGTCTTCGTTAAGTGATTATTGGGGATGCTGTCCACAGTTCATTTTATACTTAAAATTTAGAGTACCCTCCTTAAATGCGAAACAAAAGAAGTCTTGCAAAAGGTTTGCTTATTGTCCTGGTTCTGTCCCTAATACCTGTGCCCGCTACTTCTGCCCAAAAAGTATCTTCTGGTGCCACTTGCAAAGTCTTTCGCCAAAAAGTGATCTCTCTGAATAAAACTTATACTTGTATTAAAATTGGCAAAAAATTAGTGTGGAGTAAGGGAGTTTTGATAACCACACCCACACCCACACCCACACCCACACCCACACCCACACCCACACCCACACC